>NZ_QEIO01000101.1 GCF_003336425.1 Marinitenerispora sediminis | reverse complement strand
CCACCAGCCTGCCCACCGCCGCCACCACCGGTGGGCTTGGCGCCGGTGGGCAGGCTGGTGGCTGCGTCCATCGCTCCGCCGGCCATGGCGCCACCGACGGCGGCGCCGCCCGCCATCCCGCCCACCATTGGCACGGCGAATCTCATGAGCGCTGGCATCGCGATGAGGGCGACGCCCATGAGCGTCACACCGGCAAGGAACTTTATAAGCCCCTGTTCGTCATCGAAAATGTTGGAATTCGCGAGTTGGAACGCGGCGGCATAGACGATGGCTGCCGCCGGCTTGTACAGAATGAACGCGACGAGCCAACCGACGCACTTGCGGAACCAAGAGCGCCCTATCTCGGTGTTCGTGAAGGACGCCGTCAGAGGAAGCACACCCGCCAACACCACCAGCATGCCGATACGCACGACCATCAACATCATCTGCATGAGGCTGAAACAGAGTGCGACGAGACCGAGAACAATGATAATCAACGGGAGCACAAGCGAGACGGCGCCAGAGGCGGTGCCCACGACTAACAGAACCGTCATGTTCTCAGCGAAGTCTCGGCCGCCCATCGCGCCCTCGAGAATCCACTCGGAGAATGCGTCCGAGGCCTCCACCGCAAGGCTGATGAAAGTGAGTCCGGCGCCCGAGACGACGACCAGGGTGAACAGCGACTTCACCAGTTCCTTGCCAGGTTCCGCGCGCTGCTCCCAGGCCATCTTCGCGCCGCCGATGATCACAGAGACGACGGCGGCGGCCCCCATGTACCACCAGAGACTGTTCTGCAGATAGGCGGCCGGGCCTCCAGCACCAGTCCCGCCGACGCTGGCAAGCAATCCAGAGACGATGGCAGATGCGGCGGAGATCAGTACCACTCCAAAGAGGACGAATCCCACTTTGCGCAGCATTCCGCCGCCGTCGCCCCGATGCCGCGCCAGAGCGAGCATCCCTCCCAAGGCGATGAGAGAGAAGACGCAGACTCCGAGCGAAATCCACACCGTGTACTGCATCAGGTCCAGGGCATAGCCCGCCCCCTCGGGTTCGGCCCCCTGCGCAATGGAAGAACCCCGTCCGGTCACGAGATCGGGGGTGTCAACGTCCACCCACATAGTGCCAAGTGTCTCGACAACACTGCCGATCGCTTCGATCACGGCGTCGGAGAAGAAGTTCAGGATTCCCTCAAAGGCCGTTTCAGCAGCGTCGCCTACCACACCCGAAACTCCGCTGACGACACCGTTGATGATGTCGCGGATGAAGTACGCGGATTGCAGCATCGATATCATCCCCGGTTGACGGACCCTGTGTCAGCTCTTCGGGATGGATGGTCGCTGGCGCAGTGCACCACTCACGGTGTCACGCTCCGGCCCAGCGCACGAATCCGGCGAGATCGGGAACCGGGTAGGCCGGAACCGCTGGCTCCCCGTTGTCGGCGAGGACCGCCTTCCAGTCACCGTCCTCCCACACCAGATCCATGGGCGTGACCATTTCTAGACCGATCGAGCTGTTATACGCGAGCTGAATGTTCGCGCGCTCGCCGTCGTAGGAGATCATGCGGAAACCGGCGAGTTGCACGCTGATGTCGGATTCACCTCCAGGCGATTCCGCAGCAATTCCGCCCCCCTCCAAGGCCACGTCCTTTCCGGGACCGTCCGCGATCAGCCGCTCGATGGCCTGCTCACCAAGGGTCGGATCACCGGTCAGGATCGACGCGTTGGCTGCGGCGAGCACCGCCCCCGTCGGAGTCCGCGCAAAGCAGTCGCGGAACCCGTTCTCCTCAATTCGGCCCGGTCCTGCCCCCTCCACGGACGGGACCGCCACAGCTCCCACCAACTCCCACTGGGTGCCCTCGGGCGCCGTGCTGAGCATGCCCGTCATTTCGACCTCGTCGAGCCCGCACACGCTCGCGTCACCCCCGGCGCTGGGCACCGAACCGGGATCGGCGCTGGCGCTCCCGGTTTCCGACGAGGGCGCGGCTTGCCCTTCTTCCGGCTCTCCACGTGCCAGGGTCGTCACCACCACAATCACCGCCAGCACCACGACGGTGCCGATCACCACCGAAGACAGGACGAACCCTCGGCTGGCCAGCGGATGCCCACCAGTTCCCTCGTTGCCCGAATCAGCCACGACGCGGCCCTTTCATGGAAACAGGTTGTTCGGATCAGGTGACGAGGAAGCTCACCAGCGACGTGGCGGCGGAGATGATGATGACCCCGGCCAGAACCATGCCGATCTTGCCCATGTGCTCGCCACCCTCGCCCCGGCGCGACTGGATGGCCATGGTCGCACCAGCGATCATCAGACCGAGCACACAGATGCCGAGCGCCACCCACTTGGCCCAGCCGAGGATGGCGATGAAACCCTCCGAGCCGGGGGGCGCCTCACCGGACCCCGGGTCAGGGACCGCGGCGAGGTGAAGGACTAATTCGGAAGTCGCCTCGAAAAACACGTCGCCCTTCCTCAAGATCAATTGATGTTTTTATCGCGCTAACAGGGCAGTCAGCTCGGAGACCATAGCTTGTACGACTTTCGGACTGCTTTCAATATCCACAGGCTCTCCCAGCCTCCAGGATTCGTTCCACGGAACATGCCACACGCGAGGAACGCCTCCGGAAACAACCTTGGCCATATCCCTCAGCAGGCGCGGTAGCCGCCCAGGGGCGTCCGCCACCAACACCATTCCGAGCACGTCCACGCCTGGAACGGCGCCGGACGCCCATTCTGTGGCAGCTAATTGTGCGGCGCGGAGTCCATGCGCGTGGGTGCGAGCAACGAGAATGACCTTCGCCAACTGGGATGGCATCGTAACTCTTGAAGACTGGCTCGCACTGACCGGTTCCGGCCAGGCATGATGCGCGACTCTGCTGGCTTCGATCAATCGCGCAAGCGTCGTCTCACCCGCTCCCCCGTGGACGCCGAGCCACCACAGGCCTTCAAATTCTGGCACTGACCTGCGGGAGAGAAGATCACTACTCTGCGGAACTGGCACCCCAACGTGTGGCCGTTGCGGACCGGTGACGCGCGGAAGCTCTTCGGCGTCCACTTCGGGCTCATCGGCGGACGTTGCAGGAGTAGCCACCGTGATCCACGGATTCTGTTCCCCCATCCGAACTCCCACCTCTCCATGTCGTATGTTATTTCGCACCAGTCCGAAAACCGTCCCGGAGCGCCCATAGGGAACCGCACGGAAATGATCTTCGTCAAGCGACTTCTCGCAGGTGCCGTGGCCATTATCGGCATTGCGCTGCCCACGGGATGCGCCCCAACGGCCGAGCCGGCAGGAGACGAAACAGAACTGACCGGTTCCGGCCATCACTACCTACCAGACGTGGAATTCCAAGATCCCGGCGAATATCCGACTTGGGGCCCCAGTGACAGAAGTGAAGCGGTCCGCGAGGCAGAAACCGTGATGACGGCGTTCGTCTCGAACAGAAGCGACGAGGAGGCCTGGTGGGAGGAGATACGGGGTCATCTCTCGCCTCAGGCGCAGATGGAGTTCCAAGAAACCGATCCCGCGAATATTCCGGCCACCGAGGTCACCGGGGACGGCGAACTCGCCGACGACTCCAGCGCCTACCTTGCCTGGGTGGATGTCCCCACTGACGTGGGGACCTACGAGGTGCTGCTGAGTCGTACCGAACAGGATTCACCTTGGCAGGTGGAGCGGCTGACTCCGCCCGAGGAAGACTGAGCGATGGCGGAGTCGAACTCCTCGTCGGGCTGCGTGATCGCCATCGCATTGATTCCGCTGCTCATGATCGGCGGTTGTCTGGGGCCGATCATCTTCATCGGCGTCGCGTACCAGCAGCAGTCTGCCGCATGCGGCGGCCCCAGTGGTCCCGGCGTCACGGTCGACATCGACGGCCTGCCCTCCGGCAGCGTCGCCGGGTACTCCGGTGAGCAGCTCCGCAACGCCGCCCTCATCATGAACGCGGGCGAGGCGCTCGGCCTGGGGATCCGCGACCAGACCATCGGCGTGATGACCGCCATGGGCGAGTCGAGCCTGCGGGTGATCGACTACGGCGACAACGCCGGACCGGACTCCCGGGGCCTGTTCCAGCAGCGCGCCAACGGCGCATGGGGGTCGTACGAGGACCGGATGGACCCGACGACGTCGGCTACCAACTTCTTCCGGGCCATGATGCGGGTGCAGGGCCGTGACGAGCTGGCACCCACCATCGTCGCGCACCGCACCCAGCGCAACGCCGACCCGAACCACTACACGAAGTTCTGGGACGCAGCCGTACAGGTCGTGCGGGCGCTGGCCGGGGTCGAGGTCCCCGACGTCCAGCCGGGCACCGGCCAGTCGTCCTGCACGGGCGTGCCGACCGAGACCGGCGCGGTCAATCCGGAGGGCTGGGCGCTGCCGGCGCGCGGGCCCATCACCAGCATGCCCGGTGCCCGCAACGCGCCGACGGTCGGGGCGAGCACCAGCCACAAGGGGGTCGACATCGGGTCGCCGTGCGACTCCCCGATCTGGGCGGTGCAGGACGGGGTCGTGACGGACGCGGGACCGGCCAGGGGCTTCGGCCACTGGGTCAGGATCGACCACGGTGAGGGCCTGACCAGCGTGTACGGCCACATGTACGCCAACGGCCTGCTGGTCAAGGTCGGCGACCGCGTCGAAGGCGGCCAGCAGATCGCCCGGGTCGGCAGCGACGGCGCCTCGACCGGGTGCCACCTGCACCTGGAGATCCGCCGCGGCGCCCAGGTGCTGAACCCGGTCCATTTCCTGTCCCAGGTCGGAGTCGAACTGGGCTGACTCGATGGGGGAGTCGACATCCAATGACCACCGAACACGACCAGGTACCGGCGTTTCCCAAGATCACCGCGGTGACGAACACCGACGGCACCGGCGAGGTAACGGTCAACGGGCGGATCCAGCGCGTCACGGCGGCCTCCACCGGGGAGGCCCGGACCGAGATCATCCGCCTCATCGCGGAGACCGCCCGGAAACTCGGCCGTCCGGTGAAGGTCGCCACGAGCGGTGTGGACGGCGACTGGCCGCTGATCGTCTACCCGGACGGGCACGTCGAGGAGGACACCTCGGCGCCGCCGCCCAAGACGCGGGCCAAGAAGAGCCGCCCGGGCCGCGGGGCGGACCGGCGGGACGCGGCGACCGCCGCCCCGACGCCGCCGGCGGGGGCGGTGTGGCAGCCGGAGCCGCGGCCCGCGCCGGATCCGGTCCCGGCCGAGCCTCCCACCGGGCAGGCCGCGTCCGCCGAGCACGCCCCGAGCCACGAGCTGCCGCCGTGGCCGCCGCCACCGGGCCCGGACACGGGTCCGCGGCTCGCCCCCGTTGTCCCGCTGCCGCAGCGCCCCGGCCCGTCCGGAGCCGAAGCCGACGACCCGGCCGCGCGGTCCGCGCGGCTCTGGGAGGAGGCCATCGCCGAGCACAACCGGCGGCGGGGCTTCCCGGCCGACGGCTCCGCCGGAGTCGGGCCGTCCGGGGACGTCGACACGTACGGTTCGCCGCACGGCCTGTCCGACCAGCTCGCCCGCTGGCGGGAGGCCGACGGCCGGGGAACCGGCGGCTGACGCGCCGCGCGGCGACGAGCCGAGACGAGACGAGAGGAACGGGGAGGTGCGCACGTGACGAGGCAACGGCCGTTGCCACGACGGCCGCCCCGCCCGGTGTTCGACCCGGAACTGCCGCCCCGGATCCGCCGCCGGCTGGAACGGAACCGGGCCGGCCTGCTCCCCCGCTCCCGGGCGCCCCGGTCACGGGGCCGGGGCTCGCGGTGGTGGTGGCGGGGTGCCGCGGCGGCCGTGCTCGCGCTCTTCTGGACGGCCGGCCACCTCGCCGGCCAGGCGCCGGAGTCCGCTGTCCTCGCCACCCGCGTGCTCAGCACGCTGGGGCTGTGCGCCCTGGTGCTGTGGGGCTTCCGCGCGCGGGGCGCGGTGGGCGGGGTCCTCACGCTGCTGCTGGCGTGGGGGCCGTTCTTCCTGGTGTGGGCGGCCGATGACGACGTGGCGCTGCTCAGCGCCACCGCGTTCTTCTGGTCCGCCGGCCCGCTCGGAGCGCTCGCCCTGCTCGTCAGGGGCGTCCGGAGCCTCGGCGAGCGCCACTTCGGCCGCTACCTGCCGCCGGAGGACTTCCAGGCCGAGGAGTCCGCGCTGCTGGGCCGGCTCCAGGCGGCGATCGACACGGTGCGCCGGGCCCGCGAGGTGCTCGGCGACACGCTGGGCGCCGGCTACGACGAGGCGTGGGTCCGCGGCCAGGAGTGGTCCATGGCGGCCGCGCTCGCCCGGTGCGGCGACCTGCAGCGCAGTGTCGATGAGCGCCAGCGAGAGGCGGTGTCCGATCGGGTCCTCGCCTCGCTGCGTCCGCAGCAGGACGCCCTGGACGCGGTACGGGCCGCCGTCGCCGCCCGGGTGGAGAGGTTCGAGGACTACGCGGCGCTGGCGTCCGCCGCCGTGACGGCCCACCACGAGCTGCGCCAGTGCGAGGAGAACGAACGCCGCCATGACGACTACCTCCGCCTCCTCACCACCGCCGCGTCGGAGAGCGCGGCGGGAGCCGACGACGCCCAGCGGGTCCAGGGGGAGGCGGAGGCGCTGCGCGAGTCCCTGAGCGAACGGGTGAGGGAGGTGTCCGAGGCGGGACGGTGGCTGTCGGAGGCGGCGGCCATCTCGGTGCCCGGCCAGGGCGGGGACCCGTGATCCCGGCCGGGCGCGCCCCCGCCGGAGTCCGGGACGGCCGGCCTGGCGTCGGCATCTCGATGCGGGACGGCCGGGCGGGGCCGTGCCACCAGCTGGTCGGTGGCGGCGTCGCCGCAGGCCTGGGGGCCGTCGAACCTGCCCCGCGCACACCGCGGTCGGCGCTCCGGCGGCTCTCGCCTCCCCCTCCGCTTCCGCACCGCACCGCCGACCACGGCGCAGAGGACCGCGCCCTCCTTGGGGCCGGCGTCAGCGCGTCTCCGCGACCGTGGTTCCGATGACCGCTCGAACGCCGCGCAGGAAGGCGCCGGCGACCGCTGCGGGTTCGTCGAGGTAACCGCTGACCATCGCCCCATCACGGAGCAGCATCAGGCTGTCGACGACCTCGTCCGAGCCTTTGCGGCCCAGGGGTGCCACGAGCTGTTCGAAGGCGGCCCTGCACCATTGGCGGTGCGCGGCGACCGCCCGCCGGACCGGGCTGGCCGGATCGGGATACTCCGCGGCCGCGTTGATGAAGGGGCAGCCGCGGAACCCCGACATGCATGCCGCCAGCCCGACCTGTTCCGCCATGAGCTCCAACGTGGCGCCGACATCGCCGTTGCCGCGGGCCAGGGCGGCACCGATGCCCGCGCGTTCGAGTGCGGCGCGCCCTTCCAGGTAGGCGACGATCAGGTCGTCCTTGCTCTTGAAGTGCCGGTAGAACGTCACCTTCGTCGTTCCCGCCGCGTCGATCACCTTGTCGACGCTGACCGCGCGCAGCCCCTGAAGGTAGAACAGGTCGGTGGCGGCCTCAAGGAGGCGTTCGCGCATCGGGGTGCGTGTTGAGGGACCCATACAACCTCCTGGCTTGAGTGGGTTGTTTTCGAGATCTCTCTACCACTCACACACACTAGAGTTACCAGGCAGTCTACATAGGCTCACCCCCAGGGGGTCGATTCGGTCGCGCGACCGTTCGCGTTCGCCGCTGCGGCCGATCCCCCTGCCGACACTTCCCAGGCCCCGCAGCGACCCGCCTTCCGAGTTATCCCTGTTCACGGCCGAAGCCGGACCTCCGCAACCCCGAGGTCGGTCCCCGAGGGCGCGCCCGGCCGACACGAGGGGAGCCAGGCGCCCTCGACCCACGGGCTTGCGCATCACGGAACGGAGCCCTACTCTGTGCCGAAGTAGAGTGACTAGTAATTCTACTTCGGTGCGCGGTCGCTGCCGCAGCGACTCCTGAGAGGAAGAGATCCCCATGACTGCCCTCACCGCTCCTGAGAAGGCGGGCGTCTCACGCGCGTTGCGCAACCTGTACCTGATCCGCTTCGGGTTCCAGGTCGGCTGGGCGATCGCGGTGGCCTTGACCGCGTCGGCGTTGACCCCGCTGGTCGTCGCGCTGCTGGTGCTGTACCCGGTTTTTGACCTCGTCTGCGCGGTGATCGATTTCCGGTCCGCCGGGGCGACCCGCCCGAAGGCGGCGCTTTACCTCAACATGGCCCTGAGCGCGCTCGCGGCGATCGCCCTCGCGCTCTTCGCGGCGACCGGGTCCGCCGCGGTGCTGAGCATCTGGGGCCTCTGGGCGGTCACCGCGGGGGCGGTGCAACTGGCCGTCGCGCTCAGGCGCTACCGCCTGGGCGGCCAGTGGCCCATGATCCTCAGCGGCGGTATCTCGGTGTTCGCCGGTACCGGGTTCTTCCTCCAGGCCGGTGGCCCCCAGGCGTCGCTGGTCGGCGTGGCCGGATACGCCACACTGGGCGCGGTCTTCTTCCTCGCTTCCGCGATCCGTCTGCACTCGGCCGCGAAGAAGGCCTGACGTGACCAACGTCTATGACGTCATCGTGATCGGCGCCGGGCCGGTCGGTGAGAATGTCGCGGACCGGATCGTGCGGGGCGGGCTCACCGCCGCGATCGTCGAGCGTGAACTCGTCGGCGGCGAATGCTCGTACTGGGCGTGCATGCCCACCAAAGCGCTGCTGCGCGACGCCGCCGCGCTGCGCGCCGCGCGGGCGCTGCCAGCCGCGAGGGCCGCCATCACCGGGCCCCTCGACACCGCCGAGGTGTTCGCGCGGCGGAACCGCTTCGCATCGCAGTGGAAGGACGCGGGCCAGGTCGACTGGCTCCACAGCGCGGGGATCGATCTGGTCCGGGGGCACGGCCGCCTGAGTGGTCCCCGCCGCGTTCACGTACGCGGTGACGACGGCGGTGAAGTTGAACTGCGGGCACGGCACGCCGTGGTCGTCGCCACCGGCAGCAGCGCGCTCAGACCCGCGATCCCCGGGCTCGACCAGATCCCGACCTGGACGAGCCGCGAGGCCGCATCCGCCGACTCGGCACCGGAACGGTTGGCGATCATCGGCGGCGGCGTCGTGGGGACCGAGCTGGCCACCGCGTACTCCGCCCTGGGCTCCGGCGTCACGCTGGTCTCCCGCACCCGGCTGCTGCCCGGTGTGGAGGAGTTCGCGAGCGAGCACGTCACCGCGGCCCTCGAGGAGGCCGGCGTCACGACCCGGACAGGCGTCGACGCGGTCGCCGCCCGCTGCGGTCGGACCGGGGCCGCTCTTCTCGAACTCTCCGACGGAACGACCGTCGAGGCCGATCGTGTACTCCTCGCCGTGGGCCGCGCGCCGAACACCGGCGATATCGGCCTCGACACGGTCGGCCTCACACCCGGCGCGTGGCTCACCGTCGGCCAGGACCTGCGCGTGCTGGCCGACGATGGCGCCCAGCTGGACGACGGCTGGTTGTACGCGGCCGGAGACGTGAACCGGCGCGCTCAGCTGACCCATCACGGCAAGTACCAGGCGCGTGCCCTCGGTGACGCGGTCGCCGCTCGCGCCGCCGGTGAGGACGCCGACACCTCCCCGTGGGGCCGGCACGCCTCCACCGCCGACGAACACGCCACCGCCCAGGTCATCTTCACCGCCCCCGAGATCGCCACCGTCGGGCACACCGCGGCTTCCGCCGAAGCGCACGGTCTCTCCACGCGTGTCGTCGACCACGACCTCGGTGCCGTCGCCGGCGCCGCACTGCACGCGGACGGCTACACGGGTCGAGCACGCATGGTCATCGACAACGACAGAAACGTCGTCGTCGGCTTCACCGCCGTCGGCTTCGATGTCGCCGAGATCCTGCACGCGGCCACCATCGCGATCACCGGCGAGGTCCCGCTGGACCGGCTCTGGCACGCCGTTCCCGCGTTTCCGACCATCAGCGAAGTGTGGCTACGGCTCCTGGAAACCGACGGCAGAGACCACTGACCGCGCCCCGGCCCCCGTCCCCGACTGTTCACCGACGAACGGAGAATCCCATGTCCGACCCCGTGTACACCGCCATCGCCACCTCGACCGGCGACGGCCGCGCCGGTGGCCGCGCCGCCACCAACGACGGCCTCCTCGACGTCACCCTCGCCGTCCCGCGCGAGATGGGCGGACCCGGCACAGCCACCAACCCCGAACAGCTCTTCGCCGCCGGATGGGCGTCGTGCCTGCACTCCGCCCTGAAGGCCGTGGCCGCCGGACGGAAGGTGGCCTTCACAGACTCGGCGGTGATCGCCGAGATCAGCGTGCACAGGACCGAGCAAGGCGGATTCGCGCTCTCGACCGCCCTGCACGTGGAAGTCGCCGGGATCGACCAGCGGACCGCGGACGAACTCGTGCACGCCGCACATGCCGTGTGCCCCTACTCCAACGCGACCCGCGGCAACATCCCCGTCACCCTCGAAACCACGGTCGCCTGAACCGGCCGGCACGAAGGACCGGAAGGAAGTGACCGGTCCCGGGGCACCAGTCGCGCGCGTTCGGTGGTGGTTCGCTCCACCGAACGCGCGCGGCGGTGTTGAGTTACGGGCGTGCCGGAAGTTCCGGTGGGCCCTGCGCCCGTGGCGAAGGTCCGGTCCCCGGCCTCTGCGGCGGATTGTCATGTGGCCGAGCGCGGGGCAATCCGGGCCCGGCATCGGGCGGCGGCCGCGCACGCCTCATAAGAGGCGTGCCCGCAGCGCGGGTCGTACCGGCCGGGCTGGTCGGTGCCGCGGCCGGGAGTCCGTCACTGCTCGGGCGGGCCGGACCGGGCGGTGTGGACGGTGATCGCCATGAGGTAGAAGGCGTCCGGCCGCCAGAGGATGCCTTCGCGGGATTCGCGGTCCAGCAGGCGGTCCAGGGTGGCCCGGTCCGCCGAGTCGAGGCGGGTGCCGATCTGGTCGCGCAGGTGGGACAGCCGGGCGTGCAGCTGCTCGCGGACCGGGGCGTCGAGGGGAGCGGGCCGGTCGATGAGGAAGGTGCGGGAGCCGCTGGGGACGAGGCCGGCGGCGGCGAGCATGGCGGGCCAGTCCTCGACCACCGGGGTGCTGCCCGGAAGCTCCTCCCGCATGGTGGTGTAGCCGTCCTCCTCGGCGGCGTCCAGGCGGGCCAGCAGGCCGGGCCTGCCCATGCCGATGTCGCGCGGCAGGTAGCGCGCGGGGAGGCCCCGTTCGGCCACGGCCAGTAGCCCGCCGGGCCGCAGCGTTGCGGCGAGCGCGTTCAGGGCCGCCTGCTGGTCGCCGAGGTGGTGCACCGCGTGGCTGCTCCACACCACGTCGGCCGCACCGAGCGTCCCGAAGTCCGCCGGCAGGTCCGCGTGCAGGGTGCGCACCCGGTCGGCCAGTCCCCGCCGCTCGGCGTGCTCACGCGCGCGCTCCAGCAGGGCCGGCGTGCCGTCGACGGCGACCACCTCCGCCTCCGGGAAGGAATCGGCGAGCAGGAAGGTCGTGGCGACGCCCGGGCCGCTGCCCACGTCGAGGACGCGCCGCACGCCGGCGGCGGGGAGCAGGTCGGCCAGCCAGGCGGTCGCCTGCTCGTGGGCGGGCCGGTGCAGCGCGGCGCCCTCCTCCAGCAGGGGGATCTTGGCGGTCCAGTAGAAGTCGTCGGTCCGGTGGTCGGGGTGTGCGCTCATGGCGTCGCGCTCCTGCGTCGTCGAATGGCGGATGGGAGGCCGTACGTCCGCCGGCGGGCGCGGCGGCCACCGGGCGGTCCGTGCGGGGATCCTCGTCAGGAACCCTGCCGACGCTTCACGTATCTGGCAACAACTGTTGCTGTTTTCGGGAATGGCGGGTGGAATGTCGGCATGGAACACGCACCGGAGATCGCCGACGTCCTGTCCGGGGTGGGCCCGCGCCTGCGACGGCTCCGCCTGCGGCGCGACATCACGTTGACGGAGCTCGCCGAGACCACCGGGATATCCAAGAGCACGCTGTCCCGACTGGAGTCCGGGCAGCGCAGGCCCAGCCTGGAGCTGCTGCTGCCCATCGCCCAGGCGCACCAGGTGCCGCTGGACGAACTGGTCGGTGCGCCGGAGGTCGGCGACCCCCGGGTCCGGCTCTCCCCGCGCCGCGTACGCGACCAGGTCGTGGTGCCGCTGACGCGTGCGCCCGGCCCGCTCCAGGCGTACAAGATGATCGTTCCGCCGAGCCGCCGCGAGCCGGACCCGCGCACCCACGAGGGGTACGAGTGGCTGTACGTCCTCTCCGGGCGGCTGCGGCTGGTGCTCGCCGACCACGACGTGGTGCTCGGCCCCGGGGAGGCCGCCGAGTTCGACACCCGGCTGCCGCACTGGTTCGGCTGCGCCAGCGACGAGCCGGTGGAGCTGCTCAGCCTGTTCGGCCGGCAGGGCGAGCGCATGCACGTCCGTGCGCGGCCGCGGGCGCGCACGGACCGCGAGGGCTGACCGCCCGGCGGGCGCGGCCGGCTGGCAGCCCCGAAGCGGGGCGCCGCCCGCGGGTTCGGAGCCGCGGTCCCTCCGACCGGGCCCTCGGCCCCGCCGCCCGCCCCGCGCCCTTCCGAGGGCCCGGCGGAGCCGCTGCCGCGGTACCGCCTCGCACGGGGCGGCCGCGATCACGGCCGCCGGGCGTGTTGCGACCCGGGCGGCGCTGGGCAGCGGGCCGGTGGGAGCGGTCGCCGCGGCACGGGGCCGGCGCGACCACGGTGATCGGGGGGCGAGATGCGGGTCGTGGTCACGGGAGCGACGGGGTACATCGGGGGCCGTCTGGTCCCGGAGCTGCTCGGGGCGGGCCATGAGGTGCGGTGCCTCGCGCGGTCGCCGGGCAAGCTCCGCGACCATCCGTGGCGGCCCCGGGTCGAGGTGGTGCGCGGCGACGTCCTGGACCGCGAGTCCCTGGAAGCCGCACTGGCGGACACCGACGCCGCCTACTACCTCGTGCACTCGATGGGTGGTGGAGCGGGGTTCGCGGACCGCGATCTCCGCGCGGCGCGCAACTTCGCGGACGCGGCGGCCGCGTGCCGGCTGCGCCGGATCGTCTACCTGGGCGGCCCGGTGCCGGGCGGCGGACGGCCGTCCGCGCACCTGCGGTCGCGCGCGGAGGTCGGACGGGTGCTGCTGGAGGGCCGGGTGCCGACGGCCGTGCTGCGGGCGGCGGTGGTCATCGGCTCCGGATCCGCCTCCTTCGAGATGCTGCGCTACCTCACGGAGCGGCTCCCCGTCATGACCACGCCGCGGTGGGTGCGCAGCCGGGTGCAGCCGATCGCGGTCCGCGACGTCCTGCGGCTGCTGGTCGCGGCGGCCGAGCTGCCCGCGGACGTGGACCGCGCCTTCGACATCGGCGGCTCCGACGTCATGACCTACGCGGACATGATCCAGGGGTTCGCCCGGGTGGAGGGCATCCGCCCGCGCCTGATCATCCCGGTGCCGGTGCTGTCGCCGTGGCTGTCCAGCCTCTGGGTCGGGCTGGTGACCCCGGTCCCCGGCGCGGTCGCGCGGCCCCTGGTGGAGTCGCTCCGGCACGACGCCGTGTGCCGCGAGGACGACCTCTCCGCGCTGCTCGGCGACCACGGGCGCGTCGACTACGAGCAGGCGGTGCGCCTCGCGCTGCGCCGGACCCGCCAGGTGGACGTGGCCACCCGCTGGTCGTCGGCCGACTGGCCGACCGCGCCATCGGACCCGCTGCCCACGGACCCGGAGTGGACCGGCGGCTCCTGCTACCTCGACGAGCGGTCGCGGACCGTCGCCGCGGCGCCGGAGGACCTGTGGCGGGTGGTCGAGGGGATCGGCGGCGCGCGGGGGTGGTACTCGTGGCCGCTCGCGTGGTCGGCCCGCGGCTGGCTGGACCGGCTGACCGGCGGGGTCGGGCTGCGGCGCGGGCGCCGGGACCCGGAGCGGCTGCGCGTCGGCGACTCGCTGGACTTCTGGCGGGCTGAGGAGGTCGAGCGCGGCCGGCTGCTCCGGTTGCGGGCGGAGATGCGGCTGCCCGGCCTCGCCTGGCTGGAGTTGGGCGTGGAGCGGGCAGCGGGCCGCACCGTCTACCGGCAGCGCGCCGTCTTCCAGCCGCGCGGCCTCGCCGGGCAGCTCTACTGGTGGGGGATCCGGCCGTTCCACGGGATCGTGTTCGGGTCGATGGCCCGCAACATCGCGCGCGCCGCCGAGGCGGCGGCGCACCGCGGCGCGTGAGGGCGAGGTCCCCGCCGGCGGCCCGTGTTCCGGCCCCTAGGCGCAGGGGCCGGGACGGTCCGAGGCGGCGGGCACCCGCGGCGTTCAGTCGGCCGCGTTCGCCCGGCTGATGTAGGCGATCATGTCCGGGGAGGGACCACCGCTGTCCCGGTTGATCTGCTCGCTGTTCTCGGCGTACATGGTGAACAGCGACTCGCGCAGCCCGTCGTCCCCGCCGTGGAACGCCTCCAGCAGACCCATCCAGCGGCCAGCGAGCGCGCGCACCCGGGGGTCCGCCGGGTCGGTGCCGGCGTCCATCTCCGCCTGGACCTTCGCGATGAGCTCCGGCCACTCCGCCTCCGCGGCGGCGATGGCGTCCTCCCCGAGAGCACGGCGCCGCTCCTCCAGCAGCGCGAGCTGCTCCTCCGAGAAGTAGTTGTTGATCACGTCCTGCATTCGGACCACCTCCTCGATGAGGCCAAGGAGATCGGCGGGTGCGGTGCTGCCGGTGGACTCGGCCGTGGCCACGAGCGCGGCGAGCCGGCTCCGCAGCGACCGCAGCCGGACCAGCCGCTGCTCGACCAGCGCGAGGTGCTCGGCGAGCCGCTCGGCGATGTCGGCCTCGCCGGCCAGCAGGATGCCGATCACGTCCAGCGGCAGGCCGAGTTCGCGCAGCGCCACCACCTGGTAGAGCCGCCGGACGTCCGCCGCCCCGTAGAGCCGGTGTCCGGCGGCCGTCCGGGCCGCCGGGCGCAGCAGGCCCACCTGCTCGTAGTGGTGCAGCGTCCGCACCGTCAGTCCGGTGCGCCGGGCCAGCTCCCCGACCTTCCACACCGGGCCGCCGTCCTCGGGCATGGCCCGTCCTCTCTCCCCGGCATCGCCGCGGCCGCGGCGACGGATCCGACGCTAGGACCTCACGTTACGTCAGGTGCAACCCCTCGTCCGGGCCGGTCGGAACGGGTGCGGCGCCGCCGCGATGTCGTTGGTGTGTGTCAGAGTGGGCGCAACGACTCACCGTGGAGGCCACCGTGGCGTTTCTCCTGGTCATCGGGACACGCAAGGGACTGTTCACCGCCCGCAGCGACGATCGGCGCGCCTGGGAGGTGAGCGGTCCGCACCGGCTCGACGCCGAGGACTACGCCAACACCGCGGGCGTGTACGCCATCGGCGTCGACCCGCGCACCCGGCGGATCCTCGTCGGCACGGAGAGCTCGCACTTCGGCCCCAGCGTCTGGTTCAGCGATGACCTGGGAGCCCGCTGGCACGAGCCCGCGCGGGTGCCGATCGCCTTCCCCTCCGACGTCGACGCCGCGTTCACCCGGGTCTGGCAGTTCGCGTTCGGCCCCGAGCCCGGCACCGTGTACGCCGGGGTCGAGCCCACGGCGCTGTTCCGCTCGACCGACGGCGGCGAGAGCTTCACACTGGTCCGGCCGCTGTGGGACCACCCGCACCGGGTGAACTGGTACCCCGGCGCCGGAGGCGCGGCCATCCACACGGTGCTGCCCGGACGGGTGCGAGCGGCCGGCACGGACCCGCGGGCCATGACCGTGGCCATGTCCACCGGCGGGGTGTACCAGACGGAGGACGGCGGGGAGAGCTGGACGCCCGCCAACCGGGGCATCCGGGCCTCCTTCATGCCCGACGAGTACCCCGAGTACGGGCAGTGCGTGCACAAGGTGGCCGTGGCGTCCGACGGCGCCTTCTACCTGCAGAACCACCACGGCGTCTACCGCAGCACGGACCCGTCCGCGGGCTGGACCTCGATCGCCGACGGCCTGCCCGCCGACTTCGGGTTCGCCATGGTGGCGCACCCCCGCGTCCCGGGCCGGGTGCTGAACTTCCCGGTGATCAGCCAGACCTGCCACCTGCCACCGGACTACCTCCTCCGCGCCTTCCGCACCGACGACGGGGGGCAGACGTGGCGGTCGGCGAGCGAGGGGCTGCCCACCGACCCGTACTACAGCATCGTGCTGCGCGACGCCGCCTGCACCGACGGGGCGGAGGTCCCCGGGTTCTACTTCGGGACCCGCGCGGGAGACGTCTTCGTCAGCACCGACGACGGTCCGCGCTGGCGGCAGGTCGCGAGCCACCTGCCGGACGTGCTCTGCGTGCGCGCGGTCGAGGTGTAGCGCCGTGGACGTCACCGTCATCCTCCCGGGCGCGCTGCGCGCCGAGTCCGACGGCGAGGCCCGGATCGCCGTCCCGGTCGACGCCGGCGGAGTGCCGCTGCGCCGGGTGCTCGACGAGCTCGCGCGGCGCCATCCTCGGCTGGACCGGCGGCTGCGCGACGAGCGCGGCCGGCTGCGGCGCTACGTCAACGTCTACGTGGGAGCGGAGGAGTGCCGGTCCCTGGAGGGGCTGGAGACGCCCGTCGCCGCCGGGACGGAGGTGTGGGTGCTGCCTTCGGTGGCCGGCGGCTGACCGGCTGCTCCCTCGGCCGGCGGCCAGCTCCGGGTCGTCGGCGTGGCCGCGCCCGCCGCTGCACCAGCGGCTACGTCGGGAGGTGTTGGACGGCCCCGCCGGCCGCGCGGCGGCGTACCAGGCCGGGGTTGCCGAGGAGCAGCCTGCCGTGGGCGGCGAGGTCGGCGGCGCGTCCTCGATGAGCGCGAGTCCGGCCACGCCGGTGGGGGCGCTCGCCGAAGCCCGGGGCAGCAGGGATGCGCTGGCGAAGTCCCCGCGCAGCCGCGGTATCGCCTCAACGGTCGCCGGCCTCCAGCGCGTGGAGGCAGCCGGTCCCCACGGGTTGCCCCCAGCAGCGCGGCGCAGGCCGGCTCGGGGCCCGGTTCGGTGCTGCCGTTGCCCCTGTCCGGACAGATCCCGGAGGCTGGTGCGGGCCGCTCCGGTCTCGGCTGCGATGGCCCGGAGCACCTCGGCGCCGAGCCGGATCCGGCCCCGGCCGGACCGCCCCGCTTGTCGGACGCCAACAGGCTCAGCGTGAGGAACCGGTGGACGGGACGGCCGTTGGCGCCGGGGGTCACGACGCCGTCGAAGCCGGCCTGGATCGCGTTGCGGCCCGCGGCGGTGAAGGCCGCGACGGTCACGTCGTGCGGCGCCAGAACTGGCGCCCGGACTCGTCCCGGACCACGAGGCCCAGCCGGCCGAACTCGCCGCGCAGCTGCTCGGCGTCGGCGCGGTCCTTCTTCCGCAGCGCGGCGGCCCGGGCGCGGAACAGCGCGTGGGCGCCCGCCGCGAGGTCGGGGTCCTCCGGGATCCAGCGGCGGTACTCCTCCCGGTGCGGATCACCGTCGGCCCGCCAGGGGTAGCCGTGGGCCTCGAAGGCACGCGCGAGCCGGCGGGCGTCCCGGTCGCCGGCCACACGGGCCAGTTCCGCTGCCGAGCGGCCGAGCAGCACCAGGTGCGGGCCCTCCAGGAACGCCGCCGCGACGTCGTCGCGGCGCGCGGTGCGCACCGACTCACCGTGCACCAGGGTCACCTGCTCGTCGTCCACGGTGACCACCAAGGTGTCCTGCTCGGCGAGGAACGCCACCACCAGCCCCGCGCCGACGCCCAGGGCGATGCCGCCGATCGCGGCCTGCGGGTGCGGGATGGACGCCACGAGCTCCAGCGGTCCCTGGAAGGGCACCCATCTCAGCGACGCCGCCCACGGCGCCAGCCACGCGAGCAGCCAGCCCGCACCAGCGCCGAGGAGCGGAAACCCGCCCCAGACCAGGAGACGCTCCGCCACCTGCGGTCCCACGACCGTGGCATCCCGCCGACCGCCGTGCCCGCCCGGCTCCGGCCCGGAAGTGCTGCGGCTGGCGTCCATGGCGGCTGTTTCCTGTCCGGTCGTCGATACGGCCGCCGGGGGCTCCCGGCGCGCATCCGACGCTACGGCGGGCGAGGGCGGCCGTGCATCGGCCATCGGGCTGCTCCCCGCCGTCCTCGGTCGCCCGTCGGCGGGCGGGCGTTGGCCGAAAGTACCGCCCGCCCCGCCCCGGTCGCGGCGGTCGCGGGCCGCGAGCCTGCGCCGCCCCCGGGGGCCACCGGGGCCGCTCGCCTGGATCGTCGACGGGAGTCGCGTGCCCTGTTCAGCGGCCATGGGGGATCAGTGGCCGCCGGAGCGGGCTACCGGTCAGCCGGGGGCGCCCGGCCACGGCGGTGCACGCGCGGACCCGCTGGCAGGTGCGCGTCCACACGAGCTCGGTGCTCCGGGGGCATGCCGCTCCAGCTCCGGCTGGTTCCTCGCGGGCGGATGGCCGCCTCGACGCGCTGGCGCAGCCCCCCGGGGAACACCTTCACCGCCGGTCCGCGCCCTCCATCGCCGGCCCAGTGGATCTGCGGGGCCGGGCCCCGCGCCCACAGGCGCCGGTCCTCTTCGGACCGGCCCGGCAGGCGCGGGGAGAGGCGGCCGGTCCTGCCGGGGTCAGGCGCGGCCACCCGCGCCCGCAATCGCATCCCGGGGCACCCCGGTCCACGGCCACGCAGACCAGCTCGGCGTCGATGCGCGGCCGCTCGGTTCCGGATGTCCCGGTCGACCGGGCGGAAGGCGGGACGTGGCCGGCCAGCCGGACGTCTAGGCTCGTGGCGTGGCGGACACGGGTGATGCGGGAGCGGCTCCTCGGGGCGACCGGGTGGCCGCCGCGCCGACGCGCGCGGTGCTGGCCGACGTCGCCGGAGTCAGTGCGTTCTTCGCCGTCGATCTCGGCGTGGCGCCGCGCGAGGCGGGGTGGCGGGCGCTGGCCGAGTTGTGGACGGTCCCGGACGCGCTCGAACGGCGGCTCGGCACGACGCGGCGCGCGCTGGCGCGGCAGGCGGGCTTGGCAGCCGCCGCCGTCGAACCTCGGGTGGCCGCGTCGCTGCTGTACCAGGGGCTCGCCGCCCGGCTGCTCTCTCCCGCGCTCGGCTGCGCCCTCTGGCACGGTCGCGTCCCCGACCCCGCCGCCCTGCGCTGGCGGCTGGTGGACGCGGGCCCGCTCCCCCTGCGGCTGGCCGAGGACCGGATGCTGCCCGCCGCGGCAGCGGACCCACCGGAGCGGCTGTCCGGGCTCCTGCACCGGCACGTCCTGGACGGGGTGCTGGCTCCGCTCGCCGAGTCGCTGCGGGAGCTGGTCCGGATCGAGCGGCGGCTGCTGCGGGGCAACGCGGCCTCGGCGCTGGTCGGTGCGGCCGGGCTGCTCGCGCGGGCGCGGCCCCGGCACGCGGCGGCGGCCGCGGCGGTTACCCGGGCCCTGCTCGCCGGGCCGCTCGCGGGCACGGGCGAACTGCGCGCCCCCGGCTCCGCCGGCCTCGACCGCTTCGTCCGGAGGAGCTGCTGCCTCTACTACCGGCTCCCGGGCGGGGCGACGTGCGGTGACTGCGCGCTGCGGCACACCGGTCCGCGCCGGACGCCGCCGGACGGCCCCGCGCCGCGCGCCTGACCGGCGGCGTCGTCGCTGATCCCGGCGCGGCCCCTCTCTCCTCCTGGGTTCCGGCCCATCATGGGACCCGGTGCGGGCCGCCGCCCGCTCCTCGCTGCGCGGCGACGGCGGGGAGGTGCCGGAGCCGCTGGAGACCAGGGCGGCAGCATGCGGGCTTGGGAGGAGCGCCGACCGGACCGGTCGGCGGATCCGGGTGCGGAACACCGGCCGTTCCAGTTCGGTGACGGGCTCGGCCAGCCGCACCGACGACGTCAGGCCGCCCCGGGCCTGGCCGCCACCGCCTCCGCGCACTCCCGACCTGCTGGCCGCCACCGCCTCCGCGCGCTCCCCCCGGCCTGCTGGCCGCGACCACCGCGATGTCCCTGGCGCCGACGGCGCCTACCGGGCGTCGGCCCCCGGATCCGCATCACGTCCGCCACGGAGTGCGTCACGTCGAACCGGCGGCTGATGGGGGACGCCGAACCCCTACGCGCTGGCGCTGGAGTTCACACGGCTGCCGGGAGAGAAGCAGCGCGGCCCGCCCGGGCCCCGGCTCCCGAGCCTCCTCCGGGCCGGGGCGTTCCGGGACCGGATGCTCCGGCACCCGGCTGGTCTGCGACGCGCTGTGCGCGGCCGGGGGCGCTCCGAGCCCCCGGCCGACCGGATCGGCCCCGGCACACATGACGACGTTGCGCCACTACGCGCTCGATCGTTGATGGGGCTTTGGTGTCCTGGTCAGTGGTCGTAGGCGATCAGCGATCGCCTGACCGGGGCGCCGATCTGCCAGTTGCGCCAGATCGCGGTGTTGAGGGCGCAGACGCGCTGACACA
>NZ_QEIO01000011.1 GCF_003336425.1 Marinitenerispora sediminis | reverse complement strand
GGGCGGACTCCGGTCGGCCATCCGGCCGCTGCCGGGCGGGCCCGGCCAGCCGGTCGGGTACCGAGGCGACGGCGCGCGAGCCGGGTGCGCCGCGGGCGAGTCCGGCGGCGGACATGGTCGTGTTCGGAACCGGGACGCAGGCGGCTTCCGCGCCCAAGCCCGGCCCGGGTGGGAGGCCGGTCGGTCACCAGGCCGGCGGGTGTCTGCGCCGGTGGCTCCGGCGACGGGGCAGGCGCGGTCCGCGAGGACCGCGCTCCCGCGGGGGACGCGGACGGCGGTCGGCGGTGACCGTCCCGGGAGCGGCGCGCTCGTCGCCGGCCCCCGGCGCGGTAGGCCGCCGGGCGCCGGAGCCGTCGAGGCCCGTGCCGGACCGCTGCTCGCGCCGGCCACGGGCGGCGAAACCGCGGGGCCCGCTCACCGGGACCGTCGATCCGGCCCGGGGGCGGGCCCCCTGGCTCGGCCGCGCCCCGGCCCCCGCTCCCAGGTCGGCGGCCCCGCTGACCGCGGCGCCCGCCCTGCGCGGCACGACCCGGCGTGAGGGAGCGGCCGCCGCGGGGGGCGGCAGGCCTCGGGTGGCGGAGCGCCGGGGGCATGCCGGTCCGCCGTCGGCCCGCCGCCGGACCGGTGTGGCGGGGGCCGCGCCGCGTTCCCTGGAGGCGACCGCCGCGCCCTGTGCGGCAGCAGCCCGCGCTGTCCGCGCTCGTCCGCCGCTCCGGGAGACCCGGCTCACGGGGGCCCCGCGGCGCGGTGCGGGGGGGCGGTGGCGGCGGCCGTGGTCAGGGCCGCGCCACCCGTCCGGTACCCGGCCTCGCAGGCGGCCACCACGCGTTCCCAGGTGAACTCGCGCCGGGCCCGGCGCCGCCCGGCGGCGCCCAGGTCCCGGCGCAGCGCCGCGTCGGTGAGCAGCCGGACGAGTGCGCGGGCCACATCGCCGGGCCGGGGCGGCACGACGAGGCCGTCCACGCCATCGCGCACCACGTCGTGCGCGCCGGGGAACGCACCGCTCAGCACCGGCCGCCCGCGGGTCCACGCCTCGGCGAAGACCAGCGGGAACACGTCCGCGCTGGTCGGCAGGCAGAGGACGTCGCAGGCCGCCACCGCGTCGTGCTTGGTCTGGTCGTCGACCATGCCGAGGTCGTGGACCCGGGGGTCGCCGGGCGGCCCGGGCAGACCGGCGGCGGCGCCGTCGCCGGGCGGGCCCGCGAACACGAACTCGGTATCCGGGACCCGCCGCCACACCTCCGGGGCCGCCGCCACCAGGCGCGGGTAGCCCTTGTCGATGGTGCGCCGGCCGACGAAGAGCACGGTCGGGCCGCTGAGGCCGTGTCGGCGGCGGAAACCCACCGGATCCGGCCGGCCGACGAGGTCGGCCGCCTGCGGGAGGGGGCGCAGCGCCGTGTCGGCCGCGCCGTGCGCCCGCAGCGCGGCGGCCTCGGTCGGGGTCAGGGCGAAGACGGTGTCGGCGGCGGCGCACGCCTCCCGGCCGGTGGCGAGGTCCGGCCACAGCTCCGGAGTGGTGGCCGGGGTGAGCACGAGGCGGGCGCCGCACTCGCGGGCGGCGCGCAGCGCCATGGCGACATGGGCGGGGCGGGCGAGGTCGAAGGCGTGCACGACCTCGGGCGGCTGCTCCTGGACGGCCCGCCGCAGCTCCGGCTCGGTGCGCAGCACCCGCAGGGCCGTGTCGCCCAGGAAGGACGGCCGCCGGGAGTCGGTGGCCACGGTGACGGCGTGCCCGCGCAGCGCGAGGTGCTGCGCGGTGCGCCACGCCATGCGCTCGGCGCCCGCCAGCCCAGCGCCGTATCCGCCGAAGACCACGAGGACCTCACTCATGGCCGGCCGCCCCGTGGGCCGTGTACCACTCGACGGTGCGGCGCAGGCCCTCGTCGAGCGGGGTGGCGGGCAGCGGTCCGAGGAGGCCGCGCAGTGCGCCGAGGTCCGGCAGCCGGCGGCTGGGCGATCCGGCCGGAGGGTCGTGCACCTCCAGGCGCGGACTGACGCCCGCGATCCGGAACAGCCGCTGGGCGAGGGCGTCGATGCGGATCTCCTCGCTGTCGTCTCCGATGTTGGCCACGAGGGGCTCGTCGTGGTCGAGCCGGGTCAGCCGCACGGTGGCGTCGACGGCGTCGGTGACATAGCAGAACGCCCGGGTCTGGTAGGCGCCGTACAGCGGGAAGGGATCGCGCCCCTCAAGGATCCGGCCGATCAGCTCGGGGATGACGTGCCGGCGTCCCATGCGGGGCCCGTAGACGTTGTGGTACCGGCCGATCCGCACCCGGGACGGGCCGTGCAGCCGGCGGAACATGGACTCGGCCACGGCCTTGCTGAGCGCGTAGGAGGACCGGGCCGAACCGAGGTCGGCGATGACGAACGGCACGTCCTCGCGGGTGGGGTGCTCGGCCAGGCCCGCGGCGGCGGCACCGTCGGCGACCTCGCTGGTCGAGCTCAGGAAGAGCGCGCCGGGCTCGGCCCGGGCGCACCAGTCGACGAGGTGGATCGTGGAGAGCAGGTTGGTGGCGAGCACGTGCGCGGGCCGCTGGATGCTCTGGTGCACACCGACCACGGCGGCGAGGTGGTACACCTCGTCGTAGGGGCCGGGCAGGAGGCCGGGCGGGATCGGCGTCGTGAGGTCGTGTTCGACCGTCGCCACGTGCGCGGCCAGTTCTCGGAAGTCGCGGTCGGGGCGGCCCCGGGAGAAGTCGTCCAGCAGGGTGACCTCGACGCCGTCGGCGAGCAGGCGGCGCACCAGGTGCAGCCCCACGAAGCCGGCTCCGCCGGTGACGAGTGCGCGCTCAGCCACGGCCCAGCCTCAGGTACTCGATGCCCTGGGGCCCGGTGGGTGCGCCGAACTCCGTCCGGAGCAGCCCCCACATGTCGAACACCACCGACGGGCGCCGCATGCGGGCGAGGTGGGCGGTGTTCTCGGGCCGTGCGTAGCCGGGGTGGTCCACGAGCAGCACCACGGCGTCGGCGTCGGTCAGGCCCTCCTCCAGCTCCATGGGCCGGTAGCCGAGTTCGGCGATCCGGTCGGGACCGACGACGAAGTCGTGGCCGCCCAGGACGGCGACGCGGTCCCGCAGCGCCGCCGCGACCTGCACCGAGGCCGCCCCGCGCACGTCGTCGGTGACCGGCCGGCCCTTGTAGGCGATGCCGCACACCAGCACCTTGGCGGTCTCGGCCGGGCGGCCGGCGCGTTCCAGGGCGGCGAGGACCCGCTCCACGACGTGCCCGGGCACCTGCTCGTTGATCTCGCGCGCCGCCGCGACGAGCGGGGGGCGGTGCCCGGCGCGCTCGGCGGTGTGCAGGAGCAGGTAGGGGTCCTTCGTGAGGCAGCTGCCGCCGACGAACCCGGGACGGGCGAGGTCGGGGCGCGGGTAGCGGAGGTTGGCGGCGGAGATCAGCTCGTCGGCGTCCAGTCCGAGGGGTGCGGCGAGCAGCGCGATCTCGTTGCCGAAGCCGTACAGCAGGTCGGTGTGGGCGTTGCAGATGAGCTTGATCATCTCGGCCGCCTCCAGCGAGGAGACGGTGATCTGGTCGCCGGCGACGCTCTTCAGCAGTTCGCCCGCGCGCGCCGCGGAGGTCCGGTCGAGGCCGCCGATGATCTGCGGCAGCGACGCGAGTTCGGCCATGGCCCGCCCCTGGATGATGCGCTCCGGGCAGAACGCCAGGAGTGGGTCGGTGACCCGCCGGCGCAGCTGCGGCAGGACGATCTCCCGGCAGGTACCCACGGGTACGGTGCTGCGGACGATCACGAGCGTGTCGTCGGCGACGTGCTCGGCCACGTGCGCGGCGGCGGCGCGCAGGTGCCGCAGGTCGGGCTCGCGCGAGTCCGCGTGGACGGCGGTGCCCACGCAGATGATCACGGCGCGCGGCGGGGTGTCGGGGAGCCGGTCGGTGATGGCGAACTCCTCGGGCGAGAGCGCGCGGAGCGCCTCCTCGACCCCGGGTTCCACGAAGAGGGGCCGGCCGGCGGCGAGCGACTCGCGGACACGGGCGCTGGTGTCGACGCCCACGACGCGGGCGCCGGTGCCGGCGAGGGCGAGGGCGAGCGGCAGGCCGACGTAGCCGAGGCCGACGACCGCGACGGGGTCGCGGCCGCGCGACGCGGTATCCGTCGGCTCTGCTACTGCCACGCTGGTCTGGGACACGGTGCTACCCCCTGGTTGCCTGATGGGCGACGGACTCGATGAGCTTGCGGCGGTCGACCTTGCCCATGCCGGTGCGGGGCAGTCGGTCGTAGACGTGCACGTGGCGCGGCACCTCGTAGGGCATCAGCCGCGACCGGCAGTGGGCGAGGAGTTCCTCGGCCCCGGTGCCGGCCTCCAGCGCGACGGCGGCGTGGAGCTGCTCCTCCCGGTCGATGCCGCCCACCCCGAAGACGGAGATCTCCCGCACACCGGGGTGCTGCTCGGCGATGCGTTCGATCCGCCGCGGGTTGACCTTGCGTCCGCCGACGTTGACGAAGGTGCTCTTGCGGGCGACGAGGAAGAGGTGCCCGGCCTCGTCGACCCGGGCGATGTCGCCGGTGTCGAGGAAGCCGTCGGCGGTGAGGGCGGCCGGGCCGTCCAGGTAGCCGCGGAACATGGCGGGTGTGCTGACCAGCAGGCTCCCCTCGGACTCCCCGGGCGCTGAGGGGCGGATGCGCCAGCGCACCCCGGGGCCCGCCAGACCCACGCTCTCCTCGGGCCAGGGCTGCGCGCGATCGTACTGGCAGGCGATCAGCCCGGCCTCGGTGCTGCCGTAGACCTGGTGGAGGGGGCGGCCCAGGGCCGCGGTGGCGCGGGCGCGGGTGCGTTCCGGCAGGGGACTGCCGGACGACAGCGCGAGGCGCAGTTCCGGCGGGGGTGCGCCGGCGGGCAGGGCCGCCGCCAGGAGCTCGTAGCCCAGCGGCGCCCCGAGCAGGACGGTGGCCCCCGAGCGGAGGCCGTCGAGCACGGCCCGCACCGTGAACCGGGGGACGGTGACGAGGGTGGCGCCGGACGTCAGCGCGGTGAGGGCCCCGCAGATGAGGCCGAAGGCGTGCGCGAGGGGCACGGTGACCAGCGAGGTGTCGGCACCGCCGAGCCGGTACACCTCGCGGTAGGCGGCGGCGCCGCGCAGGGCCGCGCCCAGGGTCTGGCGGGTGATCCGGGGCTCACCGGTGGAACCCGAGGTGAGCTGGAGGACGGCCGGGTCGCGGTGGTCGGGGCGGCCGGGCGCGGACGGCGCGCGGTGCGGCCCGGCGAGGTCGGCGTAGTCGTACACCGGGATGGAGTCCGGGACCACGGGCCGGCGGCCGGGCGGCACCACGATCGCGGCGGGCCCGGCGCCGCGTACCGCCGAGCCCTCGTCGGCGAGGTGGGAGTTGTCGGCCTCGACGAGAAGCAGGTCGGCGGCGGCGAGGAGGAGCCCGAGCAGGGTCGCCACCGAGGCCGGGGTGCTGTCCAGCAGCAGGACCACCGGTCCCGGGCGCCCGGTGAGACCGTGGGCGTTGGCCGCCACGTCGTTGGCGCGGTCGTGGAGCAGCCGCCATGACAGGGCGTCGTCCCCGTCGGGGCCGGCGCGCACGGCCGCGCGGTCGGGGTGGGCGCGGGCGTACCGGCGGAGCGTGGCGCGGAGTTCGCCGACGGCTCCGGGGCCGTGGACCGCCGACAGGGGGCGGCTCACCGCTCCTGCCGCTGCAGCAGGGAGGCGACGGCGGCGGGCGTCGACTCGTCGAAGATGGCCAGCAGCAGGTCGGCCTGCAGGCCCTCGGCGGCGGTCTCCTCCTTGGGCCCGAACCTGGCGACCAGGCGAGTGATGATCTCGATCGCGCGGTAGGAGTCGCCTCCGCTGTCGAAGAAGTCCTCGTCCTCGGCGAGGGCGGGGCGCCCCAGCACCTCGCCCATCTCGGTCGCGACCTCGCGGACCAGCTCGTCCGGCTCAACCGTCATCGCTACCCCTGTTCGATCCGTGCTGCCTTGGTCGGTCGGTACCGCGCTCATCGGGCCCAGCTCGCGATGAGCGCGACGTCGAAGCGTGTCTCGGCCTGGCGCGGCCACGCGCCCGGTGCGGCGACCGGGAGAGCCTCCCGCCGCACCCGCCCGGCGACCCGCTTGGGCCCCAGGTACCGCTCGGGGTGGGCGGTGAACTCCCGCTCGGCGTGCTCGTAGCGGTCCGGGGTGCCGATGTCGTGCCACTCGCCGCCGAACTCGTAGGCGGTGACCGGGTCGCCGTGCTCCACGAGCCGCAGGATGAGGTCGGTCATGTCGGTGACGTCGTCATCCAGCCGCTCGCGCGCGCCGGGGCTGACGACGTAGATTCCCGAGCTCACGTCGAGCCCCAGCCGGGGCTTCTCCCACAACCCCCGGACCCGGCCGCCGGCGATCTGGAGCACGCCGAGGTCGACCGGGACCTCGTGGCGCTGCGCGGCGACGGTCAGCAGGGCGCCGCCGCGCGCGTGCTCCTCGTAGAGGTGCCGGAAGTCCAGCGTGGTGAGGACGTCGCCGTTCATGACGAGTGCGGGGGTGTCCCACCGCTCGACCCATCGCAGCGGCGCGGCGGTGCCCAGGGCGACCCGGTCGACGCTGAAGTCGAGCGTGGCGCCCGGAAAGCTCGCGGCGGAGAACCTCCGGCGGATCATGTCGCCGAAATGCGAGACGCACAATGTGACTCTGCTGAATCCGGCGGTGGTCAATTGCCGGATGATGATGTCGAGGATGGGAGATCCGCCGACCGGGATCAGCCCTTTGGGCCGGTCCTCGGTGAGCGGGAGTAGCCGTTTTCCCTTACCGCCAGCCATGATGATCGCGTGCAAGGTCTACCTACCCGGAGCCGGTTCTGGGGGACCATCTCGTGCTCGTGTTCCGTGCGTGACAGCGGCCGTTCTCCGGCCACGCTCCGGGACCCGTCGCCGGGAAGAAGAGCGCACTGGGATGGTCTCCCGCCGGACGCGGGCGCATAAGCCTCACATGGCCACCCGATCGGCATGTCCGAACGGTCATGCCAGGATGAGGCGGGCACGGCGGGCGTGTGGGGTGCGGCGGTCACTCGCCGTCGGCGTCCGCGGCGCTCGGGAACTCCGACCCGATGTAGTGGGCGGTCAGCGGCGCCATGCCGTTGAAGCCGACCGTGGCGGAGGACACCGTGTAGGCGCCGGCGCCCAGGATGTCGACGTGGTCGCCCGGGCGCAGGGCCAGCGGCAGCCGGTAGGGGGCGCGTTCGTACAGGATGTCGACGCTGTCGCAGGTGGGGCCGGCGATGATCACGGGCCCGCCGGGGCCGTCGTCGTGGGCCGTGACCAGGCGGTAGTGGATGGCCTCGCCCTCGGTGTCGATGAGCCCGCCGTAGCGGCCGATGTCCAGGTACACCCAGCGCTTCTCGTCGTGGTGGTGCTTGCGCGAGATGAGCACCACCTCGCAGCGCAGGACCCCGGCCTCGGCGACGAGGTAGCGCCCCGGCTCCGCGACCAGGCTCGGCGGCACGCGGAAGTGGCGGCGGACGGAGGCGCGGACGGCCGCCGCGTAGGCGTCGATCGGCGGGACCGGCCGCAGGTAGTCGGTGGCGAAGCCGCCGCCGACGTTGAGCATCCGCAGCCGCACGCCGACCGACTCCAGCTCGGCGAAGATCCGTGCCGCCTGCGCGATGCTGGGGTCCCACCGGGCCGGGTCGAGCTGCTGGGAGCCGACGTGGAAGGAGACCCCGACCGGGTCCAGCCCGAGCGCGGGCGCGGCCCGCAGCAGCTCGACGGCCATATCGGGGGCGCAGCCGAACTTGCGGCTCAGCGGCCACAGCGAGCCCTCGCCGCTCGCCAGTAGCCGGCAGAAGACCTGGGAGCCGGGCGCGTGCTCGGCGAGCTTGCGCAGCTCCTCCGCGCTGTCGAACACGAACAGCCGCACTCCGCGGGCGTGGGCGTAGCGGATGTCCGACGCCTTCTTCACCGTGTTGCCGTAGGACAGCGACGCCGGATCCGCCCCGGCGGCCAGGCAGAGGTCGACCTCGCTGCGGCTCGCGACGTCGAACGACGCCCCGAGCCGGACGAGCAGCCGGACCAGGCGGGGCTCGGGGTTGGCCTTGACGGCGTAGAACACCCGCGCGGAGCCGAAGGCGCCCGCAAGCGCCCGGTAGCACCGCGCCACGGTCGGGAGGTCGACGACCAGGAAGGGCGTCGGACCGGTATGAGCGGCCATGAAGGCGCGGATCCGCTGGTGGTGGGTGCCGGCCTCGACGGTGCCGGTGCATGGGTGGTTCATGTACTCCCCGGGTCTCCTCGATCGGTCCGCGGGCCGCCGCCGGTCCGGGGGCCGCCGGTTTCTGACCGGTGCGGCCGGGCCGGGAGTCGCCGCGGCGACGGGGCGAGAATCATCGATGAATAGATTTCACGGTCACCCGAAAATCGAAAACTAAATCCCCTTCGAATTCGGGACGCGGATCACTATACAATTAAATTAGCAAGGCACTCAATCGGAAAATCAAAATCACGTACCACCCTCCGGGGAAGGCGGTTCCGCCTCGAATCCGCCGGGTGCCGAATTCCACGGCGACCGGGCGCGGAGAAAACGGATCCGGGACGCGGTCCCGAACACCGCCGGCCGCCCAGATTCGTCCGGGCGCCGCATTCCGCGTCCGGCGCTTTCCCCGTCCGCCGCCCGGCCCGCCCGAGCGGCGGGGCCGGTCCCGCGCCACGCGGGCGTGCGCCCGCGGGAGAGGCCGGGCTGGCGCCGGACCGCCGGCGCTCCCCTACTGGCCGCATGACGGACGTGCGGAGCGGAAGCTGCGCGGATCACCGCGCAGCGGACCGCCGTCTGGTGGTCCCCGGAGAACCGCGGCGCCGCGGCGGCGCGCGAGCGCGCGGTCACCCGCCGGCGCCTTGCCTCTGCCGGCCGCGCTCCCGCCCGGCACCGAGCCGGACGCCGCCGGAGTCCCGCTGCACGACGTCGTGCTGCACGGCGACCACGGGTAGCGCCCCGCGGCAGCGTTCGGCACCCCGCGCCCGGGCAGCCGCGGCGGGATCGGGGGCTGGGGGCTGCGGCTGGTGGAGCGGAACGCGCGGCTGGCGGTGCGCCGCACCTCGGAAGCCGACGCGTTCCCGCAGCGGCCACCGCGCCTGCCCTGCGTCCTTTCCCCGGGCGGACTCGCCCGGTACCGCGCGAACTACCGATCCGTCAGCCTCTCCCCCATGTCGGAGTGGCGCTACGCGCGGTGGACGCTCACGGTCGGCGACCGCGTCGCCGACCTCGACCTGTTCTCGCCCGCGGCCCGGCGGCGCCGCTGCGGCCTCCGCACACGGAGAAGGCCTCGCCGGTGCCCGCCCGCGTGGCCTCCGGCGAGCTCAGGCCGGCTCCGGCCCCGCTCGCGGGGAGGAGGAGGCCGCACCTCCTCCCCGATCACCGCCGCCAGCGGGCCGGTCCGGCGGCGCGGCACCTGGCGGGCCCTCCCCCCCGGTTCCGCACGGTCGAATCCGCGTCGCGGGGTGCGCCTGAACCTGTGCCGGGAAGGTCGTCGGGCGCCCGGGACGGGACATCGAGCGGCGGCTGGGCGCGGGGCCGCGGTGCCTCGCAGCGCGTTCGTGGGCGTCAAGGAGGCGCACGCCGGGTGCGGGGAGCAGCTCCGCCGGGCCCTGCGGCGCCGCGCCCGGCGGGCCTTGGGCCCTGGCCGGGGTGTCCACGAGGTTGGACCGCGGGGGGGGGAGCACCACGCGCGCGCCCCGGGCGCCGGCCGGCACCACGGCACCGGCCGCCCCGGTCGGCTCCGGGCCCGGGGCCGCCGCACCCCCATGCGGCTGAATCCTCCGGCAGCGCGGGTCGATACGGTGGGCTGGACGGGCCCCGAGTGGGATGATCGTCGGCGCCGCCGTTCCGCACCGCCCGACGGCGCGGGCGCGGTGCGCAGTCCGTTCACCGCTGTTCGAAGAGGAGAGTCGCCATGCCTGTTGTTCGCACCGCCCACACCCGCTGGGAGGGCACTCTGGCCGAGGGCCAGGGCACCGTCTCGTTCGACTCCTCCGGCCTGCCGGACCAGAACGTGACCTGGAAGGCGCGCTCCGACGTCTCCGAGGGCCGCACCAGCCCGGAGGAGCTCATCGCGGCGGCGCACTCCTCCTGCTTCTCCATGGCGCTGAGCCACGGCCTCTCCCAGGCCGGGACGCCGCCGCGGTCCGTCGAGACCAAGGCCGACGTCACCTTCAAGCCCGGCACGGGCATCACGGGTATCCACCTCACCGTGCGCGCCCAGGTCCCCGGCCTGAGCGCCGCCGACTTCGCGAAGGCCGCCGAGGCCGCGAAGACCGGCTGCCCGGTCAGCCAGGCGCTCGCGGGCACCACGATCACGCTGGACGCCGCCCTGGAGGAGTAGTCCCGGGGCCGCCCCGCCGCGCCGGACGGACGGCGGCGGGGCGGTTGCCCGGCCGGGCGGCGACGTGGTCGGATGGGGCCATGAGCACCGACCAGGCGCGGCAGGCGGCGGCCGTGCGGGTCCGCCGGGCGGCGGCCGGCGACGGCCGGGCGATCGCCACCGTGCGGGTGTCGGGCTGGCGCGCCGCCTACCGCGGCATCGTCCCCGACGCGTTCCTGGACCGGATGGCGCCCGACCCCGCCGCCCGCGAGGGGCTGCTGCGGGCGCCCCGCCCGGGCGTGCGGGAGTACCTCGCCGAGGTCGGCGGCGACGTGGTCGGCTGGCTCGCGGCCGGCCCGTCCCGGGACCCCGACCACGCCGCTGCCGGCGTCCACGAGATCTACGCGTGTTACGCCGTGCCCGGCCACTGGCGCCGAGGCGTGGGCCGCGCGCTGATGGCGGCCGCGCTGCGCGATATCGGGGAGGGCAGAGCGGTCTCGCTGTGGACGTTCCGCGACAACGAGCGGGCCCGGCGGTTCTACGAGGCGTGCGGGTTCAGCCCCGACGGCCGCGAGCGCGACTTCCACGCCGGCGCTCCGATACCGGAGGTGCGCTACCTGCGGCCGGGGACGGCGCGGCCGTGAGCGGCGCGCTGTTCGATCCGCGGCCGGACGGGCCGGTCACCGTCGCGCCCGGCGCCGTGCACGTGCCGGGCTGGCTGGACGCGGAGCGGCAGCGCGACCTCGTCCGGCGCTGCCGGGACTGGGCCACCGGCCCCGCCGGAATGCGCCGGCACCGGATGCCGCGCGGCGGCGAGATGAGCGTGCGGATCGTGTCGCTCGGCTGGCACTGGGCGCCGTACCGCTACACGCGGACGCTGCCGGACGGCACCCCGGTCAAGCCGTTCCCGCCGCTGCTCGGCGAACTCGCCGGCGCGGCCGTCGCCGCGGCCTACGGCGCTCCGCCGCCGCCGGACGCCCCGCCCTACGACGTGGCGCTGGTGAACTTCTACGACGCCGACGCCCGCATGGGCCTGCACCAGGACCGGGAGGAGCGCGTGGACGCCCCCGTGGTGTCGCTCAGCCTCGGCGACTCCTGCGTCTTCCGCTTCGGCAACCCCGAGACCCGGGGCCGCCCCTACACCGACGTCGAACTGCGCGGCGGCGACCTGTTCGTCTTCGGCGGCCCGTCCCGCATGGCCTACCACGGCGTGCCGCGCACCCTGCCGGGCACCGCCGACCCCGAGTGCGGGCTCTCCTCGGGGCGGCTCAACATCACCATCCGGGCCTCCGGGCTGCCCGCCCGCTGATGCCGGCGGGCGATCGGATCACGGCTCCGCGGCGTCGAGGCCGTGCGTCGTCTGGCGGACCAGGAGGTCCAGGACGTCGGAGAGCCGCCCCCGCCGCGCGTAGGCGGTCCGCTGGCGGTGCGCCCCCGAGCCGAGCGAGAACAGGCGCAGCAGCAGCCGCTCGACGAGTTCGCCCTCGGCGTCGGCGGTGAGTCCGGGCATCGCCGCCTCGACCAGGCGGTCGAGTTGGCGGCGCGCGGGCACCAGGTCGGCGGAGAACGGGTCGAGGGCGTGCCCCTCCAGGCCGTCGCGGGCGGCCCGCCACATGGCCAGCCGCAGCGCGCGGTCGCTGAGCGGCGGCGCGGGGTCCCCTGCCGCGACCTGCGAGAGCGCCACACTGACCAGGCCGCGGACCAGGACCGCGAACAGCACGGCTTCCTCGGCGGTAGCCGCCACGTCGCCGACCCGGATCTCCAAGGTGGGCAGGTGCTCGGAGAGGCGGACGTCCCAGTACACCATGCGGCGGTCCAGGATGGCCCCGGTGCGCAGCATCTCGGTGACCGCGCGCTCGTGCTCGGCGACCGAGCCGAGCCAGGGCGGCGGGCCGGCGGAGGGGAGCCGCGCCCAGATGACGGAGCGCCAGCTGGCGTGCCCGGTGTCGCGGCCGCGCCGGAACGGCGAGTTGGCGGTGAGCGCGAGCAGGGTGGGCAGCCACGGGCGGAGGTGGTTGGCGACCGCGAGCGCCACCTCGCGGTCGGCGATGCCGACGTGCACGTGGCACCCGCACACCACGTGGGCGTCGCGCAGCGCGCCGAAGCGCTCGGCGATCGCGCGGTACCGGCGCCCCTCGCTCAGCGGGGCCGACCCCACGTCGCCGAGCACCGCGGTGCCGCTGGCCACCACGGCCAGGCCGTGCGCGGCGGCGGCCTCGGTGAGCGAGCGGCGGGCCGAGACGAGGCTGGCGGACAGCTCGGTGGCCGTCCGGCAGACCGGGCTCGCCGCCTCCACCTGGAAGCGGGTGATCTCGGCGCACAGCTCGGCGCCGGTCGGCCGGGCCGCGGCCAGCACCTCCGGCGCCTGGGCGCTCGCCTGCCGGGTGTCGGCGTCGACGACGAAGAACTCCTCCTCGACCCCGAAGGTGGGCGGCGCGGTGCCGGGGAGGTCCTCCGGCGCCCGGGCGGCCAGCGGCACCACGGGGTAGGGCTGCGGATCCGTCCCGCTGGCCGGCATGGCGGGAGACGGGAGACGCGGGTGGTCCTGGCGTCTGCGGCTGAACTCTTCCATGCCCGGCCCCCAAGCTCGACGGTTTCTCGGAGTAGATACCCCCAAAAACCGGACAGCGCCCGATCGGCGGACGGCCGGAAATGTCCATCCCCCGCGCGGGAAAAACCCGTGCCGCACGCGGGTCACTCGCGTCCCATGCCCGCGACGTGCCGGGTGGCGGCCGCCGGCGGCCCCGCCCCCGGCACCGCACGCGGCGCCGGGGGCGGGGGACGGCCGGTCGGCGGCCGCGCCGGGGGCTAGCGGCGCAGCAGGTCCCGGACGTTGACCACCAGCAGGATGACGACGACGAGGACGATCGGCACGAGGATGGTGATCCGCCAGTTCGCCATGAAGGCCGCGATGATACCCGCCACCGCTGCGACGACGACGGCGAAGATCGCCAGGCCGGTGAGGAACGACATGAGCTTGCGGCGGGCGAACGCGTCGAACATCGCGAACAGCAGGACCACGCCGATGCCGGCGAGGGGCGCGAGCGGGCCGCGCAGCAGCAGGAGGGCGCCCAGCGAGGTGATGAGCAGCGGGGTGCTCAGCGCGGCCCACACGTGCAGGAAGCGGGTCGGGCGCTGCTTCCCGGACGCGTAGGGCAGGTGTGGCGAGCGCAGGTGGGCCTGCGGCCCGTGCTCCAGCGACTCGCCGCTCGCGAGCGCCTCGCGGTGGTTGTCGCGTTCGTCGGCCCACAGGGCGCGTTCGCGGTGCCGGGCGGCGAGCTCGCGTTCGGCCTCCGCGATCCGCTCGCGCTTCTCCCGGGCCCGCGACGCGGCGTGCGCCCGGCGCTGCAGGACGATGTCGGCCGACGCCAGCCGCCGGATCTCGTCGCGCCGGCGGACGATGTCGGCGTCGGCCTCGTCAATGCGCTCCTCAAGCTCCCGCACGTGCGCCAGGAGTTCGGCCCGCGCGGCCGTCTCGCTGGGGGCCACCTTGTGCAGCCCCACCCAGGACAGCGGGTCGGCCCACGAGGCGCGGACCGTGCCGTCGCGCTCGTAGCGCGGGCCGCTGGGGGCGCGCTCCCCGTCGAACCAGTCGCGGGTGTCGCGGCCCCACAGGCCGCGGAAGCCGCGCACCCACGAGGTGTCGTCATCGATGAGCACCGGCGACCAGGCGCGCTCGCCCCCCGGGCCCACGCGGACCCCGTCGCCGCGCGCGTAGTCGACGAACGGCACCCCGATGCCGTGCCGCACGATCGCGCTCGTACTGGGGAACAGCCGCTGGGTGACCGCCCGCCACGCGCGCACCACGCCCCGCAGCACGGCGGGGTCGACCTGGATCAGGTAGTCGCCCGGCAGCATCTGGTGGGAGTGCGATCCGGCCCCGACGAAGATCATCGGGTGGTCGCCGTCGCGGTGCAGTTCGGGGTCGTCCCACCTGCGGCGCAGGTCGTCGCCGGTGTACTCGTGGGAGGACGCGCCCACCCACACCGGCCGGGTACCGCCGTCGGCGGTCTCCACCAGGTAGACGGTGACGCGCTCCCAGTCGGCCTCGTGGTCGTTGACGCCGCCGTAGGTGGACCGCCAGTCGTTCATGGCGTAGAAGAACCAGTACTGCAGGATGACGTAGCCGCCTTCCCGCATGACCCGGCCGTAGTAGGTCGCGCCGCCCGAGTCGAGCCGGTCCCTGTAGCGCGTCGCGGCCGCGGCCGCGACCCCGCCCGGGACCGCGCCGCGGATCAGCAGCGACAGCTTCATCAGCACGTCGACCACCCGCCCGAGCACCCCGACCGCGGCCAGGCGGCCGCTCCTCGGGATCACCGGGCGCGCGCTGCGGCGGTAGCGGCGCGCCTCGGCGCGCAGCGAGGTCTCCTGCACGAACCGCAGGTGCTTGTGGTGGCCCGGCCACTCGCGCTCGGCCCCGGACAGCCGCTCGACGGTGAGCTCTCCCGCCGCAACGACCTCCTGCTCCTTCCCACCGGGCAGCTCCAGCCACAGGCTGCAGCAGTTGAGGTAGTCCTCGATCGCGGTGGGGAAGAACAGCTCGCCCTTGGTATAGACCAGCACCGGCTCGTAGGCGCGGAGCAATTCCATGTCAGATTTTGTCGTGCCCATAACTGCGCCCGACCCTAATGGATCACGGGGGCGCCTCCCGCCATGGCGCGGGTTTCGCGGCCTCGCGGGTCGGGCGGCTGCGCGGCTCGCCGGCGCGGCGTAGATTGCCGGGTATGGAGCACGACCGGATCAGCACGCTGACGGCCTCCGTTCGCGACGACGCGCCCCTCACCGCACTGCGGGCAGCCGCGCAACTACGCCGGGAACTGGAGCAACTTGAGGCGGTGAACGTGCGAAAGGCACGGACGCAGGGCGCCACGTGGGCGGAGATCGCGACCGTGCTGGGGATCAGCAAGCAGGCGGTGCACAAGAAGTACGGCGGGAGCCGCCGCGAACGCTGAGCGCCGCCCGGCCGGAGTCGGCCGCCGGCGCGCAGCCGGTGTCGCCCTCGTCACATGGTGTGCGCGGGCGGGACCGGGACACGGCGTCCGGGTGTGGACGCCGCCACGGGGCAGGGTGGCGGCGCCGAGGTGAAGGACCCCGCTCAGCGGGGATCGCGGCGTGGGCCGGACGGCCGCGCTTTCGATCCGCCGCCGTACGCGGGGCCGGTAGGCCGCCGCGCGGTCGCCGCCGGCGTCCGCGCGGCGCAGCCCTCCTCGGGTCCCCCTCGCCGGATCGTCACCGGTGGTGGCCGCCGTAGTGGCCGTGGTGCCCGTGGTGGCCGTGGTGGCCGTGGTGGCCGTGACCGTGGTGGCCGTGGTGATGGTGGTGGTGGTGCATGTGGCGGTGCTCGTGGCGGACGGGTTCCTCGGCGGTGGTCGCGGCGTTCGCGCTCACCAGGCCCATCGCCGGCGCGCCCAGCGCGAGCGCGGGTGCCACGAGTCCGGCGACAAGGATTCGGCGCAGGTTGACGCTCATATGAATCGTTACCCCCACAAAAGCGATCTGGCGACCTGCCAGATCCGGCTCCATTCGATGGGCTCCCGCCATCGGCCCCTTCGCCGACAGCGGCGGGCCCTGGAGTCACGGTTTCCATGCTTGCGGCGGGCACTCCAAGTCCAAACAGCCGCGGATTCCGCGGCAGCCAAAGAAACCGGCGGCAACGTCAAGGACTCTCGACGTACGCCGTAGAGGTGCGCTGGTGTCCGCAGGAGCCGCTCCGGCGGTGTCCCACGGCCTTTCCGGGCTCGCTCGCGCCCCTTCGCCTACCCGCATCCGGTCAACTCGGGGTGATCTGCGCGGCGTACACGAGCGGGGACAGCCGCCGTCCCGTGCGCTTCGCGGCGGACGGCCGCGGGCCGCGTGGACGGGGAAGCCGCCGCCGGGGCAAGCGGCGGGTGCGGGCCTGCGCCGACTCCCTCCGGGTCGCGGCCCGGACGCGCGGCGGCAGGGGGACCGCCGCCGGGGGCGGCGGCCCCCTACCGGTCCGAGACCGAACGCCGCGAGGCGCTCGGCGCGTGGCCGCACCTCCGCAGTCACCACCGGTGCCGCGCCGCACCCGGTAGCCATCCGCGTCACCAACCTCGCGGGGCAGAACATCCGGCCGGAGCTCCGGCCGGTCGCCGTCCCCGCGCCCGGCGGGCGGCCGCACCCGGTAGGGCGGCGTGCCCCGTCTCCGCTCCCGCTCGCCCAGGGCCCGCGGCCCGGCCCGGTCCCCCGGGTGAGCCGTGCCCGAGCGCTCGTGGACGGGGGCGCTCCCACCGGCCCCGTCCGGGCCGGGCGACCGCGCTCCGCCGGCCGCTGCGCCTGCCGGCCGACGGGCGCCCCGGGCGTACGATCGACGGGGCTCGGCTCCGCCCGGCCGCGCCGGCGGTCCGAGCACCGACAGGCCGCCCCGGGCCCCGCGGCACCGCCTCCGCCGGCCGGAAACGAGGACTGCCATGATGACGCCCGCCGCGTCGTCCGCGACCCTGTGGCCACCGGCCTGGTGCCGGCCACCGGGCTCGCGCTGATCCCGGTGGCCGGCATCCTGATCGGCGGTGCGCTCACCGCCACCTCGCTGGCCGGGCGGCGCGCCGTCGAGGAGCTGCGCACCCGGCGCGGCGAGGTGGAGGCGGCCCTGTCGCTGGGCCTGCCGCCGCGGGCGGCCCGGATGGAGATCTGCCGGCCGGCGGCGGCCGGGGCGCTCATCCCCGCCCTGGACCAGACCCGCACGGTGGGGCTGGTGACGCTGCCGGGGGCCTTCGTGGGGATGCTGCTGGGCGGTGCGAGCCCGGTCGCGGCCGGGGCGGTTCAACTCTTCGTGCTGATCGGCCTGCTGGCGGTGGAGTCGCTCGCGATCGTCGTGTGCGTGGAGCTGGTCGCGCGCGGGGCGTTCCCGGTGGAGCCGTAGCGGGGCGGCCGGACCCCGCGCCGCCGCCACGGCCGGCGTGGGCCGCGGCGGGCCGTCGGGACGCGGCAGGCCCGCGCGCCGTCCCCCTCCGGGTCGGCCGCTCGCGCCGCGGTCTCGTCCGCGGCCGTGCCGTCCGCCCGCGGCCCGCGCGCCGCCGCGGCATCGGAGCGCGCGGCGCCCACCCCGGCGAGGACCACGAGCGCCATGCCGAGTGCCTGCAGCACTCCGGGTGTCTGGGCGATGATCAGCATCCCCATCATGAGGCTCACCGCCGGCTCCAGGCTGCTGAAGGTGCTGTAGGCGGTGCGGCTCATGCGCTGCAGCGCCACCATCTCGACGAGGAAGGGCAGCAGCGGGTAGAGCAGTGCGATCCCGAGCGTGCCGAGCAGCGCCCGCGGGCTCGGATCGGCGACCACGGCGGGCGCGCCCAGCGGGGTGGTGAGCACCGCGGCCACGGTCATGGACAGCGCCAGGCCGTGCAGCGCGCCGAACCGGCCGCCGACGCGTTGCGCGAGCACGATGTAGAGCGCGACGCAGACCGCGCCGCCCAGGCCGTAGGCCACCCCGCCGAGGTCGGCCGCGCCGCTCCACGGCCGGGTGAGGCACAGCACCCCGGCCAGCGCCGCCGCGATCCACACCAGTTCGGCGCGCCGCCGCAGCGCCAGTACCGCCACGGCCAGCGGGCCGAGGAACTCCAGGGACGTCGCGGTCCCCAGGTCGATCCGGGCGGTCGCCTCGGAGTAGCAGACCATCATCCCCGCGCTGACTGTGCCGAGGATCACCGCCGCACCCAGGTCCCGCCGCGGTGCCGCACGCACCACCGCCCACAGCCGGCGCCCGCTGACGAGCAGCAGGATGGCCGCGGCCCAGCAGAGCCGCAGCCAGGTGACACCGCCGGTGCCGACCGTGTCGAACAGGCGGACGGCGAAGGCGCTGCCCGTGTGCAGGGCGAACATGCCCACGAGCACGAGCAGCGGCGCGGGCGTCCGGTTCAGGGCATGGCGAAGCAGGGCCGAGGAGAAGAGGATCACCCGACCATTGGACCGGTCATCGTTTGTTGCTGTCCACGGACCGTTGGCGAACGGATCATGTCCTTCTGGCGGATGGTCCCTGGTCCGGCGCACGGCGCCCAGCCGCGCAGCGGTCCCCCGGCGACCCGGGCCGGACCCGCGATCACGGCCGGGCCCGGCGAGGGCGGCCGTCACCCGCAACCGGGGCCGCCGTCCGCGCTCGCTCCGACGTCCTGTGCTGGGGCCGGCGCCCGGGCCCCGAGCTCCGCGGGCCGACCGACGCGGCCGGCCGAGACGGCCCGGTCCCCGGTACCCGCGCCGGTACTGCCGGCGCGGCTGAGCGGGCGGGCTCGGCGGCGGCACCGCCGGCCGCCCGGACCGGCCGGATCCCGCACGGCCGATGCGAGGACCGCCTCGGCAGGCCGAAGCGTGTCGAGGACGGTCCGCGCAGGCCCGGTCGCCACGTTTCTGGAGGGGGCCGGCCAGGGCCGCCTCCCGTGAGCACCCACCTCCGGCCGTCGCCGACCAGCTGGCGCTGCCCCCACCGCCCTGGCACCCCGGCCGGTCCGGGGGGACCTCGCCGGGCCCACGGCGTGGCCCCTTCGGCGGCCGCCCCGGGGCCGCTCGCCTCGCGAGCGGGCCACGGGACCGGCCACCGGCGCCTCGACCACCGCTCCCCCGCCTGCCGGAGGCGCACCGCCGCCTCCCGGTACCCGGTCCACGGCCTCCCCCGGCCGCCTGCCCGATCCGCCGAGTGGCCCCTCATCCGCCTCCGAGGAACCCGGTGGGGCCGCTCCCCGCAGGCCAGCGGCCAGCTGGCGCGTCTTCCCGAGGCAGCGGCTCCCTCGCGGGCACCCATCCGGGCCGCGCCCACAGCCCGCCCGGCGGGTCCGCCGCGCGGCCCCCGCCTTGGGCGCCTGCCGGACGTGCGAGGCGCCGGCCGTGCCCGGCATAGATTGGACGGGTGGATCTCACCCGGTTGCGCCTGCTGGTCGAACTCGACCGGCTCGGCACCATGGCGGCCGTCTCCGAGGTCACCGGCATCGGCACGTCCGCCATCTCCAAGCACTTCGCGGTGCTGGAGCGCGAGGTCGGCGTCCGGCTGCTCACCCCGGACGGCCGCCGGGTGCGGCTGACCCCGGCCGGGCACCGGCTGGTCGAGCACGCCGTCGAGATCCTGTCGCGGGTGGAGACGGCCCGCGGCGAACTGGCCGGCGAGTCCGAACCGGTCGGCCGGGTGAACCTGGTGACCTTCGTCAGCGTCGCCACCCCCATCGTGGTACCGGCGCTGCACCGCCTGGCCGCCGACCACCCCGGCATCGACGTGCGGATGATCGAGCACGAGCCGGACCAGGCCCTGGAGCTGCTGCACACCGGTGACGCCGACCTGGGGCTGGTCTACGAGTACAGCCTCGTGCCGCGCCGCTTCCCCGACACCTTCACCCTGCACCGGATCGGCGCGGAGCCGCTGCTGCTGGCCCAGCCGGCCGGCGGAACCGCCCGGTCCCGACCCATGACCCTGCCGCGTTTGCGCGAACTCGCCGACACGGCCTGGATCGCCAACTCGCGCGGCAGCGACGAGGACCAGCTCGTGCAGCGCATGTGCGCCATGGCGGGTTTCGCGCCGCGGATCCGGCACCGGATCGACAACCTCGACGTGGTCAGCGCCGTGGTGTCAGCCGGTTGGGGCGTGGGCGTGCTCCCCCAGCTCGCCGCGACACCCCGCAGGCGCGGGGTCGTGCACTCCCCCCTCGGCGATCTGGGCGGCCTGCGGCGTATCTACCTGGTGGGACGCACCGGCGGATGGGCGTGGCGGCCCATGCGGACCGTGGCCGGCTACCTGCGCGACGCCGCCCGGGAGGTGCTGCGGGACACCGACGGCGACGCGGCGGGCCCGCTGCCGGGAGCGCCGGAGACCATCACCGGCTGACACCGCCGAGCCGCGGCCCGGGACGACCGAGCCACCGGAGCGGCGGCGCGCTGGCGCGCCAGGTTCCGGCCGCTTCCCTGGACCGGGGACCCGGCGGCGGACGATCCGGGTGTGGCTGCCCGGGCCCGCGGCGGCGGTGCCGATGCCGCACAGGCACGGCCGCCGGCGGCGGCGGAGACCGCGGTCGCCGAACGCGTCCACGCCATCGTCACCAGCACCGCTCCGGATCTGGCGCCGTAGCTGTGGTACGGGCAGCCGGCCTATGCCAGGAAGGGCGCGGTGGTCTGCTCCTTCCGGGAGTCCGCTGGAGCGCGTCTCCCCACGGCGAAGGGCGCCGGGATGGGCGTGCGCGGACCCCGTCCTTCGGGGCGGGGTCCGCGTTCGTCGGGGCGGCGGTGTCCCGCCTTCGGCAGCGGCGACGGCGGTGGGGCGGTTCCCGGCGGCCGCCCGCTCACGCTGGTCCGCTCGGCGTGGCCGCGGCTTGGGTAGCGCCGGGGCACGATCGCGAACGCCCGTGCCCCCGCCTGGCACCCCGGGGCGCCGGGCCCTGGGCCCGCGCCCGTTACGCCGGTCCGGAAGCCGCGGCCGGTCCGGGGCAGGTGCCGCTCGGCCCGTTCGGCGTCGAGGAGCCGGCGGTGGCGGCGTTACCCGGCCGGCTCCGCCCACGGGAACGAGCTGGTCGTCCGAATGTCGTGGAACCGGCCGGGCCCGGAGCGCCGGGCCGCCCGCACTGGCGAAGGACGGCCGCCCCGCACGCGCCAATGGGTCCCGGCACCGGCCACCGCGATCCGGCAGCCCGGCAGGCCGCCCGACCAGCCGGTGGTCCCCGGCAACCACTGCCCCCAGACCGAACCCCGCCAACGATCTAGGTCTAGGCGGCCCCGCTCCCGGTCACGATGAGCGGCCCCGCGGAGGGCACCGGCACCTTGCCGGCTGCCTCCCGCATGGCGCTGAGCAGCGGCTCCGGGTTGCCGCCCGCCCGGCTCACGGCGACGATGTGCCGCCGCGGGCCGTTGCTGACCGAGCGCACCACCACCTGCGACGTGGACAGGCCCGTCCAGGCCAGCCGGGGCATGAGCGCGATCCCGAGACCGGCGGCGACGAGCGCGAAGACCGCGCTGAACTCGTCGACCGTGTGCGCGACCCGCGGCTGGAAGCCGACCTGGTTGCACGCCGCGGTGACGCAGTCGTACCAGGCACTGCCGGGTCCCGACATGATCCAGTCGGCGTCGGCCAGATCGGTGGCCAGGTCCAGTTGGGTGCGGCCCGCCAGGGGATGGTGGTAGGGCAGCACAGCGTCGAACGGCTCCACCATGAGGGAGTCGAGCCGGAAGTCCGGTGTACCCGCCGGAGGCAGGTGCGCCGACGACATGGTGACGGCGAGGTCGAGGGCGCCCACGCGCAGCATCTCCGTGCTCTCCTCGGGCTCGGCCTGCACCACCTGGAACCGCCAGCCGGGCTGGCTCTGCCGCAGGCCGGCCACGGCCGGAGCGACCAGGTCGGAGATCGCGGTGGCGAACGCGCCGACCCGGGCGATCCCGATGGTGCCGTCGGCGTACTCGGCGAGATCCGCCCGCGCGCGCTCCATCTCGGCGAAGATGACCCGTGCGTGGTCGAGCAGGACCCGCGCCGCGCCGGTCAGCAGGAACCGCCGGCCGCTGCGCTCGACCAGGGTCACCCCGGTCTCCTTCGCCAGTGCGGCGAGCTGCTGCGAGACGGCCGAGGGGGTCACGTTCAGCGCCTCGGCGGTGGCTGCCACGGTGTGGTACTGGTCGAGTGCCTGTAGCAACTGCAACCGGCGCACGTCGATCATGTCTGCCAATCTAGGTGAGGCCGCGAGTGCCTCGGCACGGGCCCCCGATGCCGGATCGGCCCTCCCGCATCAGGCGCTCCCGAGAGATGCGGCCGCGTTCCACCGCATATCCCACCGAATCATCGCTTTCCCGGCACCTTTCCGGAACACCGCGTTCCTTGGCCGGCGCGGGCTTTCCCGAATCGGTCCGTCACCGTGCGCTGGCGTCCCACGGTTCACCGCCGACAGCCGGGGCGGCTGCCGCCCCGGCTCCCCGCACGCGGCCACGACTTCTCGGCCGCGGACGGGAGTAGGTCGCGGGCGCCGTTCCCCGTGAGAGGTCCGCCGGCACGTGCGCCGGACGCTGCGGCGACAAGGCGGCGGCGACCGCGGCAGGCACGGAGGCGCGCCGCGCGAGGCCGCCTGACCAGCACACCGGTCCCCCGTCAACGATCTAGGCTGAACCGCATGCCCGAGACCCTGCTGTACGACGCCGCCGGCTCCGTGGTCGCGGAGAGCTCGGCGGCGCGGCTTCCGGAGACGCTGTCCGAAGGCGCGGCGGCGTGGGTCGGGTTCGGTCCGGACGAGCGGGCGGACTTCGTCGCCTTCGCCACGCCGCTCGGTCTGGACGCCGGCGCCCTGGCCGAGCAGCAGGCCGCCCGTGCCCACCGGCGGCCGCGGCTGCGCGCCTCGGACGGCCGGCTGACGCTGACCGTCCCCGCCGCGCTCCCCGGTGAGGGCTCCGCGGGCCGTCCCGCGCTCGTCGTGTTCGCCACCGAGCGCGTCCTGGTGACCCTCTCCTCGACCGCCGACCCCGACCTGCGGGCGGCCATGGCCGACGGCGGGGACCCCGGGCCGGTGGCGCGGCACGGCTCGGCCGCGCTGCTGGTGCGCCTGCTGGAGCGGCTGGCCGCCCGCTACCACGACGCGGCGCTGGACATCGACGACGAGGTCGACGAGGTGGAAGGGCTGCTCTTCGAGGAGAGCCGCCGGGCGGCCGCCCAGGTGCAGCGGCGTTCGCACGAACTCCGGTGGCGCCTGGTCCGGCTGCGCCGCGTCGTGCTCCCGCTGCACGCGGTCCTGAACGAGCTCGCCCAGCGGGAGCGGCCGCCGGGCGGCCCCGGGATCCGCCCGCGTCTGCGCGAGGTGGCGGTGCGGCTGGACCACGTGGTGGAGCTGATGGACGCCCTGCGGGAGATGCTCGCCTCGATCACGGGAACGGCGCTCAACCTGGAGCAGAACCGGCTGAACGTCACCATGAAGAAGCTGACGGGCTGGGCCGCCGTCATCGCCGTGCCCACCGCCATCACCGGCTGGTACGGGATGAACGTGGCCCTGCCCGGCCAGCACCGCCTCTGGGGGGCACTGCTCGCCAACGCGCTGCTCCTCGTCACCGCGGTCGCCGTCTACGTGTCCTTCCGCCGCCGCGACTGGCTCTGAGCGCGCTGGCGTCCGCTCACCGCGCGTCGATCCGCTCCAGGTCGGCGACGAGCCGCGCGGTCACCGGGGTCTCGACGCCGACGCCGGCGGCCGCCCGCAGCAGCGCGCCGCCGAGAGCCTCCACCTCCATGGGGCGGCCCGCCTCGCGGTCGCGCAGCATCGACGGCTTGGTCGCGGGCGGGATGGCATCGATCACGCGCAGCACACCGGGCGAGTCCAGCGCCACGCCGTGGCGGGCCGCGACCTCGGCGACCTCGGCCACCACGGCGGCCAGGTCGGCCCGGCGGTCCGCGCGCGTCGCACCGATCGGGCTGCCGGCGTGCGTGCACACCAGCGCCGTCGGAAGGAGGAAGTGGAACTTCTCCCACAGGGTGCGCGCCTCGTCGTCGCTGACGGTCACGGTGAAGCCGGTGCCGCGGAGCCGCTCTGCCGCCGCCGCGACGAGTCCGCCGGGAGCGCCCGGGGCAGCGAGCTCCAGCGCGGTGAAGGGGCTGGTGTGGCTGATGCGCCCGGGAGCGGTCCGGGTCGACTCCACCCGGATCGCGGCCGCGGCCACATGTGCGCCGGGCAGCCGGCGGCGCAGGTGCCCGACATGCTCCAGGCCGTTGAGCAGCGGCACGACCAGGGCGCCTCTCACCAGGTCGGCGGGGATGCGGTCCAGGGCGGCGTCCAGCGCGGTCGCCTTCGGGGCGACGAGGAGCACGTCGGCCGGCTCGGCCAGCCGCGCGGCGGCGGGCGGTGCGGCGGTGAAGTCGCCGAAGACCGCGGACTCCACCCGCAGCCCGTTCGCGGTGATGTGCTCGGCCGTGGCCTCACTGGCGACCACGGTCACCCGCTCACCGGCGCGGACCAGGAGCCCGGCGAGCAGCCCGCCGACCCCGCCGGGGCCGAGCACCGTGAAATGCGGCGAAAGTTTCCCGACTGGCATGTCAGCGTCTCCTTTTTCCCGTGTCACAGGGTGCCGGCACCGACCTGCCACGTAGTCTCGGTTCACAGCTCAGTCGGTGGATCAGCCTGCGCCGCCGGCGATCGAGCCGCGCCAATCCTGGTGGAACGGGTGAGAAAAAAAGATGCAAAATTCGGTTGCCACCAAATCACGCGTCGGAGCCGGCGAGATCCTGCGATTCCGTTATCTCGGCCGCCACGATATCGAGGACCTCGCGGAGCTCTGGCGCTCCCAGCACCGGCGCCACACCGCCCTCGCCCCGCATCTGGAGGACGTGATCACCTCCGTCGGCGTTGACGAGTCGTGGCGCCGCCGCCGGGCGCAGTACCTCGACTGGCTGGCCGACCCGGACACGATCGCGGTGCTCGCCGAACGCGGCGGGGTACCCGTCGGCTACGCGATGGTCACCGTGCGCCGCGCGCACCAGGGGTCGTGGGAGCGGGGTGAGCGGGTCGCCGTGGTGCAGACCCTGTCGGTGCGCCCCGACGCCGAGGACGCCCAGGTCGGGCCGGCCCTGCTGGAGGAGGTCCAGCACCAGCTCGCCGCAGTGGGCATCCGCGAACTGGAGCTCGACGCTGTCGCGACGAACGCCGACGCCATCCGCTTCTACGAGGAGCAGGGTTTCCGGCCGTTCGTCACCACCCTCGTGGCGCGTATCGGGATGGCCGGACCGCACGACTGACATGGCGGTCGAGCGGGTGCCGCCCGTCCGACCCGCCGGGTTAGGGTGAGCGCAGCACACCCGCCGCCGCCCCCGGCGCGGTGCTCCGGCCCAGCGAGCCCCGGGAGCCCCATGCGCAGCGCCCTCCGCCCGGTCGCCTGGCCGTCCGCCCTCCTCGTCCTGGCCCTCGTCCTCTCCGGCTGCGGGTCCGCGGGCGACGCGGGCGGTACCCCGGCCGAGACGCGCACGGTCCAGGTGTCGAGCGGAACCGTGGAGGTGCCGGCGGACCCCGAGCGGGTGGCCGTCCTGTGGCGTCCGGGCCTGGCGGCCGTGACGGAGCTCGGCGTCGTGCCGGTGGCCACGCTGGGCGACCCCGCCCGCGGCGACTCCGGTCTGGCCCCCTACCTGCCCGAGAGCGTCCCGGCCGAGGCCCTCACCGTCGTGTCCAACACCCCGCAGGAGCACGACGTCAACATGGAGCGGCTGGCCGCCACCCGGCCGGACCTGATCATCGGGGTGGACAGCACCGCCGCCGCGCAGGCGCAGCTCCGCGGGCAGCTGGAGGAGATCGCGCCGACCGTGCTGCTGGACTGGCCCGGCCCGACGGCCTGGCGGCAGTACCTCGGCGACGTCGCCGCGGTGCTGGGCATGCCGGGCGAGGGCGAACGCGCCCTCCGGGACTACGCGGAACGGGTCGCCGCCGCCCGGGAGCGCCTGGGCGACACCTCGGGCGTCGAGGTGTCGCTGGTGCGGTTGCAGAGCGACAGCGAGGTCCGGTTCGAGACGACCACCTCGTTCCCGGGTGAGATCCTCGACGAACTCGGTTTCGCCCGTCCGAAGAGCCAGCGCGGCACCGAACCGGACGAGCCGTTCGTGTCCGAGAGCTACGAGCGCCTCGCCGAAGCCGACGCCGACGTGGTCTTCGTGTTCGCCAACCAGGACTACGAGGACGCGCCCACGGCCTTCGGCGACGGCGTGTGGGCGAACATCTCGGCGGTGCGGGAGGACCAGGTGTTCGCCGTCGACTACGACTACTGGGGCGCCGCGAGCCTGTTCGGCGCGGAGCGGGTCCTGGACGACGTCGTCGCGGCGATGGAGGGCGACCTGCGCCCCGCGGTGTGACGTCCACGCTCGGCCGGCCTCCGGCGGCGCGGGACGGCGTCGCCCCGCCACCGCGCTCGGCGGAGCGGGCCTCCGCGGCGACCCCCGCGGCGGCGATCCGCATCCACCCCCGCCCACCCGCGCGAGCGGGGTATCGCCTCGCCCCGCGGCCAGCGCCGAGGGCTGCGGTCCAGGACGGAACCGTCCCCCCGCCGTCACTCGCGGCCGCCTGCGCGACCGCATCCGTCGGTTCGCCGGAGCACGGATTCCCATGGCGAAGGGCGCGGGGTGTGCACGCTCCTGGCCCGCTTCGAAGCGGGCTCCGCGTCCACGGCGGTGCGCCGCCTGCGGTGCGGCAGAGGCAGGCGCGGTCCCTGGACGGCGGCCCGCCGAGGCTGGCCTGGTCGGCGTGGCCGCAGCCCGAGTACCGCCGGGACACGGTCGCGGACGCCGGTTCCCCGGCTTCCGGAGCGGTGCCGGGCGCTGGGCCCGCGCCCGCTGACCCCGGTGCGAAAGCCGCGACCGGTCCGGGGCACGTGCTGCTCCGTCCGGCCCGCGACGAGGAACCGGAGCCGGCGGGGACGGCGTCACCCGGTCCGCGCCGCTCACGGGGGCGAGGTGGCCATCATCCGGTCGTGGAACCAGCTGAGCCCGGAGGCGTGCCGCACGCGCTACCGAAGGAGCCCGGCCCGCACCCGCCAGCGGCTCCCGGCGCCGAAATCCGCGATCCGGTGGCAACCGGCTGACCCGCACCCTGCCCAGCGGCCACTGACCTCCCACCGCCACTGGCCAGCGCACCACCCCATCGACGCCCCAGGGCCGTCGTCGGTGGCGGGGCGCGGGGGTGGCTCCGCCAGAGGGCGGCATGGGGCGTCCTCGCTGCCGTCTCATCCGGTGAGCGCTCGATCCCGACGCGGCCCCGCCACTACCGCGACCGCCGCGGTCCCCGCACCGGCGAGGAACACCACGTGGTTCCGGGCGGCCACCCGCGTCCGCGCCCCGGCGACGCGTCCGCCCGGGGCACCTGGGGGGGGTCCGGCCCGAGATGCCGGCGCCGGCCGTGCGGGCGCCGGTCCGGCCTTCCCCCGGCCTGCCGAGCGGCTTCCCGGCCCGGCTCACCGGCGGACGCCGGAGGCCGGCCCTTGGCGGCCGCCCGCCCGGCCGGTAAAGTACCAATACGTAACTTCTTTTGCACTAATACAAAGGGAGAATCATGGACTCCGCGCTCCCCGGCCCCGCCTACTCCGCCACCGCCCGCACCACGCCCACCCGGCACGCCGACCGCGCCCGCTACGACGAGGACACCGTGCACGCCGTCCTGGACGCCGAATTCGTCTGCCACCTCGGTTTCGTCGCCGAGGGCGCGCCCGTGGTGCTGCCCACGCTGTACGCGCGCGTGGACCGGCGGCTCTACCTGCACGGTTCCACCGGCAGCCGCCCGATGCGCACCGTCGACGGCCGGCGCGTCTGCGTCACGGTGACGATCACGGACGGGATCGTGCTCGCCCGGGCCGCGCTGCACCACTCCGTCAACTACCGCTCGGTGGTCGTCCACGGCACGGCGCACCGAGTCACCGACCCGGCGGAGCGGGCCCTGGCGCTCGACGCGGTCGTGGACCAGGTGGTGCGCGGCCGGTCCGCCGACTGCCGGCCGGCCGGTGCGAAGGAGCACGCGATGACCGCCGTGCTGCGGGTGGAGCTAGACGAGGTCTCCGCGAAGGTCCGCACGGGCGACGTCGCGGACGACCCCGAGGACGTGGAACTGCCGCACTGGGCGGGCGTGATCCCGGTGCGCCGCACCCTGGGTACACCCGTCCCCGACGCCGCGCTCCCCTCCGGCACGCCGCTCCCGGGCTACCTGGCGCACCTGGCGTGACCGGGCCGCCGGTCCCGACCGGGGTTTCGGCCACCCCGATTCCGCGCATGCCGGGGCTCCTCGGTAGTTTTACCTGCCGGTGGACCTCGGACGCGACCGCCGACCCGGCGCGGACCGGTTTACCCGTCCCTTGCCGCGCGTCGCGACCATGACGCGCGGTGAGCGGCCCGGCACCGTCCGGCGCGACCCGCGTCGGACGGTGCCGCCCGCGCCCCCGGAGCGGCTCGCCGGGCCCCCCTCGGGAAGGCGCTACCCTCGTCGCGTGGCTGGCACCGACGCGAACACCTGCAACTTCCCCGGCTGCGACCGCCCCGTCCCGCGCGGAACGTCCCCCGGTCGGCCACCGGAGTACTGCGACCTCCCCGAGCACACCCGATGGCGGGCCTGGCGGGAGCGGCAGCGCCTCGCCCAGGAGGCCCAGGACGCCCAGGAGCGGCAGCGGGCGGCCGAGGAGGCCGAGCGGCCGCCGGAGGCCGCCGAGCCCGAGCCGCAGCGCTCCGGAGCGGCCCCCCGCGGCGCGACGCCGGTGACCAGTGCCCGGTTGCGGGCTGACGAACTCCTCACCAGGTTCGCCGTGCAGGCCGAGCAGCTGGCCGGCACCCTCACCGCCGCCACCGAGGCGTTCTCCACCATGACCGACCCCGCCAACGCGGAGGCCCAGGTCGAGGCGGCCCGGGTCGCGGCCGCCCGTCAGATCGCCGAGGCCGACGCCGCCCGGCTGGAGGCCGAGAACCTGCGCCGTGCGGCCGAGGCCCAACGGCGCGCGGCCGAGAACGCGCGGCGCGGGGCGGAGGAGGCGGCCGCGTCGTCGATCGCCGCGGCGGGCTCAGCCGAGCGGATGGCGGACTCGGCGATCGCCGCCCGCGAGGCGGCACTGGCCGAGCGCGATGCCGCCCGGGCGGAGGTCGAGCGGCTCGGCGCCGAGCACGATGCCGCGGTGGCGGCGCGCGACGCCGCGGTTGCCGAACGCGACGCCGCGCTCGCGGAGGCGGAGCGCCGGGTGCGCGCCGCCGAGGAGCGCGCGGCCGCGCGGCTGGACGAGCAGCGCCAGCAGGCCGAGCGCACGCTGGCCGAGGCGCGGGAGCGCGCCGCCGCCGAACTCGACGGCGTGCGCGGCCGGTTGGCCGAGGAGACACGCGAGCGGGAGGCGGAGAGCCGCCGCGCCGAACGCGCCGAGTTCGCCACGGAGCGCGCCGAGGCGCGCACGGCGGAGGCCGCCGCCGAGCGGGACCGCCTCACCGCCGAGAACGCGCGGCTCGCCGCCGAGCTCCAGCGGACCCGCGAGGCCGCCGAGGAGGAGCGCGGCCGCTCGCTCGCGGAACTCGCCGAGCACCGCCGTACCGCGGCGGAGGCGCTGGCCGAGGCCAGGGAGTCCGCCGCCCAGCGGCTAGCCGCCGTGGACGACGCCCGCGCCCAGGCCGTCCGCCGCGCCGAACGCGCCGAGGCGCAGATGGACGACGCGCTGGCGGAGCTCAGGCGGCTGCGCGCCGCGCTCGACTCCCGGTCGGCGGCCGAACCGGGCGGGTGACCGCCGGGCACGGTCCGCTCCGGTCAGCCGAAGACCGCGTACTCCGCGAGCACCTCCTCCAGCTCGGCGGGCAGGTCCGCCCGGATGACCGCGTCCGCCACGGAGCTGAAGCGCCCGCCCATGCGGCGCGCGCGCACCAGCGCCTGCGCGTGCTGGACGGTGACGCCGTTGATCCGGCTGATCACCTGCTCCGGAGCGTTGTTCAGGTCGACCACCCCGCCGTCGTCGAACTCGCGGTCGCGATCAGGACGGCCCACACCGAGTTCCTTCGCCACCAGGGGGTCCCGCTCCATCAGCTCCCGTGCGTGCGCGCGCGTTTCGCGGAGCCGCCGCGCCTCCGCCAGCAACGGCGACCGCTCCCGCGCCCACCCGTCCGGCTCCGGCTGTGGCGCCCGCCCGGCCGGGGCGGCCCCCGCGGGAGGACCGAAGACGTATCCGCGCATGGCGAGCGCCAGGCCGCCGCCGACCACCCAGTTGAGGACCGCGCACGCCGTCTCCCAGGGCGAGTCCGGCTCGGCCAGGAAGAAGCCGACGAACAGCGCGGTGGTGGCGACCGCCAGCGCCAGCGTCCAGGCGTTGAACCGGCGGGCCGCGGCCTGGATGAAGAAGAACGGACTGGCGAACCCGAGACTCAGCGCGGGAAGGCCCGCCCACACCCACGTCGCGACGTGGCGAGCCCGGCTCCGGCTCCCCGCCTGCTGGACCTGTCCCGCACGGGGCTGACGGGGGGATTCGTTCGACATAGGCCGCAGGTTAGGGGCTCTCCGCGCGGTGAGGAAGCCCTCCGAGCGGCCGCTCCCCCGGCCACGGAAGCCCTCGTATCCCACCGTCTCCGCCCCAGCCGCACCAATCCGACGAACCGCGCACCAAGTGCCACATCGCACGCTCTGGTGACGAATCTGCCTAACATTGAGGGTGTGCACGAACAGGCGACATCCCACGACGGCGGGGGTTCCGAGCCGTCCGCCCCCGAGTGGAGGCCGCCGGCACGGATCCGCCCCAAGGTGGCCGACCTGCCGAAGGCGCGTATCGATCTGAAGGCGGTGTTCGGGCTCGCGTCCGGGCGGTGGGCCTGGACGATCGCGATCAAGGCCGCGGTCGCCATGAGTGGTTCCTTCGCGCTCGCCGCCGTTTTCTTCGACCCCAGGGCGGCCGCGCTCGCGGCCCTGGGCTCCATGACGGTGCTCTACGAACGCACCACCCCCTACGCGCACCGCGCCGTGGCCCTCGCCTTCGTCGGCGTCGGGTTCGTCCTCAGCGTGGGCCTGGGTTCCCTCGCCTCGGTCACCCCGTGGACGGCGGCGCTCGGCATCGGCCTGATCGCGGGGGTCGCCACCTGGATCTGCCAGGCGCTGCGGGTCGACCGCCCCGGTCCGCTGTTCATCACCCTCGTGGGCGCCATCTCCACGATCGCCCCGGGCGGGCTGGCCGCCGTCCCGCTGCACGCCGGGCTGGCCGGGATCGGCGCGGCCGTCGGCTGGCTGGTGGCGATGGCGGACGCGCCCTTCCGCGGCCGGTACCCGGAGAACCGCGCGGTGGCCGAGGCGTTCCGCAAGCTCGCCAAGCTGCTCCGCGCTGTCGGCACGCCTTCGCTCGACCACGTCCAGCACGAAGCCTCGCTCGCGGTCGCGGAGGCGTGGCGGCTCGTGCTGCTGGCCCAGACGCGCGGCTACCGCGACACCCCGGCCGCCGCCCGGCTGCGCGCCCTGCTGCGCTGGGTCTCCGACATCCACCTCGCCGCCGCCGACGTCTCCATGGCACGGACCGACCCGCTGCCCGAGGAGGTCGCGCGGTTCGCGGCGGGCCTCGCCGACGCCGTCGCCCGGCCGGAGCTGGCCCCCGATCCGGCCCGGCTCGACGAGGTGCGCCGCGGGCTGCGGCCGCGCTCCCTGGAGTCCCGGCTGTACACCCGGCTGGCCCGCGCCGCGCAGACGGCGCGCAAGCCCGAGCACGAGGCCGCCGGCGCCGGCCTCGGCCTGTACGACACCCGCTACCCCTCGGTCCTGGACTCGCTGCGCTCCAGCCTGAGCCGCGAGTCGCTGGTGCTGCCGACCGCGCTGCGGATGGGGATCACGGTGGCGGCGGCCGGCCTGCTCGCCGTGCTCCTCGGCTTCGAACGCTTCTACTGGGTCTCGGTGACCACCGCCGCGGTGCTCCAGGGCGGCAACGTGGTGCTGACGGTGAACCGGGGGGTGCAGCGCGCGCTCGGCACGCTGCTCGGCGTCGTGATCGGGGTCGGCGTGCTGCTGCTGCACCCGCCGCTGCCGGTCGTCATCGTGGCGGCCGGACTCTTCATGGGGCTGGCCCAGCTGGTGATCGCCCGGACGTTCCTGTACGGCAGCATCCTGCTCACGCCGATGGCGCTGCTCATCGCCCACACCGCGGCCCCCTACCCGGTGGACGAGCTCGCGCAGGCGCGGATCCTGGACACCCTCCTCGGCTCGCTCGTCGGTATGCTCGGCGCGGTCCTGCTGTGGCGGCAGGCGTCGGCGTCGCGGCTGCCCCGGACGATCATCAACGTCCTGGACGACGCCCGGACGGTGATCAACGAGGTGCTCGACCCCGACGTGGCGATCGGCCCGGAGCGCCGCTACCGGCTGCGCCGGGACCTGCGGGCCGACCTGATCAGCCTGCGCGGCGTCTACGACAGCGCGATCGGCGACGTGCCGCGGGCGGAGACGACCCAGCCGCTGTGGCCCGTCGTCGTCGCGACCCAGCGCACCGGGTACCTGGCGCTGTCGGCGCTCGCCCTGGACAAGCCGCCGCCGGTCTCCGGCATCACCCTGCAGCGCGTGGACCTGGCGTTCCGGGAGCTGAGCGCGGCGATGAGCGAGCGCCGGGCCCCCCGGCTGGGCGCGCTGCCGCGCCTGGTGGACTACCCGCGGATCAACATGGAGCTGCGGGCGCTGGCGTCGGCGATGCGCACGGCCGTCGCCGGCGACGAGCGCGCGGCGGCGCTGGAGCACGAGCGCCGGGTCCGGCGCGAGCAGCGCCAGGCCCGCGCGGAGGTGGACGCCGACCTGTGACGCCGGCCGGCTTCACGGCCGGCCGGCGGCCGCCCGGTTCAGTCGCCGACGACGGCGAACGCCCGCACCGGGAAGGTGCCGAGGCCGCGGACCTTCACCGGGACCGCGAAGAACCGGAACCCGGCGGTGGGCAGCCGGTCCAGCAGGCACAGGTGCTCGACGACCGGGATGCCGGCCGCGAGCAGCGCCGAGTGCGCCGGCCGCGCCCCGTCGGCGGCCGGCGAGATGTCGTCGATGTTGACGGAGTCGATGCCCACGAGCACGGCCCCGGCCGCCACGAGCGCCTTGGCCGCCGCCTCCGACAGGTAGGGGTGCTCGTCGCTGCCGTACCGCTCGGTGCGCCAGTGCCGGTCCCAGCCCGTGCGGATCAGCACGGCGCGGCCCGCCACGTCCACCCCCTCCAGCGCCTCCGGGCCGACCTCCCGCTGGACGGCGTCGATGACCACGCCGTCGAGGTCGGCCACCTTGGCGAGTTCGAGGTCGGCGAGGTCGGAGCCGTCCCGGTAGCGGTGCGCGGGGGTGTCCAGGTAGGTGCCGGTGTTGGCGACCATCGAGACCCGGCCGATCCGGAACTCGGTGCCGGGCGCGTAGGTCCGGTGCGAGTCCTCGAAGGAGAGGTGGTCCTCGACCACCGGCCCCGGCAGCCCCGGGTAGGTCGTCATCCCCGCCACGATCTGGTGGCTCAGGTCAACCAGGTGCGTCACTGCGTCGCCTCGTCTCCACGCGTCGTGCGTCCGGCCGGCCGGACGCGCGGGCCGGCACCGGAGGGCGCCGGCGCCCCGTAAAGGTCTAGACCACACTGTAGTGGTATGCGGTGTCCCACGTCACTGCCCCTCGCCCGTGCCGCGAAAGCGCCGGACCCGCCGCGCACCCCGGGCGGAACAGGCGCCCCGGCCTCGCTAGAGTCGGTGCGGTCCCCCCGTCCTGTCCGAGGAGAAGCCCGCCGTGTCGATCTACGGAGCCGCCAAGTCGGTCATCGCGCCGGTCACCCGAACACTGTGGTCACCGCAGGTGACGGGCCTGCGCCACATCCCCCCGCACGGTCCGGTGATCCTGGCCTCGAACCACCTGTCGAACTTCGACCCGGTCCTCATCGGCGTGGTGGTCCCCCGCCCCGTGGTCTTCCTCGCCAAGCGGGAGCTCTTCGCCGAGGGCAATCTCGCCCAGCGGACGTTCACGCGCGCCCTGCGGGCGATCGGCCAGCTCTCGACGGACCGGGGCACGGGCGCCCGGGAAGCCATGGACAGCACCCTCGACCTGCTGGCCGAGGGCCGCGCGGTCGGGATCTTCCCGGAGGGCTCGCGCTCCCCGGACGGGCGGCTCTACCGCGGGCAGACCGGGCTCGCCTGGCTGGCGCTGTCGACGGGCGCGCCGGTCGTTCCGATGGCGGTCACCGGTACCGCGCACGTCCTGCCGGCGGGCCGCCGGATCCCGTCGTTCCACCGCCTCGGCGTGCGGATCGGGCCGGTGGTGGACCTGGCGCCCTGGCACGGCGAGGCCGGCCGCGCGCGGTCCCGCCGCGCGGCCACCGACGCGGTCATGGACGCCATCCACGCCCTGTCCGGCCAGCCGCGCGCCGAACGGTTCGCCGCCTCGGCCAAGGCCCGGCCGGCGGCGCGCGCGAGCTGACCACCGCGGTGGCGCGGGACGGCGGCCGGCCGCGCGGGCGGCACGGGACCCCCGCGACCGGCACCTTCGTGCCTTCTGGCGACACTCGCCCCCGCCGGCCGCCGATCGGACTAGAGTGCTGTTCAGGATCGGTCCCCTCACATCTGCCGGTTCCCGCCGGTGTCGCGCCGCCCCGGGCGGTCGGCCGCCGGGCGCGGACGCGTCAACGTGGAGGGCGGAGCGGTGCAGCGGCTCACTCGGATCCGGTTCCTCGTCTTCCCCGACAACGGGCTGTTCCGCGTCCACGGCCTGGGCGCCCGCTTCGACCGCGGCGCCGCACCCGGCCTGGCGGGCGGCTCACTGCTCGCCTGCGGCCCGGAGCATCTGGAGCTGAGCACGCTGCAGGGGCGGATCGAGGTGAGCGTGGTCCTTGAGGAGTGGGACCAGCTCCCCGGCCCCGACGCCGACACCGGACCGGAGGCGGTGCCGTGGGAGGAGGCCGGCACGGCCACGGTGTTCCTGCGCGGCTACGTCAGCGTGGGCACCGACACCTCCGGGCGCACCCTGGGGGTCCGGCTCGCCGGCGGCACCGGGGGCTACCACGTCGAGGTGCGCGCACGGCGGCGGCACGCCGTCGCCGCCCGTTATGATCATCTGCTCCAGCACTACCGCGACCACGGCTCGGCGGAGTTCCGGCGGGCGGCCGAGAGCCTGCGCGGGCAGGAGGAGTTCCTCCTCCGGCTGTCGCCGGCCGGGCGCACCTCCGGCAACGACCCCGTGAGGTACCCCACAGTTGTTTCGGGCTGAGATCGGCCGATCGACGCGTTGGCCATGCTGAGTGAGCGATAATTCCTGACTGACCGGTGGAAATGACATCGATCTCGCCGCACGCCCCCACCACCTTGCCCGCGGGCGGCAATGTCTATTTTTAGAGTTGGTTGAGTCGGGATACCACTGGTCGGGTAGTTTTGACTTAGGTGAGCCTTGCCTGATTTACCGCGTCGCGAGTCCCGTGGCGCGCGGCACGACTCGGTTCGACCGTGCCGCCCGAGCAGACGCGAAGGATGGAGATGTCGATGACGCGTCCACTGCGAGTGGGAATCGTGGGGGCCGGCCCCGCGGGTATCTACGCGGCGGATCTGCTGACGAAGGACGACACGCTGACGGCGAGCGGGACACCGCTGAGCATTGACATTATGGACAAGCTCCCGTCTCCGTACGGGCTGGTGCGCTACGGCGTGGCCCCCGACCACCCCCGCATCAAGCAGATCCAGGGCGCGCTGCACAAGGTCCTCGACAAGCCGCAGATCCGCTTCCTCGGCAACGTCGAGTACGGCGTCGACCTCAAGCTGGAGGACCTGCGCCGGCACTACGACACGGTGATCTTCGCGACCGGCTCCGACCGCGACCGCCCCCTCGACATCCCCGGCGTCGACCTGCCCGGCAGCCACGGCGCCGCCGACTTCGTCTTCTGGTACGACAGCCACCCCGACGTGCCCCAGCAGTGGCAGGTCGACGGCACCAGCGTCGCGGTCCTCGGCGCCGGCAACGTGGCCGTGGACGTCGCCCGCATCCTCGCCAAGAACGCGGACGACCTCCTGGAGACCGACATCACCGACAACGTGCACGAGGGGCTGCGTTCCAAGCGCATCACCGACGTGCACGTGTTCGCCCGGCGCGGTATCGCCCAGGCCAAGTTCACCCCCATGGAGCTGCGCGAACTCGACAAGCAGCCCGGGGTCGAGGTGATCGTCTACCCCGAGGACTTCGACCTGGACGACGCCAGCATGGCGGCCATCGAGGGCTCCAACCACGTCAAGACCAACGTGAAGGTCCTGCAGAACTGGGCGATCCGCGACCCCCGGGGCGAGCCGCGCCGCCTGCACCTGCACTTCCTGCACCGCCCGGTGGAGATCCTGGGCACCGACCGCGTCACCGGCCTGCGCACCGAGCGCATGGAGCTGACCGGCGACGGCGGCGTGCGCGGTACCGGCGAGTTCATCGACCACGACGTGCAGGCCGTCTACCGCGCCATCGGCTACCTGGGCTCGCCCGTGGCCGACCTGCCGTTCGACGAGGACCGCGGTGTGATCCCCAACGACGGCGGCCGGGTCCTCGACCTCGACGAGCAGCCGATCCCCGGCGTCTACGCCACCGGCTGGATCAAGCGCGGCCCGGTCGGCCTCATCGGCCACACCAAGGGCGACGCGCTGGAGACCATCGGCAACCTGGTCGCCGACCGCGACTCCTTCCCGCCGGCCGCCGACCCCGACCCCGAGTCGTTCGTGCGGCTGCTGCGCGAGCGCGGCGTGCCGTTCACCACGTGGGAGGGCTGGCAGCGCCTGGAGTCCCACGAGGAGGAGCTCGGCAGAGAGCACGGTCGCAAGCGCGTCAAGGTGCTGTCCCGCGCCGACATGACCCGCATCTGCCGGGGCGAGGACGGCTGAACCGCGCCGCCGCCGCGCGGACGCGACCTGGGACCCCGCCCGAGTGGCGGGGTCCTCCGCGTCTCCCTGAGCACGGACCCGCCGCCCGCGCGGCGCTTGCGGCACGGGGTGGACGGATGCGCCGGCGTGCGGCCGCGCCGCTCTCCGCGCGCGGCCTGCCCCCTTCGGCGAGTCGGCGGGGCCGGCCCGCCCGCGCTTCCCAGCGGCGACCTGCGGGGCGGCGGTTTTGTCAGGCGTTACGGAACATCCCGGCCTCTGGATGAGTTAGAGTCACTGGTGGTCGGTGTGGTAGCAAGTGTCCCCCGGGCCTCACCTTCAGCCTTCGCGGAATACCGCGTACGGCGCCCGCCCCAGGTGGGCGGCCGGACGGTCTGCAGGAGCCGCGTTGTGCCCCGCGCCGAGAGGCGACCGCCACACCGGCCACAGACTTCCCGCCCCGCGCTCGACGTGTCGAGACGTGGGGCGTTCTCTTCTCTACACAGGCGAGCGGAAGGACGCGCGAGCGTGGACGAACGATGGACCCCGGAGCCAGGCGATCACCCGCCCGTGCCACCGGCCGGCCCGGGCCACGTGGCGCGGACCCCCGGGCCGCCCTCCGCCGACGACACCGCCCCCGAGCCGGCGGCGTCCCAGCCGCCCCCCTACCCGCAGGACAGCGGTGCCCCGGCGTGGGATGCGCATCAAGGTGAGCGGACGCCCGGCGGCGGAGGCGACGACCTCCCGCCGGCACCACACGGCGCCGGCGGCGCGCCTGGGACCGCGCCCACCTGGCAGCCCGGACCACCTGCCGACGGGACAGCCGCCCACGAGGCCCACCAGGACCCCTGGCCACACACCGGCACCACCCCCACCGCGGACAGCCACCCCGGAACCGGCCCCCACGACGACACCCGCCAACCGGCGGAGGCGGCCGCCGCCGCTGCGGCCGCTCCGCCCCGGCGCTCCCGCAAGGGACTCGTCATCGGGATCACCAGCACCGTGGTCGCCCTCGCGCTGGTCGGCGGCGGCATCTCCTGGTACGTGGTCACCCGTCCCAAGCCCGAGACCACGGCCACGGCCTTCGTCGAGGCCTGGAACACCGGCGACTACGGCGCGCTTGCCGACCTGGCCACCGGCGAGGGCGTCACGGACGCCTTCACCCAGGTGGCCGAGAACCTCGGGGTGGAGGCGACCGAGGTCGTCCTCGGCACCCTCACCGCCGACGGCGACTCCGCCACCGCTCCGTTCGACGTCACACTGGCGCTGAGCAACGCGGGCGAGTGGAGCTACGAGGGTGAGCTGCCGCTGGCCCGGGTGGACGGCGAGTGGAAGGTCGACTTCTCCCCCGCCGTCATCCACCCCGAACTCGGCGACGGCCAGACGCTGGTCCGCGCCAACGAGTGGGGCGAGCGCGGCCGCATCCTGGCGGCCGACGGGACGCGGCTGGACACCGCCGACGCCTCCGGGTCTGTCAAGATGCTGACCGGCGAGGTCAGCCCCGCGACCGAGGAGGATCTCGCCGACCTCGGACCCGCCTACCAGGAGGGCGACCCCATCGGCAGGGGCGGGATCCAGCAGACCTACGAGGAGCGGCTGGCCGGCACGCCCGCGACCAGCATCCGGGTCGCCGACGCCGACGCGGCGGAGGACGGCGCGGCGGCCGGGGACGCCGACTCCACCGTGGTCGGCACCATCGAGGGCACGCCCGGCGAGGACGTCGTCACCAGCATCGACCCGGCGGTGCAGCAGGCCGCCGCGCAGGCGATCATCGGCGAGGACAAGCCCACCGCCTTCGTGGCCATCCGGCCCTCGACCGGTGAGGTCCTGGCGGCGGCGAACGTCCCCGGCGGCTTCAACCGCGCCCTGGAGGGGCAGTACCCGCCCGGCTCCGCGTTCAAGATCGTCAGCTACGAGGCACTGCTCAACGCCGGTCTGACGACCGGTGACCAGATGAGCTGCCCGAAGACGACCGAGGTCGGCGGCTGGCCGTTCAAGAACGCCGGCGACGCCGAGTACGGCCGCCAGACGGTGACGGAGGCGTTCGCGACCTCGTGCAACACCGCGCTGGTGCAGGAGGTCGCCGAGCGGCTGGACTCCGCGAGCCTCACCGCCGCGGCCGAGCAGTTCGGCATGAACGCCCCCCTGGAGATCGGCATCCCGACCGCCGAGCCGTCCTTCCCCGCCCCCGACAGCACCACGCTGCTCGCGGCGTCCAGCATCGGCCAGGGCCAGATCCTCACCTCACCGCTGCACATGGCGACCGTGCCCGCGGCGGTGGCCGACGGCAACTGGCGCGCCCCGGTGCTCGTCACCGACCCCGAGGTCCCCGACCGCCCCGAGCCGCACGCGATCCAGCACGCCGACGCCCTGCGCGGCATGATGCGCGCGGTGGTCACCGAGGGCAGTGCGAAGGACGCCGGGTTCACCGGCGAGGTGTTCGGCAAGACCGGAACGGCGGAGTACGGCACCGCCGAGGAGGACGAGGAGCTTCCCTCGCACGCCTGGTTCGTCGGCTTCTCGGGCGACGTGGCCTTCGCCGTCGTCGTCGAGGGCGGCGGAGGAGGCGGCGCGGTGGCGGCGCCGATCGCGGCGGACTTCGTGAAGAACCTCTGACCGGCACCGACCGCAGCCCGCACCACCCCCTCGGGGCCGCTCCGCACGGAGCGGCCCCGATGTCCGTACCGGAGCCGCGACGTCGCTCGACAACGGCTCCGGCAGCTGCCGCAGGCATCCCCGGACGTCACCGCCGGCGCGGGCGGAGCGTCCTCGGGGAGCCATGTGCCGGTGAGCTGGGCGGAGCGAGGACGCGCAGCTGCCCGCCCGGACCGCCGACGGGGGGTTGCTGAGCCAGCTGCCCCCATGGCGAGGGGCACCAAGGACCGGTGGGTGACGTCCAACCCCGACCCCCTTCCCACCGCACTCCGCGTCCCTCCCGCCGACGACGCGCCGAACCCGGCCCGCCCAGGCGGCCCGCGCGGGCCCTGGGTCCGTTCCACCTGGGCCGCAAAGCGCCAGGGCCGTGCGCGCCCGGAACCGGGCCGCGGCCGCCCGCGTCGGGAACCGTGTCCCGGCAGGACCTGCTCCGGGGCCACGCGCACCGGTCCGGCGCCGGGGGCAGCCGCCCGGGTCCGCTCCGCGCCGAAGGCGCGCTTCTTGGCCCGCAACGCCCTGCGAGGACTCACCGACGAACCCCGCCCAGGACGCCCCCGTACGCGTCAGCGACGAGCAGGTCGAGCCCGTGGCGCGCCGCCTCGGAGGACACGCCCGCCAACGCCACGTACTGGTCGAGCAGGGCTACGGCCAAACGCACGGGCCTGTCGCGGTCCGCGGTCCCGCGGATCTGGCGCGCCTTCGGTCGGCACCTCCACCGGCAGGAGTCGTTCACCTTCTCCACCGACCCGTTCTCCATCGGCAGGTGCACGACGTGGTCGGGTGGTACGCGGACCCGCCCGAACGCGCGCTCATGCTGTGCGTGGACCAACAGGCCCAGATCCCCGGCGCCGGACCGCTCCCACCCGGTGCCACCGATGCTGCCCGGGGTGCCCAAGCGGACCCCCGCGACGACGTGCGGGCGGGCGCCACCACCCGGTCCGCCGCGCTGGACACGGCCAGTGGCCGGGTGATGGGCTCGCCGCACCGCCGCCACCGGGCCGAGGAGTTCAGGAAGTCCCTCAACGAGGTCGGCCGCGAGGTTCCCCAGGGCCCTGCGGGTGCACCTGGTCCGCGGCGACGACGCCACGCACAGGACGACCGCGATCGAGCGGCGGCTGCCGGCCCGTCCCCGGTCGCGCACGCACTTCACCCCGACCAGCGCTTCCCGGCCGAACCTGGTCGAGCGCTGGTTCGCCGAACCCACGATGAAGCGGTCGCGCCGTGCGGCGCACACGTCAGTCCAGGCCTGGGAGAAGGACATTCGTTCCTGGGGCATGCAGCGGAGCCCCCGGCCGTTCGTGCGGCACAGGACGGCCGAGGAGGTCCCCGAATCCCGCGCGTGTACTACTGATGAATCGACGGCTCAGGACACTAGGAGCTCGCCGGCACTCCTACGGCCTTCGCCGGCACCCCTGAGACCACGGCCTCGGGCGAGCTCGTCGTGCGCGACGGGCTCGCCACGGGCTGCGGCGGCGTCATCGCGAACACCACCACGAGCAGCCCGACCAGCAGCGCGGCGATCGCGCCGCAGACGGCCCACGGCTTCCATCCCGCCCCGTCCTCCACGCCCTCCGGGCCGTCCTCCGCGAACGGGTCGTCGGTGCCGAACGCGCTCAGACGTTCCGCGAGCTCGGGATCGTCCTCGCTGAGGCGGTGCTCGATCTCGGCCAGGATCCGTCTCTCGTTCTCACGCAGAGCCATGGCACCCCTCCTCCGCCGGTGGGAGACCGGCCCCGCTGGCCCTGCCGCAGCCGCCGATCTCCGCCCAATACCCACATTCCTATCCGTGTGCCGACGCGGCAATCATGCGTCGCACACGTCGTCAACCAGACCCATCAGACGAACTGCCGCGTTCCGCCTCACTCGGTCGAGACGGCCGCGCCCGGACCCGGTGCGCTCTCGGTCCGGTAGGCGTCCACGGCGGTGACGAAGTAGCGGACCGGCTCCTCGGCCGGCGACGCGTCCAGGTACTCCTGCTCCCCGGAGCCCGCGGCGCCGACCACCGCCGCGAGGTGGCTCGCGTCGGCCAAGGCGCACAGGTCGTCTCCCCCGCCCAGAACCCGGTAGACGGCGAACATCCGGGCGTCGTCGGAGCCGGTCCACGTCAGCCGCACACCGTCCGCCGAGCGCTCGGCCCGCAGCTCGGCGACGGGCGGCGCGGCACCCTCGGCGCCGGGGACGGCGGGTGGCAGCGCCGGGCGCGGGTAGTGGTCGGCCACGGTGCGCTCCATGGCGTCGGCGGCACGGCCGGTCAGGTCCTTCATCGAGAAGTACACGTCGCCCGCCACCTGCGGGTGGCCGGCGTTGAAGTCCAGCTGCCGGGAGAGGGCGTCGGCGCCCTCCCAGCCCTCCTCGCCGACGTTGTAGGCGGCCTGGCCGATGTAGAGGTCGACACCGGTGCCCTCGACCTCCCGCGACCACCAGGGCACCAGCTCCTCGTAGTCGGCCACCTCGAAGCCCCGGTACCAGTAGAGCTGCGGCACGACGTAGTCGACGGTCCCCTCCTGGATCCACGCGCGGGTGTCGGCGTAGATGGCGCTGTAGGACTCCAGGGCCCGCGTCGCGGAGCCGGAGTCGGCGCTGGTCTCGTTCTGCCACACCCCGAACGGCGAGATGCCGAACCGCACCCACGGCTTGGTCTCCTGGATCCGGCCGTGGATGTCGGCGACCAGCGCGTTGACGTTCGCCCGGCGCCAGTCGCCGCGGTCGTCGTGGTCGCCGCGGTGCGCGGACCAGCTGGCGTCGTCGTCGAACTCCTCGCCCTCGGCCGGATAGGGGTAGAAGTAGTCGTCGAAGTGCACACCGTCGACGTCGTAGCGCTCCACGACGTCGAGCACCGTGTCGCTCACCCACCGCCGCACCTCGGGGTTGCCGGGGTCCAGCCAGCCCTGGTCGTCGTACTCGATCAGCCAGTCCGGGTTGCGCCGCGCCGGATGGTCGTCGGTGAGGTTCTCCAGGTCCGGGTCCCGCCAGCCGACCCGGTAGGGGTTGAACCAGGCGTGCAGTTCGAGGCCGCGCGCGTGCGCCTCCTCGACGGCGAACTCCAGCGGGTCGTAGCCGGGGTCGCCGCCCTGCTCTCCGGTGAGGTAGCGGGCCCACGGCTCGCGCTCGGAGCGGTAGACCGCGTCAGCGGTCGGGCGCACGTGCAGGAACACGGCGTTGAGCCCGAGCGCGCTCGCCTGGTCCAGCCGCTCGCGCAGTTCCCGCTGCTGCCGCTGCGCGCTGAGGCCGGGCTCGCTCGGCCAGTCGATGTTGCGCACGGTGGCGATCCAGGCGCCGCGCATCTCGTGCTTGGGGAAGCGGGCGTCGGAGGTGCAGTCCTCCGGCAGCGCGGCGGAGAGCGGTCCGGCCGAGGAGGACGCTCCGCCCCCGGGCCGCTCCCCGTCCGCGCCCGGCTCGCCGACCCGCGGCTCGAAGCCCGGCGGGATGCTCGCGCACGCCACCATCACCGGCAGCGTCACCAGCGCCGCCACGGACCTCCGCAGCCATCCCATCGAGTCCGACCTCCGCATCGTTGGTGGGTTGTCCGGTCCGGTCGTCCGGTCCGAAAGGACAGCCTAGAGTCCGGCCGCCGCGGGCACCGGAGAACGCGACTCCCGGCGGCGGATTCGGCCCCGCCCGGACCGCCCGCCCTGTGCGGGACCACTCACCGGTGCGGACAGGCGGCCCGTCTCCCGCGTCCTAAACTGGAATGTCGTGAGTGTCGCCCCCGAATCGCCGAAGCAGCTGACCGTCCGAACCGTACCGCTGCATGACGGCCGCCCCCTGCTCGCCCACCTGCCGGAGGCCGCGCCGCTGGCGTGGCTGCGCGGCGGCGAGGGGCTCGTCGGATGGGGCGAGGCCGCCCGGATCACGCTGCCGGCCGAGAACGGCGGCAGCGGCGGCAGCGGCGTCCAGCGGTTCGGTGCGGCGGCCCGCTGGCTCGCCGAGGTCCTGGCGCGGGCCGAGGTGACGGACGCGCTCGACCTGCCGGGCACGGGGCCGGTGGTGTTCGGCGGCTTCACCTTCGCCCCGGACTCCGCCGGCTCCACCCTGGTGCTGCCCCGTGTGGTCATCGGGCGGCGCGGCGACCGGACGTGGCTGACCACGGTCGGCGACGGTCCCGGAGCCCGCCCAGCGGACGTGCTGCGCGAGGTCCGGCCGCTGCGCCCCGTCGGGCGGCTGGCGTGGCGGGACGGGACTCCGGACGCCGGCCAGTGGCGCGCGGCCGTCGCGGAGGCGGTCGCCCGGATCCGCGCCGGTGCCCTGGACAAGGTCGTGCTGGCCCGCGAGGTGCACGCCGACGCTCCCGCGGACATCGACGTGCGGACCCTGCTGGCCCGCCTGTCGCGCGACTACCCCGGCTGCTACACGTTCTCGGTGGCCGGCATGGTGGGTGCGACCCCCGAACTGCTCATCCGCCGCGAGGGGGACGACGTCACGTCCCTGGTCCTCGCCGGGACCCGCGCCCGCGGCGGCACGCCCGAGGAGGACGCGCGGCTCGCCGCCGACCTCACCGGCTCTGCCAAGGACGTCGAGGAGCACCGCTACGCGGTCGACTCCCTGCGGGCCACCCTCACCCCGCTCTGCTCGTCGATCGACGTCCCCGACCTGCCGGAGCTGCTCCGGCTGGCCAACGTCCAGCACCTCGCCTCCCCCGTGCGCGGGACCCTGCGCCCGGAGGTCTCCACCCTGGACGTCGTCGCCGCCATGCACCCCACCGCGGCGGTCGGCGGCACCCCGACGCCGACCGCGGTGGACCTGATCCGCGACCTGGAGGGCACTGACCGCGGCCGCTACGCCGGCCCGGTCGGCTGGTTGGACGCACGCGGCAACGGCGAGTGGGGCATCGCCCTGCGCTGCGCCGAGATCACGGGGCCGCGGGCCCGCCTCTTCGCGGGCTGCGGCATCGTGGCGGGCTCGGACCCGGACGCGGAACTGGCGGAGGCCGACTCCAAGTTCCGGGTGATGCGCGAGGCTCTCACCGACGGGACGTAGCGGCGGCCCGGGCGCTCACGCCGGCGCCGACGTCGGCGCGGGGATGCGCCCCTGAGCCGTGTACTCCGCCAGTCGCCGCCCGGTGGTGTCGATGACGTCGTTCAGGGCCCGGCGCGAGCGGGTGAGCGTGTCGATGCGCTCGTCCAGCCCCTGCATGCGTGCGCGCAGCATGACCAGGGTTTCGGGGCAGGGTTCGAGGTCGGGCCCCGTCCCGGTGGCGCAGGGCAGGAGGAACTCGATCTCCTTGGTCGACAGGCCGGCGTCGAGCAGCTTCCTGATCTGGGCGACGGTCGTGACGGCGTCCTCGGAGTACTCGCGATAGCCGTTGGCGCCCCGGCCGGGCTCCAGGAGCCCCTGGGATTCGTAGTACCGGAGCTGATGTGCGGGGACACCTGTTCGACGGCTCAGTTCACCGATCAGCATGCTTCCGCCCCTTGACCTTCATATCGGTATGAACGTTGAGGATTCTGCCATGAGCAATGACGCACCTCTGGAACAGCACATGACGCGGCATCACGACACGGACCGCACGCCCGTGACGGTCATCGGCCTGGGGCGGATGGGCCGGGCGCTCGCCGAAGCGTTCCTGCGCGACGGGCATCCCACGACCGTGTGGAACCGCACGGCGGCGAAGGCCGAACCGCTCGTCGCCAGCGGAGCGACGCTGGCCGGCTCCGTGGCGGACGCCGTCGCGGCCGGCCCGCTCGTCGTCGTCTGCATCACCGACTCCGATGCCGTACGCGAACTCCTCGACCCGGCGGGCGGGGTCCTCGGCGGCCGGGTCCTGGTGAACCTCTCCACGGGCACCTCGCAGGCGGCGCGCGCCACCGCCGAGTGGGCGGCCGGCTGGGGCGCCGCCTACCTCGACGGCGCGATCATGGGCACCCCCGCGGCCATCGGCACCGCGGACGCGTTCCTCCTGTACAACGGGTCGCGCCCGGCCTTCGACGAGCACGAGGCGGCGCTGCGGAGCCTCGGCGCGGGAACCGCGTACCTGGCCGAGGATCCCGCTCTCTCGGCACTGCACGAAATGGCGGTGCTGAGCCTGATGTGGAACACGATGAACGGCTTCCTGCACGGCGCCGCCCTCCTCACTCGCGCGGGAGTGGACGCCACGACGTTCGCGCCGGTCGCGAAAGCCAGTATCGAGACGGTGGCCGGCTGGGTCTCCGGCTACGCCCGGCAGATCGACAGCGGGGCCTACCCGGTCGATGACATCACGCTCGGCGCCCACGCGGTGGCGATGCGGCACCTCATCGACGAGAGCGCCGCCGTCGGGGTCAGCACCGAACTGCCCCGGTTCCTCGCGTCCCTCGCCGATCGGGCCGTGAACGCCGGGCGAGGCGACGACGGCTACGTCGCGATGATCGAGCAGTTCCGCACGCCGGAGGAGAAGCGATGACCGCGTCCCCCTACGACCCGCGCACGCTCCTCGCGGAGAGCCGACTCGGCGTCCTCGCGACACTGAGGTCGAACGGCCGACCGCAACTCTCCCCCGTCCAGCCCTTCTACGACCGGCCGGCCGAGGTCATCTACGTTTCAACGAGCGCGGCGACGGCCAAGATCACCAACCTGCGCCGCGACCCGCGGGCGGCCCTGGAGGTCACCGCCCCGGACGGCTCGGCATGGGCCACCGCCGAGGGCACGGCGACCCTCATCGGCCCGGGCACCGACCCGCACGGCCCGGAGGTGGCGGCACTGGTGGACTACTACCGCGCCGCGGCGGGAGAGCATCCGGACTGGGAGGAGTACCGGTCGGTGATGGTGTCCGACCGGAGGGTGCTGATCGTGCTGTCGGTCGAGCACGTCTACGGGGAGGGCTTGCCCTGACGGAGCAGCGGCGGGCCCGGACGACTGCGCGTCGAGGTTCGCGGCGCCGGTGGTAGCCGCGACGCCTGCCGTCCGCGTCCCGTGACCGACCCCGACGCGGAGAACGGACGCGGGCTGCTCCTGGTGCAGACCCTGGCGGACGACTGGGGACCGCTCCCTCACGGCGTCGGCCCCGGCAGCTACTTCGAACTCTCCTGGAGGCCGTGACGCGGGACCCGACCGCGGCGCTCTCACCCCAGCGCCGCGGTCACTTCCTCCTGCAGCCTCCGCCGCTGTGCCGCCGACTCCGCTCGGTCGGTGCGGACCTCGATCAGCCGGATCCCCTCGCCCAGTAGGGCCTTGGGCAGGTCGCCCGCCCATTCCAGGCGGGTGTAGGGGACCTCGGCCGCCGCGGCCACGCGTTCCATCGACGCGCCGTGCGGGGTGCCGAAGACCCGTTCGAAGTCGGGGTGGCCGGCCTGTTCCAGGCCGGAGAAGATGCCGCCGCCGTCGTTGTTCACCACCACGAGCGCCAGATCGGGGCGGGGTTCGTCGGGACCGGTGATCAGGCCGTTCTGGTCGTGCAGCAGGGCCAGGTCGCCGATCAGGGCGGCCGCGGGGCCGCCGCCGTCGCGCTGGTGGGCCAGGGCGGCGCCCACGGCGGTCGACACCGTGCCGTCGATCCCGCTGACACCCCGGTTGCCGATGATGCGGGCGCCGCAGCGGGCGGGCATCGTGGCGTCGAGATCGCGGATCGGCATGCTGGATCCGGCGAACAGCAGGGAGCCGTTGGGGAGGTGGCCGGCCATGTCGCGGGCCAGGCGGAGTTCGCCGAGCGTGTCGTCGGCGTCCAGCAGCTCGTCGGTGGCGGCTCGGGCGGCGGCCTCGGCGTCCCGCCAGGAGCGGGACCAGGGCGTGTCGGGCTCGGCGGTGGCCGCGGCGACCACTCCGGGCACGACGTCGGTGGCGGTGCGCACCGGGTCGGCGAACGCCGTCGGCTCCCCCACCACGACATGCCGACCGGCCCGGCGCAGGTAGCCGAGCAGCTGGCGCGACAGCCCCGGCCGCCCCACGCTGACCACGATGTCCGGCTCGTGCGCGGCGACGAAGTCCGGTACCGCGAGCAGGTGCCGGTAGGTGGAGACCGCCTCGGCGCGACGCGCGTTGGAGGTGGGCTCGGCCAGCAGGGGCCAGCCGGTCTGCACGGCCAGCGCGAGGTAGGGCACCGGGTCGTAGTCGCCGTCCCCGCACACGATGACGCCGCGCTGGACCGGTGGCAGCACCATGGGCGGCGCTTCCAGCGGCGGGGCCCCCGCCATCGAGATCCAGGACCGGCCGCCGTCCCGCCCCGCCAGTGACTCCGGCCAGGGCTCCCCCGCGCCGTCCGGATCGGGCACCAGCGGGTCGCGGAACGCCAGGTTGAGGTGCACCGGCCCCGGCAGCCGCCCGGAGGCGGCCGCCCAGGCGCGGCAGGCCAGCGAGCGCCAGTAGGCCACCATCCCCGGCACGGGCTCCGGGACGCCCACCTCGGTGAACATCCGCACCGCCGAGCCGTACAGCGCGATCTGGTCCACCGTCTGGTTGGCGCCCGTTCCGCGCAGCTCCGGCGGCCGATCGGCGGTGAGCAGCAGGAGCGGCACCCCGCTCTGGTCGGCCTCCAGCACCGCCGGGTGGAAGTTGGCGGCCGCGGTCCCGGAGGTGCACACCAGCGCGACCGCGCGCCGCGCGGTACGGGCCAGCCCGAGGGCCAGGAACGCCGCGGACCGCTCGTCGATGCGCACGTGCGTCCGGATCCCCGGGTGGGCGACCAGGGCGAGCGCCAGCGGCGTGGACCGCGACCCCGGCGCGATGACGGCCTCGGCCAGCCCGCACCGCGCCAGCTCATCGACGAGGACACGCGCCAGGGCGGTGGAGGGGTTCACAGCAGCTTCTTTCATCGTCGGCTCGCGGTCGGGGGCGGGGAACGGCCAGCCCGGGGAGCGGGTGCGGCGGGGGTGCCGCCGTCCCGTCTCCCGTCGGCGGAGCCGGCCGGGCGACCGGACCGGCGATCCGCCAAGCTGCCAGGCTACGGCACGCGTGTCACGCGACAGGCACGAACGCGCCGTTCAGCCGTATTTCGTGACCGGCCTCCGTTCTGCGCACCCGGACGCGGACATGTCCGCCACGTGTCCCGCCCGCCGACGGCCGCTGGGAGCCCGGAACGGCACCGTTCCAGCGCGACCGGTCAGCCGGCCGGGCCCGCTCCTCCGTCTCCGGCCCGCCTACCGGTCCCCGCTCCGCCGTGGTGAGGCGCCTGGTGCCGCTGGTGCGCGGGCGCACGCCCGGGACGGGAACCCCTCCTGTACCTGGCCGGCCAGGACGGCGCGCACGACGCGTTCGGCGCGGACGGGCGCCGGAGCGGGATCACCCGCGCGGGGAGCGCTCTCTGGTGGAGGCGGCGCCGATCGAGGCGGAGATGGGGACGGCCGCACCCCGTGGGCGGTCGCTCGGATACGGCCGCGCGGACACGGTCCCGGCGTCAGGGCCGGTTGTGCGGGTGTCCGGTCGGTTTCGGGCGGCGGCGCGATCCTCCGGTCGGCGCGACGCGCGGCTCGGAACTGGCGGGGTCGCGGGCCGCTGGGCGGTGCCGCGCGGCCAGGCGCGTGGGGGCTATGCCATCACGGGGCCGCCGTGCCCGGTCGGCTGGTGGCAGTGGTGGGTGATGTGTTCGACGAGGACCTGCCAGCTGTCGGCCAGGGAGCGGCCGTCGTCGGGTTGCGCCTGGTTCGTGGTCAGGTAGAGCAGGAGCGGGCCTTCGAGGGCGCCGGTGAGCTGGACGGCGAGGCCGTCCAGGAGGCCGGGGGGCAGGCGGGCCTGGGCGAGCAGCATGCGGATGTGGGCGCGGGTCATGCTGACCGCGCCCGCCGGGGCCGGTTCGGAGGGGTCCATGGCGGCTCGGGCGATGGCGTGGTGGGCCAGGAGGAAGGGGATGCGGGCGCGCCCGTAGGCGATGAGGCGCTGGCGGGGGTCAGCACCGGGGCCCAGTGGTGGCGGGCCGGAGAGGACCTGTTCCTGGAACCGGCGTTCGTTGTCGTCGAGCAGGGCGCGGAAGATGCCCGCGCGGGTGCCGAAGCGGCGGAAGACGGTCCCTTTGCCGAGCCCGGCGCGTTCGGCGAGGGCGTCCATGGTGACCTTGTCCGCTCCGTGCTCGGCGATCATCGCGCGGGCGGTCTCCAGGAGGCGTTCGCGGTTGCGTGCGGCGTCGGCGCGCTCGGCGCGCGGTTTCCCAAAGGGCACGGTGGGCGGATTCACAGAGGCAATCTACCCCTCGCAGCAAAAGCGGGGTAAAGTCCGCTTATGCTTTCGGGGACGGCATCGGGCCGTCACCCCCGCGTCCGCCATCGCTCCGCGCCTCGCGGACCTGCACCTCTTGGAGAAGTGAGCCCTCATGCACCTGTTCCGACTGGACGCCAGCATCCTCCCGGCCATGTCCACCAGTGCGGAGATCGCCGACCGCGCGGAGGCCGAATGGGCCGCCGCCCACCCGGACGGCACCGTGACCCGCCGCCACCTGGGCGCCACCCCGCTGCCCGCCGACGCCTGGGCACTGGCCACCACCGCCGGCTCCACCTCCGAGGCCGAGCGCACCCCGGCCCAGCGCGATGCGCTCGCCCTGGCGGCGGAACTGGCGGCCGAACTCCAGGACGCCGATGCCGCCATCCTGGCCGTGCCGCTGTACAACTTCGGCGTCTCCCAGCACTTCAAGACCTGGGTCGACCTGGTGATCGCGGGCGCGGGACCGGCCACCCCGGTGCTGAAGGGCACCCGCACGGTTGTGGCCACCACCCTGGGCGGCGGCTACGGACCCGGCACCCCGCGCGAGGGCTGGGACCACTCCACCCCCTACCTCCGGCGTGTCGTCGGCGGCATCTGGCAGGCCGACCTCACCCTCATCAAGTGCGAACTCACCCTCGCCGCGACCACGCCCGGCATGGAGGGGCTGCGGGACCTCGCCGAGCAGCAGCGCACCCAGGCCCTGGACGCCGCGCGCGACGCCGGCCGGGTGCTGGCCGGCGTCTGAGCCGCGGCAGGAAGGCGGGGGCACGTCTGCGGAGTCGGTTCCCGCCACTGGCCAATGAATGCCATCGCCGATGACCTGCGTATCGAGGCGGCCCCGGCGAGCACCTCGACATCGGCGTCGACTTCGCCAGGGTGCGCGCCCACCACCACGCCGCCAAGGCCCCGAAGCGGACGGGCCCGGCGGCACGAAAGGATACGGATCCGACGCGCTCGGCCGGTCCCATGCGGCGCGAGAACCACCGCAGACGTGGACCGGCGAGCGGCAGGCCGCCGGCCGTCGGCCGGGCCGCCTACCGGAACGGCACCGCCCCGGGACACCTGCTGCAACCGGCACCACCGTGGAACACGCGATCAACGTGCGCGAGCAGAACCCCGCGTGACCAGGGACCACAAGAAAACCGTGATCGGTGACGGAACCGTCCGACTCGCCGCCATCCGCGTCTGGCTACGCGACCTCGCCCGTTGAGGCACTGCCGAGGAGGGAGGCGGCCAGCTTGGCAGCTGGGCGGCTATCGCAGCCACCGTGCGGACCCGCGTGCCCGGCAGCGATGGTGCCGGAGGGCGGAGGGGACGGGCTCGGCGTCGCCGATAGCGGCCACGGCCTGGCGGAGAAGGCCGCCCGGCGGTTTCCGGCCGACGCCGTTGGGCATGGCCGACCCCCGCCGGAGTGCGCATCTGGACCGCCTTCGGGAAGGCCCCGGACCCGCTCGTCTGTCCCCTGACCGTGCCCGATCGGCGTAGCCAGGGGCGTTCGCGCGCCCGGGGCAGCCCGAGGCCGGTAGAGAAGTGCGGGGCGAGTGAACGCCGTAGACGGCCCGAGGATCAGCGACCGGGCGTCCGTCCGGCGGCCTCGGCCGACCGCGGGACTCGTGGTGCGGCTTGGTCGCTGACGGCGCCCTGCCGTGCCGGTCGGCGGCCGCCGAGCGGCCAGCGGCCGCTTGTCCGGGGCGCTGATCAGCCCGTCGCACCGGTTTCTGGCGTTCGGTGTCCGATCCACCGGTGGGTGCGCGCCCGCGTCCTCCCATGGTGCGCGCTGACCGGTGGGATCACGGCTCCCCACTGGGAGGCGGGAACCGGGCGATGTAGCGCAGGGCCCGGCTCCACGGATCGAAGGCGAAGCGCTGCCGAGGGCGGTGGCGGTGGCAGGCGCAGAACGTGTCCAGACCGGCGTTGATCGCCTGCGGCCGCAGGTCCGCCGCGGGCTCGGCGGCCCGCGTCACGGCCAGCAGTTCGCCAGGCCGGGTCCACCCGCCGTGGTCGAACGCCCAGGTCCCGTCGGTGACGTAGACGTGGCCGGGATCCCGCTCCCCGCGCGGCCACAGGCCCATGGCACGGAAGCCGGCCTCCGGATAGGTCTCCAGGAACGCGAAGGCGAGGATGTGGCACGCCCCGGCCGCGAAGAACGCCGTGTCCTCCCGGTTCCACGAGAGCAGCTGGTCCCGGCGTTCCTCCGCGGTCCGCCTGAAGTGCGCGCTGGGCCGGTACACCCTTCCAGGGTAGGAGCGTTCACCTCGACGGGAGCGCCGGAGCGGACAACCCCACGACAGTGCGCTGGGGCCCGTCCCGGACAAGGCGGGAGTCACGTCGGTCCGACCCTCCGCGAGCCGCTGGGAGCGGCACCTGCCGCTCCGGCCGGTCACCGCGACTCCCCAGTGGGGACGGGCCCTCGCCGCCGGCCCCGACGCCGTGGCGGCCACTGGCCCGTGCTCGCCGGGCCCTCACCGCGGGTTCCGGCGGTCCTCTCCCGCCTCCGCCGACGTCACACCTCACCCGCGGTGGCCCGCTGCTCCCGCCACACCTCGCGGGCGGCCGCCACGCGGGCCGGCCAGCCCGCGGGATCGGCCTCCACCTCCGCGAGCCGGTCGGCGTCGACCTCGGGTCGGCGCACCGGCAGGTACCCGTCGACCGGCTCCAGCGGCTCGGCGCAGACGTCCGCCGCCAGCAGCCGCATCGTCGCCAGCCCGCACGCGTACGGCAGCTCCGGCAGCGCCGCCGCGAGCGCCACGCCCGCCGCCAGCCCGACCGAGGTCTCCACCGCGCTGGAGACGACCACCGGCAGCCCGCACGCCTCGGCCACCCGCAGCGCCGCCCGCACCCCGCCCAGCGGCTGCACCTTGAGCACCACGATGTCCGCGGCGCCGGCCGCGCGCACCCGCAGCGGGTCCTCGGCGCGGCGGATCGACTCGTCGGCGGCGACCGGGACGTCCACCCTGCGCCGGACCTCGGCGAGCTCGGCGAGGGTGGCGCACGGCTGCTCCACGTACTCCAGGCCGAACCGGTCGAGCTCACGGACCATCCGCACCGCGGTGTCCACGTCCCAGCCGCCGTTGGCGTCCACCCGCACCCGGCCGCCCGGCCCGATGGCGTCGCGGACCGCCTCGACCCGGGCGATGTCGTCGGCCGCGCGCTGCCCGCGCTCGGCGACCTTCACCTTGGCCGTGCGGCAGCCCCGGCCCTCGGCGACGATGCGGGCCGCGTGCTCGGGGCCCACGGCGGGCACGGTCACGTTGACCGGTACCCGGTCCCGGACCGGGTCCGGCCAGCCCTGCTCGGCGGCCTCGTGGCAGGCCGCCCACCACCGCGCGCACTCCCGCGGCCCGTACTCGGCGAACGGGGAGAACTCCCCCCAGCCCGCCGCCCCGCGGACCAGGACGCCCTCCCGCGAGGTGACGCCCCGGAAGCGGGTGCGCATCGGGATCGCGAAGACCCGGAGCGAGGGCTCTTCCCCGCTTCCGCGCGTCGCCGCCTGCCGCATGCCCGTCCTCCCTCTCGCCCGCCTTTGCGTGGCCGTGCCGGTCAGGGACGGCGCGGGAACCGGTCGAACTCGGGGCGGCGCTTCTCGCGGAACGCGTCGCGGCCCTCCTGGGCCTCCTCGCTCATGTAGTAGAGCATCGTGGCGTCACCCGCGAACTGCTGCATGCCGGCCGCGCCGTCGCTCACGGCGTTGATGGCGCCCTTGAGCATCCGCAGCGCCAGCGGCGACTTCTCCAGCAGTTCGCGCGCCCACGCCACGGTCTCCTCCTCCAGGCGCTCCAGCGGCACGACCGTGTTCACCATGCCCATGTCCAGTGCCTCCTGGGCGGTGTACTGCCGGCACAGGTACCAGATCTCGCGGGCCTTCTTCAGGCCGACCGTCTCGGCCAGCAGCCAGGACCCGTAGCCGCCGTCGAAGGAGCCGACCTTCGGCCCGGTCTGGCCGAACCGCGCGTTGTCGGCGGCGATCGTCAGGTCGCAGCAGACCTGGAGCACGTTGCCGCCGCCGATGGACCAGCCCGCCACCATCGCGATCACCGGCTTGGGCAGCCGGCGGATCTGCACCTGGAGGTCCAGGACGTTGAGCCGGCCGATGCCCTTGCGGGCGACGTCGTCGTCGCCCATGTAGCCGTCGTCGCCGCGGATCTTCTGGTCGCCGCCGGAGCAGAACGCCTTGTCGCCGGCGCCGGTGAAGATGATGACGCCGACCTCGGAGTCGTCGCGGGCCACGTTGAACGCGTCCTGCAGCTCGAAGAGCGTCTGGGGGCGGAAGGCGTTGTGCCGCTCCGGGCGGTTGATCGTGATCTTGGCGATGCCCTCGGCGGTTTCGTAGATGATGTCGGTGTACTCACCGGACCGCTGCCAATCGACCACGCTGCTCACGATCTCCGTCAACTCCTTAGCGACGCTGTGATCGAGGCGATGGCCGACCGCCCGGCCCGCGGCCGTCGTGGGCGCGCCGGATCGCCTCACCAATCCGGGGATCAACCCTAGTCGCCTGCCCGTAGCGCCCGGTACGCGGCAGCGGATCCGCGCCGCGGGCGGCGGTGCCCCGGACCGGGCGGCGAGGGCCCCGCGGGCGCGACTACGCTGGTGGGCCGTGCCGAACCGACCGCTGCAGGCGGTGCTCGGGCTCGACGGAGCCCGGCTCGCCGACCTCCTCTCCGCCGCGATGTCCGGGGGCGGGCCGGCCCTGCTGCCGATCGCCGCCGACGCCCCGCGGCCGCACGTCCGAGCGCTGCTGCGGGCCATGCGCCCCGCGACCCTGCGCACCGCCGACGGCGTCACCCCGCTGGACGGCGCGGCCGGCGTCGCCGAGGACACCGCCCTGCTCATCGCCACCTCCGGCTCCACGGGCGAGCCCAAGGGGGTCGAGCTGTCCGCCGCGGCGCTGCGGCACTCGACCCGGGCCTCGACGCACCGGATCGGCGCCGGACCCGGCGATGCCTGGCTGTGCGTCCTGCCCACCAGCTACATCGCCGGGCTCCAGGTGGTGCTGCGGGCGCTGTCGGGCGGGGCCGAACCGCTGTACCGGCGCTTCGACCCGGCCGAGGTGATGGCGGCCGCGGCCGAGCACCGTCCGCACGTCTCGCTGGTGCCGACCCAGCTGCGGCGGCTGCTCGCCTCCGGCGCCGACCTCTCCCTCTTCCGCACGATCCTGCTCGGCGGCGCCGCCGCGGACGAGCGGCTGCTCGCGGCGGCTCGCGCGGCCGGCGGCCGGGTGGTGACCACCTACGGGATGAGCGAGACCTGCGGCGGCTGCGTCTACGACGGCGTGCCGCTGGACGGCGTGGCGGTGCGCCTGGCCGACGACGGGCGGGTGCTGCTGTCCGGGCCGGTGCTGTTCAGCGGCTACCGGCTGCGCCCCGAGCTGTCCGCCGAGCACCTGGTGGACGAGGGCGGGCGGACCTGGTTCCGCACCGGGGACCTCGGCCGGCTCGCGGACGGGCGGCTGACCGTGCGCGGCCGGGTGGACGACGTCATCAACACCGGGGGGCACAAGGTCGTGGCCGGCGAGGTGGCCGCGCTGCTCGCCCGGCTGGACGCGGTCGCCGACGCGGCCGTGGTGGGGCGCCCGGACCCGGAGTGGGGCGAGCGCGTCACCGCCGTCGTGGTGCCCGCGGACCCCGCCGCCCCGCCGACCCTGCCGGAGCTGCGCTCGTGGGTGGCGGAGCACCTCCCGCGCTACGCCGCCCCGCGCGAGCTGGAGCTGCGCGCCGCACTGCCGCTGCTCGCCTCCGGCAAGCCCGACCTCCGCGCCCTGCGCCAGGCGGCCGGCCCGCAGGCCGGTCCCCGCGAATGACCGCGGGGCTCCGGGGCAGGGGGCACTCCACGGGCACCGCTCCGGGCGGCGGCGCGGCGCCCTGAGTAAGGGAACTTCCCGGCACCGGGGCACGTCTATCCCACACAGCGGTCCTCGCCCCGGAGGAAGGAGGCCGTGGATGCGGATCATCCCGCGCGGCCGGATCGCCGGCATCGCGGCTCCGGCCCTGCTCAGCGTCACGCTGCTTCCCTCGGCGGCGGCCGCCGCCGAGCCGGACGGCGGAGCCGGCCCCGACCGCCCGCCCACCACCGCCGCGCGCGGCCCGGACGTGCACGCCACGGGCGCCGACCCCGGCGGGGTGACCGCCTACTGGACCGACGAGCGGATGGACGCGGCAGGGCCGGTGCCCATGACCCGCGGATGACCGCCCTACCCGCTCGCCACGGCACCCACTACCACATCGGACGTGACCTAGGCCACTGCCAACGATATCCAATCGAGATCGGGAACATTTGACTCTCTAACACGTTGGACATAATGGCGCGCCAAGACGGCGGACTCCTAGCCGCCGCGCGCCTGACGTCTTGGAAGGGAGGGAGGTGCCCTCATGCCGCGCACTGCCCTAGCCACTTCTCCCACGGCGACGGGGACCGCCGCCGGGCCCACCGCCTCGGCGGCCCTGGAGGAACTGATCACGCGGGGGCGCTCGCAGGGACACCTGTCCCTGGCGGAGCTTCGGGCCGCGTTCTCCGCGGCCGGCATCAGCCCGGCCGACGGCCGCTCCATCCTGCGCGAGCTCGGCGACGCCGGGGTCCGCCTGGCCAACAGCGGAGGCGACGGCGCGGTCGAGTCCGTGGAGGCCGACGAGGACGAGCTGGAGGAGGCCCTCGACACCACCCGGGCCGAGGTCGCCGACCCCAAGGGTCGCCGTGTCAGGTCCACCGTATCCGACACCGAGGCCCCCGAGGCCGATCTGGACGATCAGTCCCCCGCCATGGGCGACTCGGTGCACACCTACCTCAAGGCTATCGGCCGCCGCCAGCTGCTCACCGCCGAGCAGGAGGTGGACCTCGCCAAGCGCATCGAGGCCGGCCTCTTCGCCGAGTACAAGCTCGGCCTGGTGGAGGGCGCGTCGCGGCCCGACGGGCTCAGCGCGGCAGAGCGCGAAGAACTGGAGTGGATCGCCGAGGACGGCCGGCAGGCCAAGTCCCACATGCTGGAGGCCAACCTCCGGCTGGTCGTGTCGGTCGCCAAGAAGTACAGCGATCGCGGCATGTCCCTGCTCGACGTCGTGCAGGAGGGCAACCTCGGGCTCATCCGCGCGGTCGAGAAGTTCGACTACGCGAAGGGCTACAAGTTCTCCACCTACGCCATGTGGTGGATCCGGCAGGCCATACAGCGCGGCTTCGCCGACTCGGCCCGCACCATCCGCCTCCCGGTCCACGTCCTGGAGCTGCTCAGCAAGGTGAGCCGGCTGGAGCGCGACATGCACCAGACCCTCGGGCGGGAGCCGACCCCGGAGGAGCTGGCGCACGAGCTCGACAAGACGCCGGCGCAGATCGAGGAGCTGCTGCGGGTCACCCGGCAGCCCATCAGCCTCGACTCCACCATCGGCGAGGACGGCGAGACCCGCATCGGCGACCTCATCGAGGACATCGACGCCTCCGAGGCCTCGGAGGTGGTCGACCGCCAGCTGATGGCCGACCAGCTGCGCCGAGCGCTGGACGACCTGGAGCCGCGCGAGGCCACCATCATGTCGCTGCGGTTCGGCCTGATGGACGGCCGGCCGCGCACGCTGGACGAGATCGGCAAGCACCTCGGCCTCACCCGCGAGCGGATCCGCCAACTGGAGAAGCAGTCGCTGTCCAAGCTCCGGCACCCCAGCCGGGCCCAGCAGCTGCTCGACTTCGCGAGCTGACGGCCCGTTCCCGGTCGGCACAACGGTGAGCGACGACCGGCCCCGCGCCCGCCAGGGCGCGGGGCCGTCGCCTGCCTGCCGGACTTCAGGGTGATCCCTGACCTTTCCCGGAGTTCCCGGCGAACCGGTCACGCTGCCGCGGCGTACGGGGATACTGGGTGCCATGTCCCACGAGCCCGTGCCCCGGGACGAGGTGGCCGCCGCCCTCAAGGCCGGCCGCGAACTCGGCCCCGAATACGACGACGCCGTCGCCTCCTCCCTCGCTGAGCGCCTCGACCAGACCATCGACGCGCGCATCGCCGCCCGTCTCGCCGCGGCGGGGGTCCAGGAGGGCAACCAGCCGCCGGCGCGGCGCGGCGGCATGAGCCGCAACACGCTCCGCTTCGTGATGGGCATCATCTCGCTGACCCTGGCCATCCCGATCACCGCGATCGGCGCCAGCGCCGCCGGCGCGATCGGCATGCTGGCCGGGCTGTTCGGCGTCATCGCGGTCTACCTGATGGTGGTACTGGGCGCGGACCGCTGACGGCGAGCGGCCTCGGGATCGGACCCCGGGGGGCGGGCGGCACCAGACCCGGACGGTCCGGGTCGAGCCGGGACGCGTCCGGGACGCCTTGGCACGGGAGGCCGATCGGCCGGTTTGCACGGGTTACTGGGCGTTCAGCGCCAGATCCGCAGACGGGTGCGCACGGTGGGGCGGCCCGGGTCGAGCTGGTTCCGCATGGTCGGGGCGACCGCCTCGCCCCCTTGGCGGGCCAGCCGGGGAACACCGCCGCCGGCTCCTCTGCGAGGGACCGGGCGGACCGGCGCCCGCATGCCCCGGGCCTCGTGCCTTCGGGACGGGCGGGGAACGGGGCCCGACACACCCGCGGTACGGGCGGGCACGGCCGCGGTGGTCCCCGACCGCGCCGCTACGGTTTCCGACTCCGCGCGCAGGTGGGAACCTGACGTAGTCCCGGATGGTCCGGCCCGAATGGCAACGGGGCGGACGCCTGGCGGTCCCCCTGCCCCGAGGTCGACCCCTACTCAGCCGGCACCGTCCTCGTGCGGCTCCCGCCGAGCGTCGGAGCCGCCGGCGTCCCCGGGTCCCCGGCCGTCCACAACCGCCGAGAACGGCATTCCGGGCCCAGGCGCCGAGCGCTCCCGCCGGGAAGGCCCTCGCCGGTCCGACGCCGGCCGGCGCAACGGCGCGGACCGGCGGGCCCGGCCGGGGCCGCCGGGCCTCAGCGCGCGCTCTGCCGCAGCGCCGCGGTGACGATCTCCAGCGCCTCGGCCCGGTCCAGCCCGAGCCGGGAGATCACCTCCGCGTAGGCGCGGGCCGCCGCGAGCGCCTCCGCGCGCTGGCGGTCGCCGCCGGCGGCGACGAAGGTGCCGGAGCGGCCGCGCGTCTCGACCACCCCGGCCTGCTCCAGTTCCCGGTAGGCACGGGCGGCGGTGTTCACAGCGACCGACAAGTCCTCGGCGAGGGCCCGCACGGTCGGCAGCTTGTAGCCGACGGGGAGCTCACCCCGGGCCGCGGCGTTGGCGACCGCGAGGCGGATCTGCTCGTACGGGGGAGTCTTCGACGCTGGATCGATACGTATGAAATCCGGCATCCCGCTCTCTCCGTCCACGCGGCGGCGCCACTCCGGGGCCGGCCGCACCGCTCCGTCCCGCCGCTCGTCCCGGCGGGCACGCTCCGTGCCCTCCGATCCTGTCACCGTTCGCGGAGCGGCGCACCGGCGAGCCGGGCAGCCGGCGCCGGTCAGGCCGCCGGCTGGCGCGGCACCCGCGCGATGCCGTGCAGGCGGTGGCGTTCCCGCAGGGTCAGGAACCGCTCCGCGGCGGCCGTCGCCTCCCGGACGTCGGCCCGGGCCATGCGGCGCCGCCGGTAGATCCGGTCGTCGTAGCCGCGCGCGCCGATGAGCGCCCGCTGCCGGGCGTAGGCGGCGCGCATCGCCTCGGTCAGCGCCGCGTCCAGTTCCATGCCGCGCCGGTGCAGTTCCTCGACGTCGGCGCCCTCGACGCGCGCCGCCCGCAGCCGCCGCTCCGCCTCGGCCGCGGCGGCCACCAGCCCGGGCAACCGGGCCGCCGACTCGACGTCCTCGGCATGCCGCCGCCGCGCCTCCGGTCCGATCCTGCGCCTGCCCACCACCATGGTCGCTCCTCGTCCGATCCGGGTCACCGCCGGGAATTCACGGCCGAGCACCACTGTAGAGGTGGCCGACGTCACATGGGAGGGGTGCGGCACGTCGCCCCGCATGCCTTTACGCGGTAAGCCTAGGATGGGCCGAGTGAGCTACAGCAACGCCACGGGACGCGTGCGCAACAACGCCGGTCTGACCACGGAGCGCATCGTCACCGAAGCCCTCCGCATCATCGACGGCCAAGGCCTGGGCCGCCTCACCATGCGCCGCCTGGGCGACGCCATGTCGGTGGAGGCCATGGCGATCTACCACCACTTCCCGCTCGGCAAGGAGCAGCTGTTCGACGCCATCGTCGAGCACATCACCGACGTCTCCCCCGCGCCGCCCCGGGACGCGGTGGCGGAGGACCACACCGACGAGGACACCGATCCGGACGCCGGCGCCGAGGAGGCGCCGCAGGATGACCGGCCGTGGGACGAGCGGCTGCGCTCGTGGGCGCACGACTACCGCGCCGCGCTCCTGCGGCACTCCGGGGCGCTCTCCCTGATGATCAACCGGCGCCCCGACACCCCCTCGGCGCTGCGGTCCCAGGAGATCCACTACGCCGCGTTCGAGGAGGCCGGCCTGGCCGGTGCGGACATCGTGCGGGCCGCCGCCCTGCTGGACGCCTACGTGACCGGCGCGGTCATCCAGCAGGTGCGCCTGGAGAGCGTGCCGAACCCGCAGGCGCCCGTCGTCGACGGCCGCTACCCGCACGTGGCCGCCCTCCAGGGCACCGTCCTGGACGCCGACGCCCGCTTCGAGGCGGGACTGGCCGCGGTCCTCGCCAGCGTCACCGCACCGGCCGGCCGGTCCGCCTGAGCCTCCGCACCGAAGCACGTCCCGGTTCAGACCGAGCCGTCCAGCTCCTGGGCGATGATGGCGGCCTGCACCCGGCTGCGCAGGTCGAGTTTGGCGAGGATCCGGCTGACGTGCGTCTTCGCGGTGGTCTCGGTGATCCCGAGCCGGCGGGCGATCTGCTGGTTGGACAGCCCTTCGCCGACGCAGCCCAGCACCTCGCGCTCGCGCGGGGTCAGCTGGGCGAGCGCCGCCGCGCCCGGTGCCGTCCACGCCGCCGGGCCGCCGCTGCCGAACCGGCCCGGTGGGCGTCCCGCACCGGCGAACTCCCGGATCAGCCGGCGGGTGACCGCCGGCGCGATCATCCCCTCGCCCCGCGCGACCACCCGGACCGCCGCGACGAGGTCGTCGGCCTCGATGTCCTTCAGCAGGAACCCCGCCGCCCCGGCGCGCAGCGCCCCGAACACGTACTCGTCCAGGTCGAACGTGGTGAGGATGAGCACGTCGACCCCCATCCCGGTCAGCTCCCGCGTGGCGGAGATCCCGTCCCTGCGCGGCATCCGCACGTCCATGAGCACCACATCGGGGCGCAGCCGCCGCGCCGCGGCCACCGCCTCCTCCCCGTCGGCCGCCTCCGCGACCACCTCGACGTCCGGAGCGGAGTCGAGGATCATGACCAGCCCCGAGCGCACCGCCCACTGGTCCTCCGCCACCACCACCCGGATCACGACGCGCCCACTCCCGTTCCCGTACCGGCGCCGACCGGGACCTCGGCGCGCACCCGCCACCGTCCGCCGTCCGCCGGTCCCGCGGCGAACGTACCGCCGAGCAGCGCCACCCGCTCGCGCATCCCCGTGAGCCCCGCGCCGCCGCCGAGCTCCGCCGCCGCCTCCGCGCCCGACCCCGGCGGCATGGCGTTCTCCGCGGTGATCACCAGGAGCCGGAGGCCCGGGCCGGACTCCCGGCGCTCGACGGTCACGCGCACCCGCTTGGGTTCGGCGTAGCGCAGCGCGTTGGTGAGCGACTCCTGGACGATGCGGTAGCCGGCGGCGTCCACCTGCGCCGGCAGCGGCGACGCCGACCCGCGCTCGGTGTAGTCCACCTCCAGCCCGGCCTCGCGCGCGACGTCGACCAGGCGCTCGGCGTCGGCGAGCCGCGGCATGACGCGCTCCAGCGCGGGCGCGTCGGCGGCGCGCAGCACCCCGATCATCTGCCGCATCTCGGCCAGCCCCTGCACGCTGTTGTCGCGCACCACCTCCAGGATCCGCCGGACGCGCTCCGGATCGAACTCCCGCATGGACAGCGCGGCGGTGGACTGCACGGCCACCGCGCTGAGGTGGTTGGCGATCACGTCGTGCAGTTCGCGCGCCACGCGGCCGCGTTCGGCGGCGATCGCGCTGCTCCGGTCGAGTTCGGCCATCCGCGCCACCTGCTGGGCGCGCTCGCGCTCCAGTTCGGCCCGCATCCGGTACTCGCGCACGGTGAACCCGCTGGTCAGGGGCACCAGGAACAGCACGGCCGCCAGACCGAGGAGCTGGAGCAGGTCGAGCATCCCGCCGGGGAGCCCGCCGGTCGCCAGCAGGTACACCAGGACGGCCAGCACGACGACGTGCCCGGCCAGGACGACGTAGAGGGTCCACAGGGCCATCCGCCGCCGCCCGAAGGCGCCGATCCCGTAGAGGACGTCCCCATAGGAGATGAACACCCAGGTCGACGGCCCGAAGAGGGCGCCGTCCGCCGCCAGTGCCAGCGTCCCGAGCAGCAGCGCCAGCCACGGCCTGCTCCGCCGGAACAGCAGCGCCACGCACACGCAGGCGAGGGTGAGGAGCAGCGTCCACGCCGGCACACCGGAGCGGGTGACGTAGGAACCCAGCAGCCAGAACACCAGGCCCACGGCGAAGTGCGCCGCGGCCCACAGGGCACTGCCCACGTAGACGGAGCCGCCCAGGATCCGCCGGTCGATGATCTCCCGCAACCGAGTCGCCCGCACCGCTCCATCACAGCACGTCCGCGGCGGCGGCGCGTACATCGAAGGATGCAGCGCGATCTCCTCTCGGCGGGCGACGCGCCGCGCCCCCGCGCACGTGGATGCTGGGATCCGACGCTCGGAGGGCCGCCGGAGACACCGGCGCGCCCGGCAGCCGGGCGCCGACCGAACCGACGGGGAGTACGGACGAGACCATGGTCGTGACCTTCATCCTGGCCGCCGAGGTGCTGTTCTGGGTGCTGCTGCTGGGCGGGCTGGCCGCCCGCTACCTGCTGCGCATGCGGCGGGTCAGCACCGTGGCGCTGCTGCTCGTGCCCGTGCTGGACGTCGCGCTGCTCGCCGTGATCGTGCTGCACCTGCGCGCGGGCGGCACCGCGGACTTCAGCCACGGCCTGGGCGCGCTCTACCTGGGGTTCACCGTCGGCTACGGCCACAGCATCATCCGGTGGGCGGACGTCCGGTTCGCGCACCGGTTCGCCGGCGGGCCGCCTCCGGAGAAGGGGCCCGAACGCGGCCCGGCCCGGCTGCGCGCCGAGTGGACGGCATGGCTGCGCGGCCTCGTCGCCTGCCTCATCGGCGCGGCGGTCCTCACCGGCCTGATCCTGCTGGTCGGCGACCCGGCCCGCACCACGGCGCTGAACTCCTGCTACCCGCCGCTGGCGATCTTCATGTTCTGGAACACCGTCATCGCGGTGTGGGGCAGCGTGGCGTCCCTGCGGCCGGAGCCGGTCGCGCACCCGGAGGAGCCGGCCCCCGACGCCTCCCGGTGACCCGGGCACCGGCTCTCCCGCCACGGCGGGCACCGGCGCATGGCCGTGGTGGACGGGCTGGCCACCTGCGCCTCCCGCAGGAGCTAGGCCCCAGGACGTCGAGGACGGGGCGGGCCACGGGGCTGGGGGCGGCGGCGTCGAGGTCGAGCGGGCCGGTG
>NZ_QEIO01000002.1 GCF_003336425.1 Marinitenerispora sediminis | reverse complement strand
GCCCTGGGGCCCGTACCCGGCCGCCTCCCCCGGCTACGGCCCCCAGGGCGGGCCCGGGTACGCTCCGCCACCGCAGCACCCCGCGCAGCGCGGTCGCGCGGCCCAGCCTCCGCTGCCCGCGCCCTACCCGCAGGGCCGCTCCGGCGGCTACCCGGCCGCGGGCCGCCCGCCGCAGGCCGGACCGCCCGCCCCGGGCCAGTACCCGGGCCAGCCCCCGATGGGCGGCCAGGGCCAGTGGGGCCGCCCCGGCGGCCCGACCCCCTACCCGGTGCCGCCGCCCCCGCAGAAGAAGAAGCGCGGCTGCGGCGGGTGCATGGGCTGCCTGATGCTGGTGCTGATCCTCACCGTGCTGCTGGTCGGGGCCGCCGCGCTCCAGTTCACCGGCGTCGTCGACTTCTTCTCGCTGTTCTAGGCGCTCCCGCGGCCCCGGCCGCACCCCGGGTCCGGGGCCGCGGCACGCCCGCCACCGGCACCATTGCGAGAAAGTCCTAAGCTGTCCCGTATGAATGACAGCCTGGTGTGGATCGACTGTGAGATGACGGGGCTCGACCTCGAACACGATGCGCTGATCGAGGTGGCCTGTCTGATCACGGACGGCGATCTCAACCAGCTCGACGATGGGATCGACGTGGTCGTCCGACCGCCGCAGGCGGCCCTGGACCAGATGGGGGACTTCGTCCGGCAGATGCACACCACGTCCGGCCTCCTGGAGGAACTCGACAAGGGCGTGTCGCTGGAGGAGGCGGAGGACCTCGTCCTCAACCACATCAAGCGCTACGTACCGGAGCCCAAGAAGGCCCCGCTGTGCGGCAACTCCATCGCCACCGACCGCACCTTCATCGCCCGCGACCTGCCGGCGATCGACGAGCACCTCCACTACCGGATGGTCGACGTCTCCAGCATCAAGGAGCTGCTCCGCCGCTGGTACCCCCGGGTCTACTTCGCGAGCCCGGAGAAGCACGGCGGCCACCGCGCGCTCGCCGACATCACCGAGAGCATCCGCGAACTGCGCTACTACCGCGCCGCCGCCTTCGTCGCCGCCCCAGGCCCCGACACGGCCACGGCCCGCGCGATCGCCGCGGACGTGGTGAACGGCGGCACCGGCGTTCTCACCTCACCGGAGAGCCCCGCCGGAAACGGGTGAGCAAACGGTCCCGCGAACCCGCTAGAATCATCTCGGACGCAGACGCGGGAGTCCGCTCTGCGACGTGGTGGGTGTAGCTCAGCTGGTAGAGCACTTGGTTGTGGTCCAAGATGTCGCGGGTTCAAGTCCCGTCACTCACCCTGAAGGAAGACAGGCCCTGACCTGCGGAGACGATCCGCACGTCAGGGCCTCTTCTCGTATGCGGGACGCACCAGAGGGTGCACCACCTCGATCTGATCCCGTCACTCACCCTGGCGGGGGTGGAGTCCTACCTTCGCCATTCATCGTCGAGAATCGAATGCACGACCGAGTCCCGCCAGGCGTCGCGTGTCCAGAGATGCCGGCGAATGCGCCCCTCCTCGATCATCCCGGCCCTCTCCATGACGCGGCGGGAGGCATCGTTGTCAGGCGATCGCGCTCCCCACAGTCGTTTCAGGCCAAGAACGTCGAAGCCGAGCCGTAGGAGGAGCTGAACCAACTCGCCGCCCATCCCCTGGCCCCACAGGTCAGGTCGAAGGGCAAAACCGATCTGACCACTGTGGGGCCGCTCGTCGATACCCAACCGAGCCGTGCCCACCAAGTGGTCATCGCGTGTGACGACGGCGAGCATGTACACCCGCCGGTTCTCAGTCTGGGCGTCCTTGATGGCCGATTCGATGATGGCGGCGCACTGCTCGGGCGTACGTGGTTCGAAGGACAGGTAGCGTACCGCGGTGTCGTCGCCATAAACCTTGACGAGATCGCCGAGGTCGGTCGTCCGGAGTTCGCGGAGGTGGAGCCTGTCGCCGGGAACATCGACGGGAGTCATGCGCAGCAGGCTACTGCCCAGAGGATAGGGCAGCGGCGGGAGTTCGACCGTACGCCTCGATCTCCTGCTGGACGCGAGTCGCCTGACGACTCCCGTGGTACCGCGGTTCCCGAAGCGCTCCGTGCACCCGCATCGCGCTCGCGATGACACCCGCCACCCGCTTGTCGGGTGGCAGGTCGAGCACGGGGCGCAGCGCCTCGGCCACCCCGTCGAGTTCTCCCTTGGCGGCCCGCACCAGAGCGAGGTCCGATCGTGCCCCCGCGTCATCCCCGTAGGCCCAGTCCGGTGATCCCGCTGCCGCTGCCTCGTCATAGGCAGCGATCGCCTGAAGGGCCGCATGTTCCGCCTCGTCCTCGGCTCCGGGAATCCATATCCGGGCTTCCGCGCAGTAGTACAGGTAGCGGCAATCGGCGAAGCGCATGAGTCCGTCCATCTGATCGAGTTCGTCGTCCGCCAAGCTGTCCCGTTTCGTGGCAGCGAGCGCGAGATCGGCGCGCGCCCGTTCGCTGTCACCCAACGACGCGTACGTCCGAGCGCTTTGGGAGAGCATCCACACCCCCGCGGACCCTGCGACAGCGGAAGCCAGCTCCCGCCCGAGATCCGCGTAGCGGGCGGCCTCGGTCGCCCAACCGGCCCAGTACGCCATCAGGGACTGCTGCGCACGAACGCGAAGCCGAAGTCCGTCGTGGTCGGCGTTGTCGGCACAGATGTAGGCGGTCCGCGCCTGTCTCATAGCTGCGCGCGGATCACCCAGGTCGTGACTCGCCTTCGCGAGCATGAGTGACACTACGCCGCTCAGCAGGTAGAGCTCCGCCGTCTGTCGTGGGCGCTGCCGCCCCTCAAGCAGCCGGAACGCGACATCCTGGGCCTCGATCAGGTCACCGAGAACCCGGTTCAGCGGCTCCCTGGGGTAGGCGGTCGAAATGCGGGCCACCTCGTCGTAGAGGTTGTCGAGGGTTTCCGAGCCCACGTTGCTGCCTTCAGCCACCGAGGCGAATCTCATTGCGCGCCATGCCGCCATTTCTATCTGCCTTTCCGGAGAAAAGGAACGCCATTTTCCGTAGCTTGCAACATGGGCAACTGTTTCGTGTGATGGGCGCGGCACTTCGTTGTTCGGTGGGTTTGAGCTGATTCGTATCAGGAGTGCGCGCTCTCGGTCGTCCATCGCGTCGAGGGCTTCCGGGCTGAGCAGGAACAGTGGTTTTGTCGAGTACAGGGTGGCCATCGCGATAATGTGCGCCGCCTGTGGTTGCCGCCCTTTTCCCTCGGGCCACACTTCCAGCCTGCTGAGACCGCCCTGATCCAGGACGACACCTGACGACTGCTCTCGCAGGCGATCCGCTGCTTCCCGTTGGCTCCAGCCGTGCATCAGCCGATAGGCGGCCAGTGGAGAGCACCGGCACCGTAGGCGGATTTCGGTGGCGATCTCATCCGCCGTCCGACCTTGCTGTTGCAGTTGGTCGCGTAGCTGCCGGATCTGCTGCTTTGTCCAGCCCATCGAAGCACTCCTCAAGGTCCGCACTCCAAGAATGCCTCACAAGAGCGAGGTCGCTACGTCCGATTCTCGGCGGATCCCCTCGCCCCTGGCATAGAAACATGTCCGACAGCGCGAATCCGCAGGTCACACGACCTTATGGCCGCATATAAACCATGGCGGCGATGGGGGTGAATCGGAACGGCCGAAGCGATTTCATCGAAGCGCGAGGAAGAGCAATGTGCATTCAGCGGAGGAGTTGATTCCCCTTGGAATCAGATGCCCGGCCGTCTCTCGTGCGACAGAACACGAGCGTGGCCGAGCGAACAGCCTTCGCCCCCGGCGCCGGCCCGAACCAGTGGGCCGCCCGGTGCCAATCGGCGCGGCGGTGTGGTGGCCCATCCCCGATGGAGAACGTCCGACCCCCTGGACGCGGGTTCCGCACTGCCCCGCCTGTCATACCCGGAGAACGGGAGGTTCCTTGAGTAAAGCGCAGGCCCGTGCCCCTCCGGAGCGCATCCGCTGTCAATAGTCCGAAAGCCCATTCTGGAGGTTCGCATGCAGAACGAGTACGACGACGAGCTGATGATCGCGGCGGAGAACATCAACGCCGTCCGGGCGCGCGGTGAGCAGCCCTCCGATGGCGGTGGCACCGGCAAGAGCGACATGAACGACAACGCGCTTCGGTAGGAACGAGAACTCATGACCGCTGACCTGATCAGCGGCCGCCTGGGCGGGGACACGTTCCTCGCCCAGGTCCTCGGCCGCGCCCACGCCCGATACCCCGCCACTTACGCCGACGCCTTCGCGTACCTGCTGACCTGGCCCGACCTCAACCAGCTCCTAGCCACGCACCGCCTGGACAGCCCGCGCATGCGCCTCTCGGCCGGCGGAACGATCGACGTCGCCGCCTACACCCAACGGCAGACCTACCGGCGGATGCCCGACTGGAACCGTCCCGTCCCGCACCTGGTCCACGAACAGCTTCGCAATGGCGCCACGCTGGTGCTGGACGCGATCGACGAGATGCACCCACCCATCAATGAGGCGGCCGCTGGCCTGGAGGCGTGGCTGGGAACCCATGTCCAGGTCAACGCCTACGCCTCGTGGACAGCCCAGGAGGGATTCGGCGTCCATTGGGACGACCACGACGTCATCGTCCTTCAGGTATCGGGGCGCAAGCGGTGGCGGATCTACGGGATGACCCGTGTGGCCCCGCTGTACGCCGACATGGAATTCGACCACGAGGCTCCGACCGACCCGATCGACGAGTTCACCATGGAGCCCGGCGACATCCTGCACGTCCCGCGCGGCTGCTGGCACGCAGCGGCCGCATCCGAAGGCGAACCGAGCCTGCATCTGACCTGCGGTCTCAACACCACCACCGGAGCGGACTTCCTCGCCTGGGTCACCGACCAGATGCGCGAACACATCGAGGTCCGCTCCGACGTCCCCCGCGACCCCGACGACCAAGCTGCGTGGACCAGCACTCTCGCCGAACTCGTGGGGAGACGGCTCCGTGATCCGGGGGTGGTCGCGGACTACCAGCGATTCCTGAACGAAGTCGCACCCGCGCGGCAGGCGTTCAGCCTGCCGGTCGCCGTGACCGGTGAACTGACGATGTCCTCGCGGATCCAACTGGCGTCGCAACGCTGCCAGGTCTACAAGGAAGAGACCGAAATCGTGCTCGCGGCTCAAGGGCGACGCTGGCGCATGGCCCCGAAGGCGGCACCCGCCATCGGCCGGCTCGCCGAGGGACGACCCATCATCGTCAGCGAGCTGCACGCAGCCGTACCCGACATCTCTGAGCGGGCGTTGCTGGTCCTGCTGCGCCGCCTTCTCGACGAGGGCGCCCTGATCTGGGTGGGTGAGGAAGGCGTGGCCGCGTGACGGTCCTCGGACTGGGCACCTACCGCTGCCGCGACGCCGAGTTCTCCGCTCGCGTCGCGGCGGCCGCCGGCTGCCCACTCATCGACACCGCCGCCGTGTACGGGGCCGGTACCCACCAGCGTGCCATCGCTCCGATCCTCCGGCGCTACCCGAAGGTTCGCGTCGCCACGAAGATCGGACACATGACCGCCAAACAGGCCCGCACTGCGACAGCCGCGGGCGCACTGCCCTCGGTCAATCTCCGCCACAGCATCATGCCCAGCTACGTCCGACACCAACTCGCCGCCAGCGCGGCCGAACTCGGCCGTGAACGGCTCGACTTCGTCTACCTCCACAACCCCGACCACGGCGGTGCCAGCGACCGTGACGGACTCCACCAGCGGATCCGGAGTGCCATGGTGGAACTGGAGTGGGCACGGACCGACGGGCTCATCGGGGGATACGGCATCGCCACGTGGTCCGGATTCACCGATGGAGCATTCACGGTCGACTCCCTTGTAGCTCTGGCCCGCCAGGCGGCCGGGGGACCCAACACCAGTTTTGCCGCCATCCAGCTCCCGGTCTCCCTCGTCGAGATCACCCCGATCGCCCAGGCCCTCGCCGGATTCGGCCCCATTGCGGAGGCGCAGCGGGCAGGATTGGAGGTGTGGGCATCAGCGCCGCTACACGGCGGTGAACTCGTCCACTTGGTGAACGATGCGCTCGCCGCGTTCATCCGTCAGAGCGCGACCGCAGCCGAGGCAGCACTCGCGGTGGCCGCCTCGACACCCGGTCTGACCGGCGTGCTGCTCAGCACATCGAACGCCGAGCACTGGAACCGCGCCGCCCATGCCGTTGCCCGTCTGCTGCCGCCTCCACGCTTGAGGGAGATTAGTGACCTCCTCACCCGCGCCATCTGACCCGGTCCGCCTCTGGCAAGAGGCGGGCCGCCGGCTCCAGGTCCACGCCAAAGCCGACGAGTCTCTCCACTTCGGGCTCGACGGACGCAGCGTCAGCGGTCCGGCCACCGCGGATGACGGCGTCGCGGCGTGGCTGCGTGTCACCACCAGCCCCCGTCCGGGCGGCAAACTCTGGGAGGGGCCGTTCCTGGCCGACGCACTGCTGGACGACGAAGCGATTCCCCGACCTCTCCTGCTAGCCGAAGCGACGTGGGGCGACGGCCCAACGCACCAGGCGCTCCTGTGGCAGCGGACTCGATGCGCGAGCGTCTCCACCACCCCTGACCTCGACCACGCGCCGAGCCTCGGCCCGCGGTGGTGGGACGACCTGGCATCGGCCCTGGCCCGGTTGCGTGCGACACCGCCCCCGGCGGGCAGACAGGCCGTCCGGCAGGAGTACATCAACCGGATCGGCCGCTTCCTCCCAGACGTGGACGGCGCCGGAATCGACCTGACGGTCCAACGATGGGAGACCGCCCACGGCGATCTCCACTGGGCCAACCTCACCGCGCCCCGCCTCCAACTCCTCGACTGGGAAGGCTGGGGCGCCGCCCCAGCCGGATGGGACGCGGCGGTCCTGCACGCCTACTCCCTGACGCAGCCCGAGGTCGCCAGACAGGTCCGCGACGTGTTCACCGACAAGCTAAACACCCCGGACGGTCGGTTAGCGCACCTGGTCATCGTCGCCCAGATCATCCAAGCCAGCGAACGCGACGAAATCCACGCCCGGCTCGCTCCGTTCGTGCGGGACTTCGCCGCGGGGATTGTGGAGGCTGCGTCACAGTAGAGACAGATCACACGCTGATCAGATCGCAGCCACCACACAATCAGCGGACAATCAGAACGCCGTCAGAGCGGGAGCGCTAACCATGTGGACGCAATTCCCGTCATCCCGCATAGCAGGATTAACAATCAATACCCGCCACTAGGGGCGCGCCAATAGTCCTATCTCTACGAACCATTTTCCACTTGCCAGTCGCCCGACACGATCGTGCCCGGCCGTGGTCCGCGCAGCGGTCTCCTCGCCCAGCCGAACGCGCTTACCGAGGGTGGTCAGACGCTGGTGGCGGGATTTCGCATGGAGTTCGGCCGCGGAGCGGCCGGCCGCAGCAAGGTGCGGTGAGCGCCGAATGGCGGAGCTGGTGCGGTCTCCCCTTCGCGGTGGAGTCGTCGGCGCGGCTGGCTGCTTGAACAGGTACTCCCGCGCGAGTAGGACAGCCGTCCCTGGCCCGTCCAGGCGTTGACGTCGGCCACGGCGCGGGCCCGATATTCCGGCGTCGGGGGAGCGCCGCTCGGAGCAGAACACCGGGCCCCTGGCGCGCCGGCGAGCAGGCGGGGCAACAGCCGGGCGGTGGCGAGGAGCGTTGACTTCCCACACCCGTGCACCCCAGAACTCCTCGTTGGGGTTGTAGGTGCTGTCGTCGCACGAGGGGCGTGTTCCATCCAGGAACATGTCTGGGTTGTCGAACTTGGCGTTGAACTCGAACGCAGCCTGGTCGCCGTCGAAACCGTAATGGCTCAGGTCTGTGTCGCTGGCCCAACCGATGGCGGTGACGGCGCGGGTATGCCGCGGTCATGAGGCGTGGCCGCCAGGTTGCCCAGAGGGGAGACGCCGGGCACTTCGGCTACCGCGCGAACAGGACGCAGCCGCTGCCGGAGACGATTGCCCGCCATCCTGGCCGCCAGCTCGGGAAGAATTCCCAGGTTCTCCGCCCTGCCCAGACCGGATCCGCGCCGCGCAGCGGCACGCTGGGGCTGGAGGTCGGCTGGCTATGCTGGACGCCATGGCAGCCACCCGGAAGGCGGCGATGGGCCGCCCGCGCGAGTTCGACGTGGACGAAGCGCTCGAACGCGCGCTGCTCGTGTTCTGGGAACAGGGTTACGAGGGCGCCAGCCTCACCGACCTGACCGCCGCCATGGGCATCAACCGGCCGAGTATGTACGCCGCCTTCGGCAGCAAGGAGGACCTGTTCCGCAAGGTGCTGGAGCGCTACACCGCCGGACCGGCCGCCTACGGCATGCGGGCGCTCGAGGAACCGACCGCGGAGGCGGTGGCCACGGCGTTCCTGCACGGCGCGGTCGACACCACCACCGGCCCCGGCCATCCGTCCGGCTGCCTCGGGGTCCAGGGCTGCCTGGCCTCGGGCCCCGGGGACCGGGCCGTCCGCGACCTGCTGACCGACTGGCGCGAGGACGCCCGCTCGCGCCTCGTGAAGCGGTTCGAGCAGGCCAGGGACGAGGGGGACCTGCCACCGACGTCCGACCCGGCCGTGCTCGCCCGGTTCCTGATGGCCGTGGGAAACGGGATCGCCGTCCAGGCCGCGGGCGGCGCCGACCACGACGAGCTGCGCATGGTCGCCGACGCCGCCCTGCGGAACTGGCCGCCCGCCTGACTCAGAACTGGTGCTCGCCGCCGTCGACGTCGAGGTTCGCGCCGTAGATGAAGCTGCTCTCGTCCGAAGCGAGGAACGCCACCGCGGCGGCCACTTCCTCCGGACGCCCGAGCCGGCCGATCGGCACCCGCTTGACGAGTGCCGCCTTGAACGCCTCCGCCTCGCCCTTACCGCCGATCCGATCGAGCGCCGGCGTTTCGATCGCGCCGGGCGAAACCGCGTTCACCCGGATCCCGCGGCCCTTCAACTCGTTCGCCCAGGTTCGGGCGAGGGACCGGACCGCGGCCTTCGAAGCGGAGTACAGGCCGAAGTCCGCCCACCCGTCGTCGGCGCGGATGGAAGCGTTGAACACGACCGACGCGCCCTCGTTGAACAGGGGCAGCGCCTTCTGGACCGAGAGCCACGTGCCCCGGACGTTGACCCCGAAGTTCTGCTCGTAGTGCTCATCCGTCGCCTTCTCGAGCGGCGCGAACACGGCACCGCCCGCGTTGGCGAACAGGACGTCGAGCCCGCGGCCACGAGCCCGGACCGCCTCGTACAGCCGGTCCAGATCGGCGGGCTCCGCGATGTCACCCACGACGGCGGTGGCCGCAGGCCCGATGGCCGCCACCGCCGCGCCGAGTTCGGCCTCCCGCCGGCCGGTCACGAACACGTGCGCCCCCTCGGCCGCGAACCGCTCCGCGGTGGCCAGCCCGATCCCGGTGCTGCCACCGGTCACCACGGCGGTCTTGCCCTCCAGCTTTCCCATCCCCGACCCCTTCGAGTTCTCACCGACCAACCTTCGTATCGATCGGTACAGAATGACCGTAGCACTTCTGTACCAAGTGATACATATATGTCGCGACGTCGGCCTGCGAGGAGACCGGCCCGGTCACGGCGCGGAGCGCGCTGGCCGTCTCGGCACGATCGAACACCGGAGGCTGACGCCCCACCACGAGCACCCCGCGGCCGGCGTAACCCGCCCGTGGGGTTGGACGGGGGCGCTGGCGGATACAGCACCGGATAGCGGCCGTGCGCGCGGTGGGACGGCGTCCGCGGGTCCGCGGTCGGACGGCGCCGCCGCGGGCGGCGGGGCCCGAGAAGCGGGAGGGGAACGCGATGCCGCACCCGTCGGCACACCATGACCGGTATCTGCCGATCGCCGAGCACGGTCTGATCGGCGACCTGCGCACGGTGGCGCTGGTGGGCAGCGACGGCACGATCGACTGGTACTGCTGCCCCGCCTTCGACTCCCCCAGCGTCTTCGCCGCCATCCTCGACGCCGACCGGGGCGGGGCGTTCGAACTCGCGGCCACGCCCGCGGACGGTGCGCCGGCCCGCACCAAGCAGTTCTACTTCCCCGACACCAACGTGCTCATCACCCGGTTCTTCACCGACGAGGGCCTGGGGGAGATCCAGGACTTCATGCCGGTCTCCCCCGCCGACGATCCCCGTCCGCCCGCCGCGCGGCACCGGCTGATCCGGCGGGTGGTATGCGTACGCGGGTCGATCGCGTTCCGCGCCCGGGTGGCACCCCGGTTCGGTTACGGCGCCCAGCCGCACACCACGCACATGCTCGACGGGGCCGCGCTCTTCGAATCCGCCTCCCTGACCCTGGCGCTGACCGCCACGGTCCCGCTGGAGGGGGACGGACCGGACGTCCGGGCACGCTTCTCCCTGGAGCAGGGCCAGTCGGCGGTGTTCGCCCTCGACCAGGTCGGCGACGGTGCGGACAGCCCCGGGGTACCGCTCGGCTGCCCGACCGAGGAGGCCGAACACCAGTTCGCCGCCACCGTGGCGTTCTGGCGGCGCTGGCTGGCGGCCTCCCGCTACCGCGGCCGGTGGCGGGAGATGGTGCACCGCTCCGCGCTCACCCTCAAACTGCTCACCTACGCACCCACCGGCGCCATCGTGGCGGCCGCCACCACGAGCCTGCCCGAGCAGATCGGCGGCGGCCGCAACTGGGACTACCGGTACCTCTGGGTCCGCGACGCCGCGTTCTGCGTCTATGCGCTGCTGCGGCTCGGCTTCACCGAGGAGGCCGAAGCCTTCATGGGCTTCCTCACCCGCCTCATCGACGTGCGCGCCGACCGGCCGTCCGGGCCGCTCCAGATCATGTACGGAATAGACGGGCGCACCGACCTGCCCGAACGCGAGCTCGACCATCTGGAGGGCTACCGCGGGTCGGCCCCGGTCCGCGTGGGCAACGCCGCCGCCACCCAGCTCCAGCTCGACATCTACGGTGCCCTGATCGACTCGATCTACCTCTACGACAAGTGGGGCCAGCCCATGTCCAGCGACCAGTGGGAGGCCGTGTGCGCCCTGGTCGAGTGGGTCTGCGAGCACTGGGACCAGCCCGACGAAGGCATCTGGGAGACGCGGGGCGGCGCCAAGATGTTCCTCTACTCCCGCCTGATGTGCTGGGTGGCCATCGAACGCGCCATCCGTACCGCCCGGCGCCGCGGCCTGCCCTGCCCGCTGACCCGCTGGGCCTCCGTCCGGGACGCGATCTACCGGCGGATCATGGACCGGGGCTGGTCACCGGCCCGGCAGGCGTTCGTCCAGCACGAGGGCGACAGCGTCCTCGACGCCGCGGTGCTGATGATGCCCTTGACCAAGTTCGTCTCCCCCACCGACCCCAAGTGGTCGGCCACCCTCAGCGCACTCGCCGACGACCTGGTGTCGGACTCGCTGGTCCACCGCTACGACCCGCTCGCCAGTCCGGACGGGCTGGAGGGGCGGGAGGGCACCTTCTCCATCTGCTCCTTCTGGTACGTCGAGGCCCTCACCCGCGCCGGACGCCTGGACGAGGCCCGCCTCGCCTTCGAGAAGATGCTCACCTACGCCAACCACCTCGGCCTGTACGCCGAGCAGATCAGCCACACCGGCGAACAGCAGGGCAACTTCCCGCAGGCGTTCACCCACCTCGGCCTCATCAGCGCCGCGTTCAACCTCGACCGCGCCCTCGGCTGAGCGGCCGTCACCCGCCGTCGAAGACGATCTCCACCCGGCGGTTCTGGGAGCGCCCCGCCGGGAGGTCCTCGCCGTCGCCGCCGGTCTCCTCCGCGATCGGCTCGCTGGACCCCCGCCCGGACGCCTCGATCTCGGGAGCGTCCTGGCCGAGCATCTCCCGCAGCGCGTCGCGCACGGTCTCGGCCCGCCGCTCCGACAGGTCCTGGTTGTAGTCGTCCGCGCCGAGCCCGTCGGAGTGGCCGACCACCTGGACCGTTCCCGTCGCCCCCTCCAGGCGTTCGGCGATGCCGGCGAGGCTGGCCTCGGCGTCATCGCTGAGGGCGTCCTCGTCGAACTCGAACAGCACGTCGGCTGCGATGACCACCGTGGTGGTGGACCCCTCGACCTCCTCGTGCTCCATGGGCTCGACCGAGCCCTCGACGTCGAGTGTGGCCACGGCGCCATCGACGTCGAGACCGATCTTGGACGCCTCCAGCTGCTCGTGCGTGATCCGGCCGCCGTCCTGCCCGCCGTCGCCCGCCGCCATGAGCACGGGGGTGAGCGCCAGGACTCCGAGCAGCGGGAGGACGCGCCCGCGCCGGCCGCTCACCGCACCACCGGGACATCGGTCACCGGCGGGAACGCCCCGACGTAGAGGTCCATCGCCGTGACATCGTCCGGCGGCGCGGCGAAGGTGTAGCTGAGATCGACGGGCTGGTCGAAGACCAGCCGCGTGTCCACCACGTCGGGCGCCTGGGCGATGCCGTCGGAGTCGCGGACGACGTTGTACCGGGTCAGGTTCGCGGTGTCGACGAGGTAGGGCTCGGTGACGACGGAGCCGTAGAGCGAGTACAGGTTGTCCCCCTGGCCGTCGCCGCCGCGCCCGGCGGTCACGGTGAGGGTGAGCTGCGCCAGCTCCCCGCGCACCCGCAGGGCGTGCACCTGGACCCGGGCCTCCCCCTCCCTGTCCTGGTAGGGCCAGACCGTCTCGGCGACGACCTCGGTGGTCTCCCCGGAGGCTTCGGCCGTGCTCTCGGCGGCCTGCCCGTCACCGCCGCCATCGTCGGGCGCGCCGCCGCCCGAGCAGCCGGCCAGGAGGAACGCCAGGAGGAGCGCGGGCACCGCGGCCCGTACGGAAGGTCGCACGTGGGTACTCCTCGAACTCGGGGGTGCCGCCGTTTCGGCTGCGCGCCGGTCGCGCGGCGGTGGGAGCAGGTCATGGTCCCGGAGGAACCGGGTCCACGGCAGGGCGGCGGGTTCGGTGCGGGCCTCGGTCCGGTGGCGGTGCTCGCACGGGCGAACGGGGGGCGTGGGCCTCGGCGCGCGGCCGTGCCGGCGGCACGGTCCGCCACGGCCGCTCCGCGCACCGAGTTTTCCGCCTCCGGCCGCCCGAAGTCAACACGATGTCAAGTTTTGTCCTCGTTCGACCACTGAAGGCGCGACATCCCGCGGTACACCGGACCGCTGCCGCCCGCACCGAAGGGTCAGGTGCCGGACCGCTCGGCCCCGTCCCTCCCGTCCGCGGCAGCGCCGGCCCCGATACCGCGCCGGATCAGCAGCATGAGGGTGGCCAGGAGCTCGTCCTCCTCCTGGCGGGTGTGCTCACGCGTGAAGAGCAGGTACACGTTGCGCTCGGCCATCCAGCTCAGGGCGATCGCCGTGCGGTAGGGGTCGTCACCGGTGTCCGGGAGCGCCCCGCGGGCGCGGTCGCGCTCGACGGCGGCGGCGATGAGGCGGGCGCAGCGCTCGAAGTACGCCTCCCAGGCGGCGCGCATGCTGGGGCGGTGGCCCAGCAGGTGGTTGGCCGCGCGGAGCAGCGGGGCGTTCCTGCGCCACAGGTCGAAGCTGAATCCCAGGATGTGCTCGACGCTCGCCATGGCGGTCTCGCCGCGGATCGCCGTCCGGTCGGCGAGCGTGTCGACGACGCGCAGCACGGAGCGGGCGATGGCGGCCTCGACGACGGCGTCCTTGCCGTCGAAGTAGAAGTACACCGACGCCCGTGACAGCCCGGCGCCGGCCGCGATCTCGGCGATCGTGATCTCGGTCAGCGGCTTGGCGGCCAGCAGCCGCTCCACGCTGTCGAGCAGCGCGATCTCCTGGCGGTCGCCGCGGCTCATCGCGGGGCGGCGCCGCCCCCCGGAGGAGGTGGACGCGGGCGGGGGCGGAGTCATAGGGACACGTTAGCGATCGTCGGCAGGCGCCGTTCCCTGCGCCGACCGTGCTCGACAGCGCGTCGAGCCCATCGTGCCGCCGATCGCCCGCGGGGAGCAGGAGTCGGCGCGCCCGCCCCCGTCAGCGGCGCCGCGGGCGCCCCGCTCCGCGCCAGCACCCACGGCGTCCGGTCCCCGACCACGCACGGGTGAGTGCCCGATCCGCCGGGAGGGACCCGCGCGCCATGGGACGTTGCGTGGTTACCGGTACCGGCAGTGCCTCCGCCGGGCGTTCGGGCGGCGGCAGCGCGGCCGCCGGCTGAGCCGCGCCGTCACGGCGGGGCCGCGGCACCGCGCGGCGGTGACGGGCGGCGCCGCCACCGCCGGCCGTCACACGAGGAAGCCGAACAGCGGGCTGTCCGGGAAGATGCGCTCGACCCGGTGCGGAGCGTCGTCCATCCGCTTCAGGATGGGGGCGAGGTTCTCGGGGGCGCCGAGCTCGACCCCCACCAGCGCGGGCCCGGTCTCGCGGTTGTTGCGTTTGACGTACTCGAACCGGGTGATGTCGTCGTCCGGCCCGAGGACCTCGTCGAGGAACCGGCGCAGGGCGCCCGGCTCCTGCGGGAAGTCGATCAGGAAGTAGTGCTTGCGGCCCTCGTGGACCAGCGCCCGTTCGACGATCTCGGCATACCGGCTCACGTCGTTGTTCCCGCCGGACAGGACGCACAGCACGGTCGCGCCGGACGGCAGGTCCAGGTCGGGGCCGAGCGCGGCCGAGGCGAGCGCCCCCGCGGGTTCGCTGATGATGCCGTCGGACTGGTAGAGGTCGAGTATCTCGCCGCAGATCCGCCCCTCGGGGACGACGACCATGCGCGGCCGCCCGGCCGCCGCGATCGCGTGGGTGAAGCGGCCGACCCTGCGCACCGCGGCGCCGTCCACGAACGGGTCGATGTGCTCCAGCTGCACCGGGTGCCCCGCCTCCAGGGCCGCGGCCATGCTCGGCGCGCCGAGCGGCTCCGCGCCGACCACGCGGACCTCGGGGTGCTCCTCCCGCAGCCAGGCGAGCGTTCCGGCGAGCAGGCCGCCGCCGCCCACGGGCACCACTACGGCGTCGGGCGCGCGTCCGAGCTGCTCCACGGCCTCCTTCACGACGGTGCCCTGGCCCGCGATCGTGCGAGGGTCGTCGAAGGCCGGGAGCAGGGTCATCCCGAGGTCCTCGGCGTCGGCGCGGGCCGCCGCGGCGGCGTCGTCGTAGGTCTCGCCGGTCACGACGATCCGCACGCTCTCGCCGCCGAGGTGCGCTACCCGGTCGCGCTTCTGCCGCGGCGTGGTCCGCGGCAGGTACACCCGCGCCCGGATGCCGAGGGAGGCGCAGGCGAACGCCACGCCCTGGGCGTGGTTGCCCGCGCTCGCGCAGATCACGCCCTGCCGCCGCTGCCCCGCGTCCAGGGAGCGCACGAAGTTCAGCGCGCCGCGCCCCTTGTAGGAGCGGACCGCGTTGAGGTCCTCGCGCTTCAGCCAGACGTCGAGGCCGTGCCGGGCCGAGAGCCGCTCGTTGCGCTGCAGCGGGGTGGGCGGGATCACGCCGGTGAACCGGTCGGCGGCCGCGGCCACGTCGGCCGCGGTCACCACCTCGTGTGCGGCCGCTTTGTCCGAGGCGTTTTCAGTCAACGCCGTCCTTCTTTCCGTGGAGTCGGGAGCGCTCGGATTATGGACGGAGCCCCCCGCTCTTCTGGCGTATGTTCGACGGTATGAGTAGCCGCGAGGTGACCGGGCGCGGGCCCGACAAGGCGAGCGGAGGGTCCGGGCAGGCACCGCTGCTCGTGCTCGGCAAGATCACCGAGATCCTGAACGCGTTCACGCTGCACAAGCCGTCGCTGACCCTGCGCGAGATCCAGCAGAGCACCGGCCTGCCCACCTCGACGGTACAGCGGCTCGTGACGAACCTGGTCGCCCACGGGTTCCTGGACCGTACCGGCGACCGCATCCGCATCGGGGCCCGGATGGCGTACTGGGCGGCGGCCGGGACCAAGGACCTGGACGTGCTCGCCGTGGTCAACCCCGTCCTGAAGGACCTCCGCGACCTGACCGGGGAGACCGCGTCGTTCTTCCGCGCCGAGGGCGAGTACCGGGTGTGCATCGCCGTCGCGGAGACCCGCCACGCGCTTCGGCGGGAGATGGCGGTCGGCAGGATCGCGCCGGTCACGGTGGGCGCCTCGGGCCGCGTCATCATGGCGTGGACGCCCGAGCTGGCCGAACGGGTACTGCGGCGGGAACTCCCGCAGCTGACCGACAGCACCGTCACCGACCGGGCCGAGCTGCGCGACCTGGTCAAGCGGACGCTGAGCGACGGGTACGCCATCACCGTGGGCGAGCGGGTCGACGGCGCGTCCGGGCTCGCCGCGCCCGTGTTCGACTCGGCGGCCGACCTCGTGGGCGCGGTGACGGTCCAGGGGCCGACGCTGCGGATGCCCTATGACAAGTGCGTCGAGTGGATCGACCTGCTGGTGGAGCACGCTGAGCGGATCACCCGGGCCCTCGGCGGGCGCTACCCGGCCTGAGCGCGCGCGGGGCCGCCGGCTCACGCACGGTCCGGTGCGGCTGCCAGCGCCCACGGGAAGGCGGTGGCACTGGACTGGGCGCCCTGGACCGCGCGGGACCGGTTGGGCTCGCCCAGTTCGCCGAGCAGGCCGCCGGTCAGCCGGACGAGCGCGGCGAACACCCCGGGGGTGAGCCAGTCGGGCCGGAGCGCGAACAGCAGGTCCTCGGTGGCGGCGTTGCCGCTGGCTCCGGGGGCGAACGGGCAGCCGCCGAGCCCGCCGAGCGAGCCGTCGACCTCGCTCGCACCGGCGGCGACGGCTGCCAGCGAGTTCGCCACGCCCAGGCCCCAGGTGTCGTGGCCGTGGTAGACGATCCGCCGGGAGGGCGTGTGCGCGGCGACCTTCTCCACCAGGCCGGCCACCTGCGCGGGGACGGCCTGCCCGAGGGTGTCGCACACGACGATGTCCTCGGCGCCGCGCGTCCGCGGGTCGGCGGCGATGGCCAGCACCCGCTCCTCGGGCACCGCTCCCTCGAAGGGGCAGGTGAAGGCGGTCGCGACGCACAGCTGGATGCGGCCCCGGACGGACAGCGCGTGCTCCACGGCGGCGGGCATGGCGTCCAGGCTCGCCTCCGTGGGCCGGCCGATGTTGGCCCGGTTGTGCTGGTCGGAGGCCGACAGGCAGTACTGGAAGTTCACCGCCCCCGCCGCTGCCGCCTTCTCCACGTGGCGGGGCGTCGCCACCCACACCCAGCAGCGGGCCAGTTCGTCGGCCTCCAGCTGTTCGACGACCTCCAGGGTGTTGGCCATGGACGGCACCAGGTCCGGCCGGGCCAGCGAACCGATCTCCACGGAGGGGACGCCGAGTGCGAGCAGCTCCCGGACCACCGCCACCTTGCGCGCGGTCGGCAGGGGCTTGCCGGTAAGCTGCAGGCCGTCGCGCAGGGTGACGTCCCGCAGGGTGGCCGCGGGGCGGAACGCCGTGTCGGTCATGCCGGCACCTCCGTGTGCTCGATGATCTGGTCGATCTCCTCATCGCTGCGGCCGAGCACGGTCGCGAGCACCTCGCGGGTGTGCGCGCCGAGGTCGGGTCCAACCGTGCGGACCGGCAGCGACGTGCGGCCGATGAGGGGCACGATCCCGGGGAAGCCCACCTCGACCGGCTCGCCGGCGCCGGTGTCGACGGGCAGGCGCTGGATCATGTCCCGGGCGCGGTACTGCTCGTCCCCGCAGATGTCCGCGGCCGTGTAGATCGGGCCGGCGGGCACGCCCGCGTCCTCCAGGACCGCCAGTACCTCGTCGCGGGGCAGCGTCCGGGTCCAGGCCGCGATGGCCTGGTCGAGTTCGTCGCGCCGCTCCCAGCGCTGGGCGTTGTCGGCGAGCCCGGGGTCCGCGGCGAGATCGGGCCGGCCGATGGCCGCCATGAAGCGGCGGAAGATGGAGTCGCCGTTGCCGGCGATCACCACGCTCGCGCCGTCCGCGCACTCGTAGGCGTTGGTCGGGGCGATGCCCTCCATCCGACCGCCGACCCGCTGCCGGTCGACCCCGTGGGCGAGGTGGTCGGGCACCAGTGACTCCATCATCGAGAAGACGGCCTCGTGCAGCGCGACGTCGACGGCCCGCTCGGCGAGCGGCCGGGAACGCGCCGCGGGCGCCGCCCCGCGCTCGAACAGGGCGACCATGACGCCGAACGCCGCGTACAGGCCCGCGATGGAGTCCCCGATGGACACACCCACGCGGGAGGGCGGCCGGTCGGCCTCGCCGACCAGGTGGCGCAGCCCGCCCATGGCCTCGGCGACCGCTGCGAACCCGGGCCGGCCGGCCAGCGGGCCGGTCTGGCCGAACGCGGAGATGCGGGCGAGGACGATGTCGGGGTTGGCCGCCTCCAGCTCGTCGGGGCCCAGGCCCCACTTCTCCAGCGTGCCGGGACGGAAGTTCTCGATCACGACGTCGCAGTTCCGGGCGAGGTCCAGGGCGGTGGAGCGCCCCAGCGGGGTCCGCAGGTCGAGCACGATCGACTTCTTGTTGCGGTTGACGGTCCGGAAGAGCATGGACACGTCGCCGCCGTAGAGCCGCCAGTTCCGCAGTTCGTCACCGCGGCCCGGCCGCTCGACCTTGATCACTTCGGCACCGAAGTCGGCGAGCATCCGCCCGGCGGTGGGGCCGGCGATGTAGTTGCCGAGTTCCAGGACCCGGACGCCCTCCAGCGGCAGCCGCGTCGGCTCGTCGCGCATGGGTTCTCGTCCTCCGATCGGGGTTGGGGTGCGGTGAGCGGTCACAGGAAGAGGCTGAGGAGGAGGATCGGGCCCATGGCGACCACGGACGCCACGGAGACCCCGACCGAGCAGCTCTTGAGGGTGCCGCGCGTGGTCTGGCCCATGAGCGTCTGGAGCAGCCAGAAGGTGTTGCTCGTGAGGTGCACCATGAACAGCGATCCCGCGCCGGCGGCCAGGGCGATCAGGACGGGGTCCAGGCCGAGCGACGACGCCACCGGGGCGAGCAGCCCGGCGGCCGTGATGGCGGAGATCGTCACCGAGCCGACCGCGATGTGCAGCACCGCGGCGATCACCCACACCACCACCAGCGGAGCCCACGAGCCGGCCGACAGGTAGCCGCCGAGGATGTCGCCGAGCCCGATCGCCTCGATGGTGGCGGCCAGTGAGCCGCCCACCCCGCTGAGCAGCAGGATCTGGCCGCTCTGGCGCACCCCGGTCTCCAGGGACTCCTCGACCTTCGGCCGGCCCATGAACCGGCGGCCGACCAGGCAGGTGCCGACCAGGCCGATCAGCAGCGCGACCATCGGCGTCGACAGGAACGCCACGACGGGGTTGCTCCACTCCAGCGTCTCGGTGACGGCTCCGGCGGCCACCAGCAGCAGGGCGGCGACGAGCGGGCCGAACAGTAGGAGCAGCGGCGGCCGCGCCGGCTCGCTGGCGGCCGGCTCCGGCAGCGCGCCTTCGCCGGCCCCGCCGGTCGCGGTCGCGGCGGTACCGCCCGCCCCGGCGCCGGTGTCCCCGCCCGCGGCGGTGGAGCGGCTGCTGCTCTCGGCGAGCGCGTCGGTCGCGACCGCGGCCGGCTCCAGTTCGTCCAGCTCCGGCTTCCACCAGCCGCGGGTGAACACCGTCGACATGATGGTGATCGAGATGGCCACGGTGGGAATCACGACGACGAGTCCGTACACCAGGTAGGTGCTCAGCGGCACGCCGAGAAGTCCGGCCAGCGCGAGCGCGGCGACACCGGGGACCGTGAAGACGATCCCGCACTCCAGGCCGATGGCCAGGGCGGTGGCCATCCGGGCGGTGCCGTACCTCCCGAGGCGCGGCGCGACCGCGCGGGCCAGCGGTGCGGAGATCACCAGCAGCACGTCGAGGAAGATCGACTGCAGGAACGTGGCGATCGTCAGCGCCATGGCGTGCGGGAGGCGCTGCGCGCCGACGGTCCGCAGCAGCCCCTCGACCAGGCGGCGGATCGCGCCCAGGTCGTTGAGCAGCGCGCCCATGAGCACGCCGAAGGCGATGAGCAGCCCGATCTCGGCGAGGATGTCGCCGAATCCGGTGGCCACGGTCGTGAGCGTCCCCTCGACGCCGAGCCCCGCCGCCAGTCCCAGGTAGCACGAGCCGATGACGAGGGCGATGAGTGGATTGAGCTTGAACCGGACGATGAGCAGCACGATGGCGACGATCGCCACGGCCGTGTTCACCAGTACCGCAGTGTCAGACATGGGGGGTCCTGTTCGCCGAGATCACATGGGATCGTGCCGCGAATCACACTTCTTCGGCAGATGGCCTAGATTATGAGCACATAACCACGATGTGAGTCAACGGGTGATCATGACCTGAGTCACGAATCCCGACCGCCCTGCGGCCGTCCGTCCGCCGCCCTCCGACCTGGACGGAACGGGGCAGCCAGCCCGCGCCGGCGAGCGGCGGAAGCAGGCTGTCGCACCGCATTCAACCCTTTTCGCGACGCGCGCGTCGTTTGCGGGGGACGCTCGGAGAAGCCACTAGAATCCGTATCGGTGGGTGTAGCTCAGCTGGTAGAGCACTTGGTTGTGGTCCAAGACGTCGCGGGTTCAAGTCCCGTCACTCACCCTGAAGGAAGACAGGCCCTGACCTGCGGAGACGATCCGCACGTCAGGGCCTGTTCCCGTTTCCGGGTGCACCAGCGGGTGCACCACCTCGGCCTGATCCCGTCACTCACCCCGGCGGGGGGCGGAAAGAACCTCGAGGTTCTCCGCCGGATTCCTTCGGTGACCAGCCGAAACCGAGCGATGGTGCGCCCATGGCAACCATCAACAAGCGGCCCTTGCAGGACGGGTCCATCCGGTATTGGGTGAAATGGCGGCTTGGCGGTCATCGGGGCGGCGCGCCGCAGTCCGAACCGTTCGACTCCTACGTCGACGCCCACACCTTCCGGCTGCACGTCGAGGAGGCGGGCCATCAGTGGCCGGAGAACTGGATCCCCCGCGAGGGCTGGGCGCCCGGGTGGGTACCCGGCGTGGGCTTGATCAAGGTCGGCACCGGCGACGGCCCGAAACCGGTCTACTTCCGCGAATACGCGCTGGAGTTGATCGCCTCGATGACCGGGATCGAGGCGCGCACCAAGGCCGACTACGAACGCGACATCCGCCGCCACATGCTCCCCACCTTCGGGCACCTCGACATCCGCGACACCGAAACCTTCACCCACAAAACCGTCCGCGCGTGGGTGAACCAGCTCCAAGAAGGCATCCCGGACCCTCGTGTGCTGACGCACCCGCACACCGGCAAGGACACCTCGAAGGCCAAGAAGAAGCAGCGAAAGAGTGCTGACCACTGGCTGCGTCCGCCGCTGCGCCCGAAGAGCGTCCACAACCTGCACGGTCTGCTCTACCTCATCCTCCAAGCAGCCGTAGAGGAAGAACTCCGCCCCAGCAATCCGGCCGCACGGACCACACTCCCCCGCCTAGATGACGGCGAGGGTTCAGACGACATGTCTTCCTCACCCGTGGCGAGTTCGAACTGCTCCGCGACAGCGCACACGAGAACGTCCGCGACATGCTGGGGATCTTCGTCCTGACCGGGCTGCGCTACGGGGAAGGCTGGGGCGCCGCCCCAGCCGGATGGGACGTGGCCGTCCTGCACGCCTACTCCCTGACGCAGCCCGAGGTCGCCAGACAGGTCCGCGACGTGTTCGCCGACAAGCTGAACACCCCGGGCTCACACTATGGCCGAGGCCCAAACCTCTCTGGATCTGGTACGTCGGCAGACCCAGTAACGGCTCTGGCGGCTTGACCGCCGGTAACCCTTGCGGTTCCTTATAGCTACAGGTGGGCTGATCCCATCAACCACAGGCGCTGCTCTTCTTCCTCTGCGAATTCTTATTCAATGAGAGGTGCATATGTGGAAATTCCGGCTCTCTCTCGGCGTTGTCCTCCTCGGAATGGCCGTGGTACTTATCGTAGCTTCCAGGGAGCCTGGCGATGGCGGAGTGGTCACGCAGCTCGCGCTGTGGGTCGGCGCGGCGTTGCTCGTCTGGAACAGCATCCGAGCCTTCCTGGGGAAGATCGAGCCGCCGCAGACGCGGACCGCTCCACAGCCGGCCCCGCCCACAGCGCCTGGCGTGCCCCAGACACCGGCAGACCCGTCACAGGAGCCGCCCAACATCCATTCGTCTTCTGCTGTCTCCTCGGAGAACGGAATCGACAGGCCCCCACCTCCTGCGCCGAGTTTTCGGGAAGTCGTGCCGGCGGCGGCAAAGACCGCCAAGGGCACCGCGCTGGTCATGACTCGGGCCGTGCTCGTTCTTACCCTCCTCTTCCTGGGGTCGACATCGTTGGGCCTGTTCATCGGGGGAATCGTCATGCTCGGCGGGGGCGACCTGCTGAACGCTGCATTCGCGCTCCTGGCGGGCGGATTCCTTGCGAAGTGGGCAGTCGAATGCTTTGCGGCTCTGCACAAGCTGCGGAACGCCACTGGGAATCCGCGGAGCAGCGGGAACGAGAAAGAGACAGGCGTGGAGGCCAGAAGCGGACATACGGATATGGCCGGCGCGGCGCCGACCAGCACGCATCCCGTTTCTGCTCACCCACCGCCGGTCCTGTCTCTGCCCGAAGAGTTCCTTCTCCTTTCCCACCCCTCGACCGGGACGGCCCGCGACTCCATTCGTGGCGCTGCCGCTTGCGCAGCTGCTGAACTCGGCGAACTCGCGATTCGCCGAAGACTGCGGGTCATCCCCACCATGAAGCGCAAGGTTTTCGGCTTTGACGTGTACTTCGGGACAGGCAGGATCCACCTGCTCAACACCAGCCCCACCGGCCTTGCCTGGGGTGATGCTCTTCTGGCAGAGCTGGAGCACCATGTAACGTCCAACCGCAGGCCGATAGGCGTGCACAAGTGGTACCGGCTGCGCGGTAATGAAGCGCTCCTCCTTCATAGAGCGGCGCTGATCGAACGCTTCGTGCTGATGCACGATTTCAGCGGAGAACTCCTCTATCCGGATCCCGCCCTGCGCGACGGCCTGATCAGCCAGCTCCAGGCCGTCAGCAGCGGACTCGCCCCCATGGACGAGCACATGCTCCTCCTGTCGGATCTCGTCAGCAGCGCGGGACTGGACGACGCCCTGGGGCTGCGCTGGAGCCTACGCCAACGACTCGACCACGCCCGGGGAGTCGGGGCGGTGGCGGCCCTCCCCCAAGACATCAGGGACACCAGCACGGTGCTCTCCAGGTTTGTGCCCTCCATGCGCCAAGGCGGAAGTGGTGGGGGCGGTGGCGACAGCGGGGATGGTGGGGGCAGTGGCGACGGCGGGGAGTAGCGACCGATCCGGGTTTGTCGTCGATACGGCCACGGAACCCTGGCCTGTGCCTTAGTTGCCCGCAGTTCGCGCATTTTGTGACGAGGACATAACAGCCCGCCGGGGCGGGCCAGATCGGCGCACCCGTCGATCATGCACAGGCGCTGACCAGTCACCCACGGCGGAATACTCAGAGAATGGCCTCAAATCCGGATAATACCGTTCAGGGGATGATGAAATCTGGTTTCCCCTCCGAACCACCCCACCCGCTCCTCAAAGTCGTGCACCCGCAGGGTGCACCATCCCCAACATAATCCGATAGAGCCCGGAACACCTCGGCTACGACTCCGCCGACAGCGTCAACGATTCCCGTAAAACCATTGGTCAGAATAGGTGTGCGGCGAGTGGCTCAAGTCCCGTCACCCACCCTGAGAGAGAACGGGCCCTGACCTGCGGAAACAGTCCGCACGGTCAGGGCCTGTTCTCATTCGCGTGGACCAGCCGGTCAGCGGAGGTGGCCTTAGCGGCGGGTGGCCACGCGGAAGGTGCTGAGCACGGCCTTGTGGTCGGTCGGCCAGGTCCAGCTCGGCTCCCAGAACTCCTCCCGACCGGACTCCGCCACCCGCTCGTTGCGCACGATCGTGGTGGACGGGCCGACTATCACGCTGTCGACAAGGTGGATCCGCGGGTCGGGGTGGTAGAAGACGAAGTCGATCCGGTCCCGCTCGTCCGCTTTCGGAGCCCAAGTGAGTTGCCCGGGCTCGGCACCCGGGTTGTCGCTGGGCCAGGTGAAGCCCGGCGAGCGAACCGGGTCGGGGTAGACGTCGCGGTAGCTGTCGCGGAAACCGGCTTCCTCGATCGCCTTGGTCGTCGACCACTCGACGACGGTGCCGTTGTGGTCGAACAGGTTCCGGGTCCGGTGGGTCCAGTCCCGGTGCGACGGCTCGTTCAAGTCGCCGGCCAGCATGGTGAGACGTCCCCGGCGGCGCTCCGCCGCGGCGTCCGCCAGCACCGTCTTCGTCACCTCGGTACGCCCGGACGCGACGTTGATCCGGTTGATCAGACCGACGTCGGTGATCGGACCGGTCGGGATCTCGTTCCAGCCATACTCGGACGTCTCCAGAGGCGCCGGAGTACCGCCGCCGTACCCGCGCGGCAGGTAGTTGGCGTAGTAGCGGTACTCGAGGTGCCCGGAGTAGGCCGCGACCTCGGTGCCGTCGACCGAGATGACCGCCTTCGACCAGTACGGGAAGGACTGGTGACCGATGATCGGGTAGCGCGAGATCACCGCCGGATCAGTCGGGTTCTGGTTGTCGTGGAAGGCCAGGCCGCGGTCGGCGAGGTCGGACAGCAGGTTGGCGACCCGCTCCGGCGTCGACTCGCTGAGCATGACCACGTCCGGCTTGACCGCGGCTATGGTGTCGGCGATCCCGGCCCGGCCACCCGGAACCACGCTGCCACCCATCCAGATGTTGAACTGCAGGACCTTGAGCGTTCGGTGCCCGGAACCGTGCCGGCCCGCCGTGCTCTGGGGCGTGGCCTCGGCCATGCCCGTCCCCAGCACTCCCGCTCCGAGGGTCACACCCACAATCCCGAGCATTTCACGACGATTGACCATTCTTGACCTCCGTAATCGCTGACCGCCAGTGCCCGAAAGGAACCGGCCACTGGCCGAAACGAAGCATCGAGGCGCCTCGCGTACAACGCGTGAACCCCGCCGGAACTTTGCGAGTTCGTTGGGTTGTAGCGCAGGGACGGTGCAGAGACACCGGGGCCGCGCAAGGGACCGAAGCGGCAGATCCTGAGCGCGGATCCCCTCGTCCGCGGTGATCGGGATCGGCGTGACGTACCCGCTGACAGATCCGCTGGCCAGCCTCGGGCGGGGGTCGGATCCAGGGGCCGCCCGGCCGCGCCGCGCCGGGCCGGGGCCGTCGGGGAAGGCGTTGACGCGGACACGCCGAGGGCGGCCAGACGCGCGGTCCGGGGCGGGCGAGGCGGAGGCGGAGGCCGGGCCGGACGGACGCGGAGCGTACCGGAGCCAGGGCGCGCGTCCGCCGGAGGTGCCCGGGGGCGGTCGCGCGGCACGGGCCGCCCTGGCCGGGCCGTTCCGCGTGGGCCGCGCCTGCCTCCACTCCCCCTGTCCCTGCCTCCACTCCCCCTGTGCCCGCGTCCGCTCCCCCGTGCTCGCCCGGTCTCCGGCGCGTCCCAGGCCCGAAAAATCATTAATTACTATTTATTCTTGACGTTACCTGGGTCACTCTGACATGCTCTCCGACAGTTCGAGGACGGCGTCCGCGCAGGTGAGCGCGATCGCCCTACGCCAAGGAGGACCCCATGGGCAGACGACCGCCGCGTCCGCCGGGCCGCGTGCTCGCCGCTCTCACCGCCGTCGTGTGCGCGCTGGTGCTCGCCGGATGCGGCGCGAGGCTTGGGGAGGACGGCCGTATCGGCGTCGTCTACATGGACGCGCAGGGCTTCTACGCGGGAGTCCGCCAGGGCATGCAGGACTACGCGGCGAACTCCGGACGCGAGCTGCAGCTCCTGGAGCTCAACGCCCGGGGCGATGCCTCCGAGGAGAGCACCTTCGTCGACGTCGCCTCGTCGGCCGACGTCGACGCGCTGGTGCTGTCGCCGGTCTCGGCGACCGCCTCGGTCCCGGCCGTGCGCCTGGCCCACGAGAGCGGGGTGCCGGTGGTCTGCTACAACACCTGCATCGAGGACGAGGCCGCCCGGGAGTACGTGACCTCCTACATCTTGGGCGACCCCCACGAGTTCGGGCGCCTGCTCGGCGAGGCCGCCGCGGACCACTTCGAGGGCGAGGGGGTGACCGATCCTCAGATCGCCGTCCTGAACTGCGAGTTCGTCGAGGTCTGCGTGCAGCGCCGCGAGGGGTTCGAGGAGGCGCTCTTCAGCCGCCTGCCCGACGCCCGGATCGTCGCCAACCAGGAGGGCGCCACCATCGACGAGGCCGTCGACGTGGGCGAACGGCTCCTCACCGCCCACCCCGACCTGGACGCCTTCTACGGCGAGGCGGGCGGCGCCACCATGGGCGCGGTCCGCGCCGTGAGCAACCGGAGTCTGGCCGGGGAGGTCGTGGTCTTCGGCAGCGACATGTCCACGGACGCGGCCCGCGCGCTGTCCGACCACCGAATCCTCAAGGCCAACGTCGACATCTCCGGCACGGCGGTCGGCCTCCTGGCGGGAGAGACGGTCGCGCGCATCATCGCGGGCGACCCGTCCGAGGAGTTCATCACTCCGGCGCCCATCGACCTCTACACCACGCCCGAGGACGGCGAGGAGTGGCTGGAGGCGCACCCGGACGGCATCCCCTGACCGGCCTTTGCCGCACCCGCCCCCTTCGTCCCACCTGTGGAGCACCCATGAGTGACACCTCCGCCGCGGCGGCGCCCGACACCGAGATCGTGGCCCGCGTCCGCGGCGCGACCAAGAGCTACCCCGGAGTCACGGCGCTGGACCACGCCGACTTCGAGATCCGCGCCGGAGAGGTCCGCGCCCTGCTCGGGCGCAACGGGGCCGGCAAGTCCACCCTGATCCGCCTGCTGTCCGGCGTGGAGGCGCCCGACGAGGGCGAGATCGAGATCGGCGGCCGGCCGCTCGGCCAGGGCGGGATCCGCCAGGCCGCCAAGCTCGGCGTGGGCACCGTCTACCAGGAGCTCAGCCTGGTCCCGCAGCTGTCGGCCGCGGAGAACCTCTACCTCGGCTCCTGGCCCACGGGAGGCGGGCGTGTCGACTACGGCGCCATGCGGGCCGGCGCCGAGGAGGTCTTCGCCGAACTCGGCGTCGCCATCTCCTCCGACACCCGGGTGCACGAGCTCCCCCTGGCCCAGCAGCAGCTCGTGGAGATCGCGCGCGCCTTCCGGGCCCGGCCCCGGCTGCTGATCCTGGACGAGCCCACCAGCGCCCTCGCCGCGGCCGAGGCCGAGGCCGTCCTGGAGGCCGTCACGCGTGTCGCCTCCCGAGGCGTGGGCGTCATCTACGTCAGCCACCGCCTGGACGAGATCCGCCGCGTCGCCGACACCGTCACCGTCATGCGCGACGGCGCCGTCGTGGAGACCGTGCCCGTCCGGGGCGCCACCACCGGCCGCATCGTCTCCCTCATGCTCGGCCACGGGGGCGGGGAGAAGGAGCCCGCGCCGCGGCGCCGCGCACCCGCCGCCGCCTCCGCGGCTCCGCTGCTGTCGGTCCGCGACCTGGCGGTCCCGCCCAAGGTCGAGAGCGTCTCCTTCGACCTCCACCCCGGGGAGGTCCTGGGGCTGGGCGGCCTCATGGGCTCCGGACGCACCGAGCTCCTGCGCGCCCTGGCCGGCTTCACTCCTTCCCGGGGCACCGTGGAGGTGGACGGGTCCCCGGTGGCGCACCCCACTCCCCGCACCATGCGGCGCCTGGGCGTGGGCATCACCCCCGAGGACCGCAAGGGCGAGGGCGTGGTCCCCCTGCTCGGGGTTTCCGAGAACATGGTCATGACCTGGTTCGGAGGGGCTTCCCGGGCCGGGACCGTGCTCCCCTCACGCGTCTCGTCCATCGGCCGCGACCTCATCGGCCGGCTGTCGATCAAGGCGGCCAGCCCCGACACCCCGATCGTCAACCTCAGCGGCGGCAACCAGCAGAAGGCCGTCATCGGCCGCTGGCTGCACGCCGGGAGCCGCATCCTGCTCCTGGACGAACCCACCCGCGGCGTGGACGTGGAGGCCAAGGCCCAGATCTACGCCATCGTCCGCGAGCTCGCGGAGCAGGGCGCCGCGGTCCTCTTCGTCTCCAGCGAACTGGAGGAGCTGCCGCTCGTGTGCGACCGCGTGCTGGCCCTGCGCGGAGGACGCCTGCGCGGCGAGTTCACCGGCGACGACATCACCCTGGACAACATCATGGCCGCCGCGATGGCGGCGTGAACGGCGAGGTAGCAATGACCACGACCACCACCACGGCCACCGGCGGGGCGGCCCCCGCCCGCGGCGGCTTCATCGGCCGCTACGGGCACCGCCTCAACGAGATCGGCCTGCTGGCCGCCATCCTGATCCTCTACGTCGTCCTCGGGCTCTCCGCCTCCGGATTCCTCAGCCTCGACAACCAGCTCGGCCTCCTGCGCAACGCCGCGACGATCGGCATCGCGGCCTGGGGCGTCACCCTGGTGATCATCGCCGGGGAGATCGACATCAGCATCGGCCCGGCCGTGGCCTTCGCCTCGGTCATCGTCGCCAAGGGCGCCACCGAGTGGAACCTGGGCGTGATCGGCGCCATCATGGTGACCCTGGCCATGGGCGTGCTGTGGGGCGCCCTCGCGGGGTGGCTCAGGGCCCGGTTCAACGTGCCCTCCTTCATCACCACGCTGGGCCTGTGGAGTGTCCTGGGCGGCCTGGCGCTGTACATGACCGACGCGCTCCCCGTGCCGCTGCCCGAGAGCGGCCTCCTCGACGTGCTCGGGGGGTCCGTCCTGGGTGTGCCCGCCGCCGCGCTGGTCATGCTCGTGCTCTTCGCGGTCTTCGCCTACGTCGCCAAGTACACCGCCTACGGACGGTCCGTCTACGCCACCGGGGGCAACGCCGCGGCCGCGCAGCTCGCCGGGCTCAACGTGGCGCGGGTCCGCGTCCTGCTGTTCGCCACCACCGGCCTGCTCTCCGCCATCACCGGTGTGCTGCTCGCCGCCCGCCTGGGCTCGGGCAACGGCGGTGCCGCGGCGGGGCTGGAGTTCGATGTCATCGCCGCCGTCGTCATCGGGGGCACCGCGCTCGCCGGCGGGCGCGGCTCCCTGGGCGGCACCTTCCTGGGCGTCGTCTTCATCACCGTCATCGCCAACGGCCTGGTGCTGCTCGGAGTCAACTCCTTCTTCCAGGACGTGGTGCGCGGCCTCATCATCGTCGGCGCCGTCCTGATCAACGTCGTCATCAGCAGGCGCAGCGCCGCCAACAGGCTCGCCTAGGGAGTGTTCTTCGGAAAGCCGCCGGAGGGGCGGACCGTCCCGGCGGTCTCGCGCACGGGGCGTCCAGCCCGGCCGCGCCCCAGGGGAGCGAGGACGCGGCGGGAGGCGGCCCGGTGGACGCGCGCCCGAAACGCTCCGCAAAGAACAAGATCCAGCCCGAACGGGGGAATCCAGTCATGAACGCAACGGCCTTCGGCAGCCCGCCGCCCGCGACCATGCGCGGTGTGCGCCTGCCCGGCGACTCCACCGCGGTCGTGGACACGCTTCCTGTGCCCGAGCCGGGGCCGGGCCAGGTGCTGCTGAGGATCGGGGCCTCGGGAATCTGCGGCAGCGACATCGGCTACATCTACCGGGAGCACAAGACGCACCGGGGCGTCGACGGTCCGGCCTACCGGGGCGTCGTCGCCGGCCACGAGCCGTCGGGAACGGTCGTGCAGGCCGGTCCGGGGTGCCGCAGGTTCGGCCCGGGGGACCGGGTCATCGTCTACCACATCGCCGGATGCGGGCTGTGCGACAACTGCCGCCGCGGCTACATGATCAGCTGCACGGCCCCGGAGCGGGCGGCCCACGGCTGGCAGCGCGACGGGGGCCACGCCGAGTACCTGCTGGCGGAGGAGTCGACCTGCGTCCCCCTGCCCGACGAGCTCTCCTTCGTGGACGGCGCGCTCATCGCCTGCGGGTTCGGCACCGCCTACGAGGGTCTGCGGCGCGTCAGGGTCAACGGCGACGGGGACCTGCTCGTCGTGGGCCTGGGCCCGGTCGGCCTGGCGGCGGGCATGATCGGCCGGGGCATGGGCGCGGCCCGCGTGATCGGGGTGGAGCCCAACCAGCGGCGCCGGGAGTGGGCCGCCACCCTGGGCGTCTTCGACGCCCTCGCCTCGCCCGAGGAGGCGGCCGAGGAGGTCGGCCGGGTCACCTCCGGGAGGGGCGCGGCGACGGTCATCGACTGCTCCGGGTCGCGTGCGGGCCGTTCGCTGGCGCTGGAGAGCGCGGCCGAGTGGGGCCGGGTGTCCCTGGTCGGCGAGGGCGGCACCCTGGAGACCGAGGTGTCGGACACCCTCCTGCACAAGCAGCTCACCCTCTACGCCTCCTGGGTGACCTCGCTGCCCGCCATGGCCGAGCTGTCGGTGAACCTGGTCAGGTGGGGCCTGTCCCCGGAGCGGGTGGTCTCCGACCGGTTCGACCTCGCCGAGGCCGACGCCGCCTACCGGCTCGCCGCGGGCGAGAGCCGGGGCAAGGTGTGCCTGGTGAACGGGGAGGAGCGGTGAGCACCCCCGCCGTGATCCGGCGCGCTGGCTCCGGGCCGCGGGAGCGGGTCGTGCTCGACAACGGGGTGGTCCGGCTGACCGCGGCCCCGGGGCTGGGCGGCCGGCTCCTGTCCGTGCGGCACCGCGGCCGCGAGCACCTGTACCGCAACCCCCGCCTGCTGGACGATGACCTCCAGCCCGTGGCGGGCGTGGAGCTCGGCCCGGTGGACGGGCCGATGAGCGCGTGGAACAACGTCGGCGGCGACAAGACCTGGCCCGCGCCCCAGGGGTGGGACGGCCCGGGCCAGTGGGCCGGTCCCCCCGACCCGGTCCTGGACTCGGGCCCCTACACCGCCGAGGCCGCCTCCGCCCCGGACGGCTCCGCCACGCTCACCCTCACCAGCCGTGACGATCCGCGGTCAGGGCTGCGCCTGCGCCGGCGCCTCACGCTGGAGCCCGGCGCCGCCGGCTACCGGCTGGACCTGGAGGCGGTCAACGTCTCCGGCACCGTCCGCCGGTGGGCGCTGTGGAACGTGACCCAGATCGACGGGGCCCCTGCCGCGGCCGACGGCGCCGGCGGCGTCTACGTGGGGGTCCGGGGGCCGGGCCCGCACACCGTGCCGCTCGTCGCGGGCAACGGGCACCCGCGCGTCCTGGCGCACCCGCCCTCGGTGGTGCGGGTGCCCCCGCAGGACGTCGTCGGCAAGGTCGGCTTCCCCACCGCGTCCGGATGGCTGGCCAACGTGGGCGCCGCGGGCACCCTGACCCTGCGCTTCGACGTGAGCGAGGGGGCCGAGTACCCCGACACCGGGTCCAGGGCCGAGGTGTGGCTGGAGGCGCCGGTGCAGCGGCCGCTGGAGCACCTGGGCGGGCTGTGCCCGGTCGACCGGGTGACCGAGGTCGAGGCGCTGGGGCCGCTCACGGAGCTCGCTCCGGGACAGGGCATGGCCCTGGTCATCGGGTTCGGCCTCGGCACGGGCAGGGATCCGGTGGCCGAGGTGACCCCCGACGGCTTCTGGAGCGAACCGCCCCGCTGGGGCGCGCGGGAGGCCGGGGGACGGCGCCTGGCCGGGGCCTTCACGGCCTCGCGCCCCGGCGCCCTGGTCCACGCCGCGTCCGGCCGCACGGTCGCGCGGACCCGGCCCGGCGAGCCAGCGCGTTTCGACGCCCTCGTCCCCGCGCCCGGCACCGGCACCGCGCCCGCCGTCGTGTTCGTACCGGAGGGCCCGTAACCGGCCCGGGACCGGACGGCCCCCGGATGGCACCGGGCGCACCTACCAGCTTACGGAGTGACATGACAGACACCAGGCACGACGGAGTGACGGCCGTGGTCACCGGCGCGGCACAGGGCATCGGAGAGGCCACCGCCCGCCGTCTGGCCGCCGAGGGCGCCTCGGTGGTGCTGACCGACCTGTCCCCACGCCTGGAGGGAGCGGCCGCGCGCATCCGCGCGGAGGGCGGGCGCGCCCTGGCGGTGCGGGCCGACGTGAGCGACGAGGACTCCTGGGACGGAGTCGTGCAGGCGGCCCGGAGCGCCTTCGGGCCGGTGGGCGTCCTCGTCTCCAACGCCTACACCTTCGAGCAGGCGCCCGCCCACGAGACCACGCTCGGTTCCTGGGAGCGCCAGCTCGCCGTCAACCTCACGGGGGCCTTCCTGGGGGTGCGCGCCTGCGTGGGCGACCTCTCCGCCAACGGCGGCAGCGTCGTCATCACCTCCTCGGTCCACGCCTGGTTCGGACTCCCCGGCCGACTGGCCTACGCCACCACCAAGGGCGGGCTCACCGCCCTGACCCGCCAGCTCGCCGTCGAGTACGGGCCGCGGGTGCGCGTCAACTGCGTACTGCCCGGCCCCATCCTCACCGCCGCCTGGGAGGGGGTGGACGAGGAGGACCGCCGCACCAGCGTCGCCCAGACCGCCGCGGGCCGCTTCGGCGACCCGGAGGAGGTCGCCTCCGTCATCTCCTTCCTCGCCTCCGCGGAGGCCTCCTATGTCACCGGTGCGAGCCTGCCGGTGGACGGAGGGTGGAGTATCTACAAGGCGTCGTCGTGACGGGACGCCTGGAACGGAGGAAGTGATGGCGGCCTACTCGGGGCGCGGCGTGCACGGCCAGACGGTGCGGTTGCTGGCGGAGCGCGTGCTCTCCGGTGCCATCGGCGAGGGGCAGACGATCGACCTGGCCGCGCTCAGCGCGGAGCTCGGTCTGAGCCTCACCGCGATCCGCGAGGCGATCAAGGTCCTGGCGGCCAAGGGGCTGGTGGGCTCCCGGCAGAAGAAGGGGACGTTCGTGCGTCCGCGCGGCGACTGGAACCTGCTCGACCCGGACGTGGTCCGGTGGCAGATCGCCGCCGGAGCGGGCGACGTCTTCTTCCGGGACCTGGCCGAGCTCCGCGACGCCCTGGAACCCGCCGCCGCCCTCCTCGCGGCCCAGCGGCGTACCGACGCCGACGTCGCCGAACTGCGCGCGGCGCTCGCGGACATCGCCGACTCCGCCGAGGGCCCGGCAGAGGCGGCCGCGCGGGCTGACCTGCGCTGGCACCGCGCGCTGCTGGCGGCCACGCACAACGAGCTGTTCGTCCGCACGGACGTCTTCTTCGCCGCGGGGCTCTCCGAGCGCGACCGCCTGGTCCACGGAGGCGCCCACGGCGATCCGGTGCCCAGCCACGGCGCCGTCACGGAGGCGGTCGCCGCGGGCGACGCCCTCGCCGCCGAGTCCGCCATGCGCTCCCTGCTGGACCAGGCCAGGGCGGACCTGCTCCGCATCACCGAGGACGACGCGCCCGAAGACGATCTGGAGAGACCGCAGTGAGAATCACCCGCATCGAGACCTTCCTGGTCCCGCCCCGGTGGCTGATGTGCCGGGTGGAGACCGACGACGGAGTCGTCGGCTGGGGCGAGCCCGTGGTGGAGGGGCGGGCGGAGACCGTGCGGGCCGCGGTCGCGGAACTGTCCGAACTCCTGCTGGGCCAGGACCCCACTCCGATCGAGCACCACTGGCAGCGCCTCACCAAGGCCTCCTTCTACCGGGGAGGGCCGGTGCTGTCCAGCGCCGTCGCCGGGCTCGACCAGGCGCTGTGGGACATCGCGGGCAAGCGTCTGGGCGTCCCCGTGCACCAGCTCCTCGGCGGCCCCGTCCGCGACCGGGTGCGCGTGTACGGCTGGGTCGGCGGCGACGACCCGGCCGAACTGGCGGACGCGGTCGCCGCCCGCGTGGAGTCCGGGCTGACCGCCGTGAAGATGAACGCGTCCGGGGTGATGGGGCGTTCGGCCACTGTCCGCGAGATCGACGGCGTCGTGGAGCGGCTGGCGAGGGTGCGCGAGGTGCTGGGGCCGGACCGGGACGTGGCCGTGGACTTCCACGGCCGCTTCAACGCGGCCACCGCTCGCCGGGTCCTGCCCCTGCTGGAGCCTCTGCGCCCCATGTTCGTGGAGGAGCCCGTGCTGCCCGAGTACGGGCACCTGCTCGAAGAGGTCGTGCGGTGCAGCCCGGTGCCCATCGCCACCGGGGAGCGCCTGTTCAGCCGGACCGACTTCCTCCCCGCGCTCCAGGCGGGCGTGGCGGTCGCCCAGCCCGACCTCTCCCACGCGGGCGGGATCTCCGAGGTGCGCAGGATCGCCTCCCTCGCCGAGACCTACGACGCCCTCCTCGCCCCGCACTGCCCGCTCGGCCCGCTGGCCCTGGCCGCCAGCCTCCAGATCGCCTTCGCCACGCCCAACTTCCTCATCCAGGAGCAGAGCATCGGCATCCACTACAACCGGGACGCCGAACTTCTCGACTACGTCCTGGACCCCGGTGTCTTCGCCTTCCCCGACGGGCACATCCGCCGCCCCGAGGCCCCGGGGCTGGGCGTGAGCGTGGACGAGGACGCCGTGCGCAGGGCGGACCGGAAGGGCCACCGCTGGAGGGCACCGGTGTGGAGCCACCAGGACGGATCCTTCGCGGAGTGGTGAGGAAGAAGGAGTGACGCGCATGCTGTGCGAACCGTGGAGCACGGACCGCTTCGAACTGGGGGAGGGCCTGCGCTGGCAGGGCCGGGACCTGCTCATGGTGGACATCCTCACCGGCAGGCTCCTCGGACTCGACCCCCTCGTCCCGGGCCCGGCCGAGGTGCTCGCCACCCTCCACGTCCCCCTGGGCGCGGTCGCCCCCGTCCTGGGGCGGCCGGGGGAGTACGTCGCGGCGGCGGGCACGGGAGTGGCGCTGCTCGGCGGGGACAGCTCCCCGCGGTGGCTGGCCCGGCCCGAGGCCGGCGCGGCCGCCCCGATGAGGATGAACGACGGCTGCTGTGATCCGCGGGGGAGGTTCTGGGCGGGGTCGATGGCCTACGACGGCACCCCCGGAGCCGGCTCCGTCTACCGCACCGACCCCGACGGCACGGTCACCCGGGTCATCGAGGGCTACACCGTTCCCAACGGCCCCGCCTTCACCGCGGACGGCGCCCGCATGTACCTCGCCGACAGCGCCGAGGGCCGGATCGACGCCTACGAGGTGTCCCCCGGCGGAGAACCCGGCGCGCGAACCGTCTTCGCCCGGGTCGGGGAGGGCAGCCCCGACGGGATGCAGGTCGACGCGGAGGGGCACCTGTGGGTCGCCGTCTGGGGGGCCGGGAGGGTGCACCGCTACGACCCCGGCGGGGCCCTGGAGCGCGTGGTGCGGCTGCCCGCCGCCCAGCCCACGAGCGTGTGCGTCGTCGACACCCCGGAGCCCCGGCTGTTCGTCGCCTCCGCCGCGATCGGCCTCGGCCACGCCGGGCCCTGCGACGGCGCCCTCTTCTCGATCCCCGTGGACGTCTCCGCCCCGGCGGCCCAGCCCTTCGGAGGACACCCGTGACACCGCAGGTCACCTGTGTCGGTGAGACCATGCTGCTGCTCACCGCGACCGAGCCGGTCCCCCTGGACCGGGCCCCGCTGCTGTCCATGGGCATCGCGGGTGCCGAGTCCAACGTGGCGTGCGCCCTGGCGGCACTCGGGCACCGGGCCGCCTGGCTCAGCAGTGTGGGCGACGACCCCTTCGGGCGGGTGGTCGTGCGGAGCCTGCGGGAACGGGGGGTGGACGTATCCGGTGTGCGGATCGACCCCGACCGGCCCACGGCCCTGTTCGCCAAGGACCCCTCGCCCACGGGGAGCGCGGTCCACTACTACCGCGCGGGGTCGGCGGCCTCGGCCCTCGGCCCCGAACTGGCCGGGCACCCCCACGTCCGGGCGGCCGGCATCGTGCACCTGTCGGGTGTCACCCCCGCGCTCTCCCCCGGCTGCGACGCGCTCACCGAGAGCCTGCTGGCCGACCCCAGCCTGACGGTGAGCTTCGACGTCAACCACCGGCCCCGGCTCTGGAGACGGAGGGAGGCGGCACCCCGCCTCCTGGAGCTGGCCCGGCTCGCCGACATCGTCTTCGTCGGCAGGGACGAGGCCGAGGAGCTGTGGGGCACCGCCACCGCCCGCGACGTGCGGTCGCTCCTGCCCGATGTGGACCGCCTCGTGGTCAAGGACGCCGAACACGGCGCCACCGAGTTCCACGGCGGCGGCGAGGAGTACGTGCCGGCGCCGTCGGTGGAGGTGGTCGAGCCGGTGGGAGCCGGGGACGCGTTCGCCGCCGGGTACCTGGCGGGGCGTCTGCGCGGCCTCGACGGCCGGAGGCGCCTGCGGCTGGGGCACCTGTGCGCCGGACGCGTCCTGCGGGTGGTGGGAGACCTCGCTGATCCGCCCCCGGCGCGGGAGGTGGAGGAACTCTTGGAGGTCCCCGACGACCGGTGGACCGACCACGCTTCGGCGGCTGTGGCCGCGGTGAGAGGAGAGGGACATGAGTGACGAGGGCCTGGACGGCCTGTTCGCGGGGCACCGCGTGCTGGCGATCCTGCGGGGCATGCCCGTGGAGACCACGGTCGAGCTGGCCGAGCGCGCCTGGGACATGGGCATCACCGCGATCGAGGTGCCCGCCCGCGACGCCCGCGGACTGGAGGCGCTGCGCGCGACCGTGCGGGCCGGGGCCGAACGCGGCCGTCCCGTCGGCGCGGGCACGGTGATCTCCCCCGGCCAGGTCCGTGCCGTGGCCGAGGCCGGGGCCGCCTTCACGGTCGCGCCGGGTTTCGACGCGGAGGTCATGGCCGCCTCGGAGGCGGAGGGGATGCCCCACCTCCCCGGTGTTGCGACCCCGAGCGACGTCCAGGGCGTGCTGCGAGCGGGCGGCCACTGGGTGAAGGCGTTCCCCGCGACATCGCTCGGCACGGCGTGGTTCCGCGCTCTGCACGGCCCCTTCCCCGAGGTGCGGATCGTGGCCACCGGCGGTATGGACGCCCGCAACGCGCGGGAGTACCTCGACGCGGGAGCGCGGATGGTGGCGGTCGGCTCGGCTCTCGCCGACCCCGACCAGATCCCCCTCCTCGCCGAACTCGTCTGAACGCGGGCGGGGGTCTGCGAAATCATCGGGTGACTCCCGGGCGCTGGCCCCGCGCCGACCGCGGAGGTGCCGGCCGCCGGCATCGCGCGGTCGGAGGGCGGGGCCGCGATGCGGCCGCCGGCGGGCGGCGGTGGAGGGCCGGCCCCCGGGGTCAGCCGGCCGCCTGGGCGGGGACCGGCGGGCCTTCGGACGCCTGCACCAGGACGAACCCCTGGCCTTGGAACACCAGCTGCACGGCCTCGCCGCTGCCGCGGCCGATGAGCGCCCCGGCCTTGACCGTGCGCCGCACACCGGTGTGCAGGGTGGAGGACCAGGCGACCGCGGCGTCGGTGTCGACGTAGGTGGGCTGGTCGACGTTGAGCAGCACGGGCATGCCGTGGCAGGCGATCGCGATCCGCCCGTGCCCGGTGAACACCGTGTTGAACAGCCCTCCGGAGGCGACCCCCGCGCCTTCGACACGCTTGATGTCCCAGCTCACCCCGGACTCGAACGCCAGCACGTTCTCCCCGCTGACCGTGACGGAGTCGCCGTCGAGATCGATGATGTGCACGTCCCAGGCGTCGCGCGCCAGGAAGACCTCGCCGCGCCCGGAGACCTTCATCAGCGGCAGGCCCTCGCCGGTGAACGCCTTCTTGAACAGCTTGCCGATTCCGCCGGCCCCCTGGTAGGCGAAGTCCACCTCGCCCTGGTAGGCGACCATGGCGCCCTGCCGGGCGAAGAACTCCCCGTCGAAGCTCACCCGGAGCATCTGATGGTTCTGGAGGCTCATTCCCGGCTGATCGGACTCTCGTACCTGATCGAATAGTTCGCTACGCATGCCGCCATTCTCCCGGCTTCCGGCACACCGTGAGCGCCGGACCGGAGCCGCGACCGGGCCCAGGGGGCCTCTGCTGGGGCGATCCTCCGCGAGAGCGGGCCGGGTGGCCGGCTCCCGATCGTCGCGGGTTCCTCCGGGACCGGTCTCCGACGACGCTCCCGGGCCCCGTAGCGCAGGGCGGGCGGGCTCCGACGCTGTCCCGCGCGTCCCGGCCCTCGCGCGCCGTCCCGGGCCGGGAGGGCCCCGCCGGGACCGAGCGGGTTCCGGATTTCCGCCACTTCACCAATTCACGGCAGAAACGAGAAACCCCGCATGGCACCGGCTCCGCGTCGGTGACCGGAAAGACCCGGACGGTCGGCGGAATGGATCTTCGAAAGCACTCCGGACCTGCACGGCCGCCCCCATTGACCGGATGCGGCCAGAGGTGAGAAGCCACACACGGGACATCTCGGCGTATTCTGGCCCGTGGTCGAATAACTCGTACCTCCCTATACCCACCCATCTCCACCTCTGATAGTCGCCGCACCACACCTGTCAGTCCGCATCTCCACCGACCGCATTTCCGAACTCTTCCAGCCCGGCCCATCGCCGCGGCGGAAAGACCACCGAGCACAGAACCGGGGGCCGGAGCCGACCGCTCCGCCACGCACGATCCGCCGCCGTACCGCGGAGTTCCCGCGGAATCCGGCGCGCACACGCACCGGAGTCCGGTCCGGATCCACAGGTCGCCGCAGCCCGCTCCGCGCACGGGGTACGCCGCGTGGTCGCAGCACGCGCACGCGGAGGAACGGGCACTCTATATGCGCCCTACCGGGATCGACAATGCCCGCACGGGACCAGTCCCGCCATACTCCCCAGCAGTCTTCGCCACGCGGCACGACAGTCCTCGATAACACGATCCGGCACCTCTGCCGCCCCGCCGGCCCATCTCTTCGAACCCGAAGAAGAGGAGTCGGAATTGCGGTGCGCGAAACGACGGGCAGCCCTCCGGCGAGGAATGGACGCCCCAGTTGAACTGGATGACCAAGAAACCGAAACTGATTTCCCAGACACACATCGGCGACGACGGAACGGGATGGCACCGCGACGCTTTCAACGACATAGAGGCCCGGCTCACCGACCCCGGTTTTCCGTGCGTCTTCTCCAGGAACGCGTTCCGGAAGCGGCTCCTGAAGCTGATCTTCGTGGAGAACGGCGAAAGAAGCGGCATCGAGCACCTGGCGGGCGGCCTCGAAGAGTACGTCGAGCTGTCCAGGGAGTGGGACGGCAGGCTGGACACCGCCTACCCGCTGGCCGCGGCGTTCTCCCTGGACGCCGTGGCGGCGCGCTCCGTCGAGGAGTACCACGCCTTCGGCTGGAGGGTCCTTCAGGAACTGCACGAGATGGACCCCGAGCCCTGGCCGGAGGGCGTCGGCAGGGACCCCGGCTCCGACTCCTGGTCCATGTCCTTCAACGGCATGCCGCTCTTCTGCAACATGAGCAGCCCGGCGCACCGCGTTCGGCGCAGCCGCAATCTCGGCACGCACTTCGTCCTGGTCATCAACCCCCGCGAGCGGTTCGACGTCTTCGCCGGCGACACGCCGAGCGGCCGCAACGTCCGCTCGAACATCCGCAGGCGGATCGAGCGCTACGACGGCAGCCCGCACGCCCTCCAACTGGGCACCTACGGCACCGGCGCACCCGAGTGGCAGCAGTACGGCCTGGTGGAGGACAACGTCGAGAGGACGGACCGGTGTCCTTTCAGGTTTCGGAAACCCTAGGCCGACCCGCTCGGCGCCGCCCGTCCGCACGCGGCGAGGCGGGGCGGCCGGCGGTACCGCTCGCGAAACGAGGAGGGAACTCCAGCCGATGATCGATCTCATTGTTTCCCAGGGCCGGGTAGCCGACCGGGCGGCACGGATGATCGAGGGCGCGGCGCAGACCGCACGGGCCCTGGAACACCGCTACGGCCTGACCGGCCGATACGTCGGAAAGGCGGCACCACCCGCCGACGACGATTGGAGCGTCAGCCTCCCCCAGGCGAGGGAGACACTCGTGCAACTGGGGCGGGCCGTCGCGGCGAGCGTCCAGGGCGGCAACCGCACGGCGATGATCGCCAACACCTGTTCGGCCAGTCTCGCCTCACTGCCGGTCGTGGCCCGCGAGCATCCGGACGCCGTGGTGCTCTACGTCGACGCGCACGGCGACTTCAACACGCCGGACACGACGGAGACCGGTTATCTCGGCGGCATGGTGCTCGCGGCCGCGTGCGGGCTCTGGGACAGCGGCCACGGTGCCGGCCTGCGGCCCGAGCAGGCCGTCCTCGTGGGGGCACGCGACATCGACGGCGCCGAACACGAACTGCTGCGGAAGGCCGGCGTCCGGGTCATCCCTCCGGCGGAGGCGACTCCGGAGAACGTCGCGGACGCCGTCAACGGGTCGCCCGTGTGGATCCATGTCGACTGGGACGTCCTCGATCCGGGTTCGTCGGTACCGGCCGACTACCAGGTCCCGGACGGCATGTCCGAGGCCCAGATCCGCGCCCTGTTCGAATCGGTCCCCCCGGAGCGCCTCCTCGGCGTCGAACTGGCGGAGTTCAACGCACCGGCAGACGACGGGAGCAGCCGGAAGGCGGTCTCCGCCATTCTCGACATGGTCGCCCCCGTGTTCGAGCCGGCGCGCGCCGGATAGCCCCGTGCCACTCCCAGGCGCCCCCGGGCGCTCGGCAGCGAAGGCCCGGCTTCCGGTTCCAGCCGTACGCCTCTCCGCCGCATCCGCCTCCGGCCGGACGGTACCGAGCGGACCCGCCGGCCGACCCCCTCTGCCGCATTCTCCAGCGAAGGACGGTCCTCATGCCCATCCACGACAGCATCCTGGACACGATCGGCCGCACGCCCATCGTCAGACTGCACCGGCTCGCACCCGAGCACGTCACCGTCTATGTGAAGGCGGAGTCGTTCAACCCCGGCGGCTCGGTGAAGGACCGGCTCGCGCTCTCCGTCGTCCTCGACGCCGAGGCGAAGGGGCTGCTGAAGCCCGGTGACACGATCGCGGAGTGCACATCGGGCAACGTCGGCATCGCGTTGGCGATGGTGGCGGCGGCGCGCGGCTACAAGTTCGTGGCGGTGATGTCCGATACCTACTCGGTGGAGCGGCGCAAGCTCATCCGCGCCTACGGCGGCAAGGTCATCCTCTTCCCCGGCGCCGAGGGCAGCAGCGGCGGGAACCGCATCGCGGACGAACTGGCGGCCAAACACGGCTGGTTCCGGGCCAACCAGTTCGACAATCCCGCGAACCCCGCCTACCACCGCGAGACCACGGCAGCGGAGATCCTCGGCGACTTCGCCGGAAAGCGGCTGGACTACTTCGTCACCGGCTTCGGCACCAGCGGCACCCTGACCGGGGTCGGGCAGATGCTGAAGCTGGCCCGGCCCGAGGTGCGCATCGTCGTCGCCGAACCGGAGACCGCCGCCGTGCTGTCCGGCAAGGAGTGGAACGTGCACCGGATCCAGGGGTGGGCGCCCGACTTCGTGCCCGGGGTGCTCGACCGGAGCGTCATCGACGAACTCGTGACCGTCAACGAAGTGGTGGGGCGGGACACCGCCCGCCGGCTGGCCGCCGAGGAGGGCATATTCACCGGTATTTCGGCCGGCGCGACCCTGGCGACGGCGCTGCGCGTCGCAGAGAGCGCGCCGGAGGGCGCGGTGCTGCTCGCGATGCTGCCGGACACCGGTGAGCGCTACCTGTCCACGTTCCTGCTCGAGGACGTGAACGACGGGTCGGACGACGAGTGGCTGGACTCGCTCGACGCCGGCCCCCATGGCACCTGAGTCCAGCCGATCCGCGCCCCCGCCTACGCACGCGACACCGGGAGCAGGTGAATGAGGGAATTCATCCCGCCAGCAACGTGCTTCGCCGACCTGCCGGCCGGCTTTCCGATGAAGCGCGGCGGCGCGCTGTACGGCGCCCGCATCGCCTATGAGACCTTCGGGCGGCTGAACGCGGCACGCGACAACGCCGTTCTCCTCCTCACCGGCCTCTCACCGGACGCGCACGCGGCCTCGCACCCGGACGACCCCGCGCCCGGCTGGTGGGAGCCCATGCTCGGACCGGGCAAGCCGATCGACACGGACCGCTGGCACGTGATCTGCGTGAACTCGCTCGGCAGCTGCAAGGGCTCGACCGGGCCGGCTTCGCCAGATCCGGACACGGGCCAGCCGTACCGGCTGGATTTCCCGGAGCTGTCGATCGAGGACATCGCCGACGCGGCGGCCCGCACCGTGCGCGCGCTGGGTGTCGAACGCCTGGCCAGCGTGATCGGCGCCTCCATGGGCGGGATGAGCGCGCTGGCCCTGCTCGCCCGGCACCCCGGTCTGGCACGCAGCCACATCAACATCTCCGGAGCGGCCAACTCACTGCCGTTCTCGATCGCCATCCGCTCCTTGCAGCGCGAGGCGGTCCGCTCCGATCCGAACTGGAACCAGGGCCGCTACGACGAGGAGCGCTATCCGGAACGCGGAATGCTCACGGCCCGCAAACTGGGCATGACGACGTACCGCTCGGCCCAGGAATGGGAACACCGCTTCGGCCGGGCGCGCCTGGATCCGGGGCGTCCGGGGGCCGCGGAGCCGTTCGGGCCCGAATTCGCGGTGGAGGGCTATCTGGAGTTCCACGCCCAGCGCTTCGTCCGCCGCTTCGATCCCAACAGCTACCTCTACCTCAGCCGGAGCATGGACCGCTTCGATCTCGGCGAGTCGTGCGGGAGCACCGCCGGCGAGGCACTCTCCCGGCTGCGCCTGGAGAAGGCGCTGGTGATCGGCGTGCGGAGCGACATCCTGTTCCCGCTGCACCAGCAGCGGGAGATCGCCGAGGGCCTGAGCGCCAGCGGTGCCGACGTCCAGTTCCTGGCGCTGGAATCGCAGGAGGGCCACGACGCCTTCCTGGTGGACACCGGCCGGTTCGGCCCCCCGGTGGCGAAGTTCCTGTCCGTGGGTTGGTAGGAGAGCGGCCCCCGCGGCCGCTCCCCGTCTTCGTAGAGAGCGAGTCTGATGTGTCCGGACCCCCCGCCAGCATCGCCCTCGTCACCGGCGCCAACCGCGGCATCGGGTTCGAGATCGCCCGCCAGCTCGCCGAGAGCGGAGTCCGCGTCCTGCTGACCGGCCGCGACCGCGCGGCGGCCGCCGCGGCGGCGACGGCGCTGCGGAGCGGCGGTCTCGACGTCGAAGCCGGGGTGCTCGACGTCACGGACCCGGACAGCGTCTCCGCCGCGACCGCGGACGTCGCGAGCAGGTACGGCCGCCTCGACATCCTCGTGAACAACGCCGGGATCCGGACGGAGGAGTACGGCAGGCATCCGTCGGAGCAGCCGCTGCGGCGCTGGCGGGAGACGTTCGAGACCAACCTGTTCGGCGTCGTCGCGGTGACCACGGCCTTCCTGCCGCTGCTCCGCAGGTCCGCGGCGGGCCGCATCGTCAACGTCTCCAGCCTGCTCGCCTCGCTGACCATGCACAGCGACCCGGACTCCTACACCTACGACCCCATGTTCAAGTCGCTCCCGGCCTACAGCGCCTCCAAGAGCGCGGTGAACTCCTGGACCGTGCACCTGGCGTACGAACTGCGCGGCACCCCGATCAAGGTGAACGCCGTCCACCCCGGCTACACCAGGACCGACCTCAACGACGGTGCGGGCGCGCAGGACGCCTCCGACGGCGCCCGGACCAGCGTCCGCATGGCCCTGCTCGGCGACGACGGCCCCAGCGGCAGCTACGTGCACATGGGCGAGGTCCTGCCGTGGTGAGCCACTCCGGTGCCGCCGGCGGCACGGAACGTCCTTATGACTACGGCACACCGGACCGCGGACACGCGACACCGCGGCGAGTCCGTGAGCCGCCGCTCCCGTACGGCGGGAGGAACCCGTAGCCGGTACCCGACACCCGACTCGGCCGCAGCCTGCTCCCCACTCCAGTATTGGACGTGCTCTATGGGCGCCCTCGCCTTGGTCACCGACGCGGACAGCCTTCCGATCGACTACGACATGCCGCTCCTGCTCGACGCATGCCGAGCGGTCGGCCTCACAGCCGAGGTGTGCGACTGGGACGACCCGAGCGTCGACTGGGGGCGTTTCGGCACCGTTCTGCTGCGCTCTCCCTGGACCTACGTGGAGCGGCTGCCGGAATTCCTCGCCTGGGGCGAGCGCGTCGCCGCCTCGACGCAGCTGTTCAATCCCATGCCGGTGGTGCGCTGGAGTCTCGACAAGCTCTACCTGGCCGACCTCGCCGCGTACGGCGTGCCGGTCGTCCCGAGCCGGATCGTCGGACCCGGTACCGACCCGCTGACGGCCGTGCGGGAGTTCCGCACCGCCCATCCCCAGGCCGCGGAGATCGTGGTGAAACCGACGGTCGGCGCCTACTCGAAGGACGTCCAGCGCTACGGCCGGCACCGGGACGCCGAGGCGGCCGGGCACATCGCCCGGCTGCTGGGAAGGGGCGACCGCGTCATCCTGCAGCCCTATCTGGAGTCGATCGACCGCGACGGCGAGACCGACATGATCTATTTCGACGGTGTCTACAGCCACGCCATCCGCAAGAGCGCGCTGCTCCTCCCGGACGGCACGGTGAGCGCACCGACGCAGGACGTGCGCAAGGCGCGGGACGCCGACGAGGGCGAGCGCGCCGTGGCCCAGGCCGTGTTCGACGCCGCGGCCTCGCACCTGGGCCTCGACCGCCCGCTGCTCTACGGGCGCGTCGATCTCGTCCGCGCCGATGACGGCACACCGGTGGTACTCGAGATGGAACTGTGCGAGCCGTCGCTCAGCCTGCCTTTCGCCGAGGGCGGCGCGCTGCGTTTCGCACGCGCCCTGGCCGGACGGCTGGACCGCTAGGGAGGCGCGTCGCGGGGCCGAGGCCGCGGCCGCGGGCGGCGCGGGCGGCGCGGGCGGTCTCCGGTGTCGGGCGGAAGCGGCGGGCTCACGGTTCGGTGAGGAGCGGTGCCAGGCGGCGGATGGCGTCGTCGACGTCCGCGGCCGATGGCGCCGCCACGTAGCTGAGCCGTACGTGCGGGGCGCTGCTGTCGGTGGGGTAGAAGTTGTCGCCGGGGGTGAGGGCGACCCCGTTCGCCGGTGCGGTGGCGGCGAGTTGCCCGCCGTCCAGGTGGCCCGGCAGCGACACCCAGAGGTGGTAGCCGCCGCGTGGGCGGACCGCGAGGACGTGCGGGCCGAACGTCGCCGAAACGGCGTCGACGGCGACCCTGCGCCGGTGCTCCAGGGCCGAACCCAGCGTGGCGAGGGCGCGCTTCCACCCGGACGCGGTCACCACCTCGAGCGCCGTGTACTGCAGGGGCGCGGGCACGAACATCGTGTCGATGACGTGGGCGGCGCGCAACCTCGCGGTGACCGGGCCGCGGGCCGCGAGGGCGGCGACGCGCAGGTTCGGCGACGTCGCCTTGGTCAGCGACCGGATGTGGACGACGGTGCCGTCGGGGTCGTCGGCGATCATGGGCGGCGGGACCGGCCCGGCGTCGGCATGCGCCATGTGGCGGGCGAAGTCGTCCTCGATGACGAAGGCCCCGTGGCCGCGGGCGATACCGCGGACCTCGTGCTGCCGGCCCACCGGGAGACTCGTTCCGGTGGGGTTCTGGAACAGCGGCTGGACGATGACGACGCGCGCCCGGGTTCGCGCCAGTGCCTCGTCGAGGTAGTCGGGGCGGAGGCCTTCGCCGTCGAGCGGGACCGGAATCGTCCGCAGGCCCGCGGCATGGGCGGCCGCGATCGTCCCCGGGTAGGTCGGCGACTCGATGACGACCGGGTCGCCCGGCTGGCCGAGGGCGCGCAGCGCGGTCGCCAGGGCGCTCTGGCCGCCACCGCAGACGAGGACGTCGTGCCGGCCCAGGCCGCCGCCGATGTCGGAGGCGAACCAGTCGCGCAGTTCGGGGACCCCGCCGACGGGCGGGCGGTCCCATGCCTCCGAGCGGCGGGCGGCGCGGGACAGCGCGGTGCCCAGCGCGCTGAGCGGCTGAAGTTCGGGGTGGAGGTAGCCGCCGTTGAGGTCCACGACGTCCGGTCCCGATGTCGAGAGCGTTCCCAGGAGCGCGGGCGGTTTGAAGCCGCGCGCGCCGCCGGCCGCCGAGCCGATGCGGTTGGTGAGTTCGAGGGCCGCCTCCTGCCACGAGGTGTCTCCGGCGCGCCGCAGGGGCCGCGCCTCGGTGCGGTAGGTCCCGGCGCCGGGGCGGGAGGTGATGAGCCCGCGCTGCGTGAGGAGGGCCAGCGCCTGCGAGACGGTGGTAGCGCTGACGCCGAAGCGGCGCACGAGCTCCCGGTGCGTCGCGATGCGGCTCCCGGCGGGTAGCGCCTCGATCTCCCGCGCCAGGACGCTGGCCAGTTTCCGCGAACTGCTACCGTCGGTCATGGATGTGGATCGTAGCGCTATCGTCCGCAGGCGAGTATCGCCACTGTCGAACGGCACCGTCCTCGCCGCGCTCGGCGTCGTGGGGTTCTCCTTCAGCTTCCCGGGTACCGTGTGGGCGCTCGACGGGTTCGGCCCGTGGAGCGCCACCGGGGTCCGCGGCGTCCTCGCCGCCGCCATCGCCCTCGCGGCGCTCCTCGTGACGCGGGCACCGCTCCCGGCCCGCGCCGACTGGCCGGCCCTGGCCGTTGTCGCGGGCGGGTGCGCGATCGGGTTCCCCCTGCTCACGACACTCGCCCTGCAGACCTCGACCACGGCGCATTCGGCGGTCGTCATCGGTGCACTGCCGATGGCCACGGCGACGATCTCCGCCCTGCTCACCCGGCGCCGTCCCTCGAAGGTGTTCTGGGCCGCCGCCGGGACCGGCGCGGCCACCGTCATCGTGTTCTCCCTCGCGCAGAACCGCGGACAGCCGACGGTCGCCGACCTCTACCTCTTCGGCGCCCTCATCGTCTGCGCGGCCGGCTACGCCGAAGGCGGACGGCTCTCGGCGCACATGCCGGGCTGGCGCGTCATCGCCTGGGGCGTCGTGCTCGCGGCGCCAGTCAACCTCGTCGTGTCCGCATGGGCGCTGACCCAGGAGCCGGTCGACCTCACGGCGAAGGCCCTCGTCGGAATGGCCTACATCGCCGGCATCTCGCAGTTCGGGGGGTTCGTCGTGTGGTACCAGGGCATGGCGCTGATCGGTGTGGCGCGGGCGAGCCAGCTCCAGCTCGCCCAGCCGCTGCTGACGCTCGTGTGGGCGGTGCTCCTGCTCGGGGAGCAGCTCAGCCCCGCCGTCCCCCTGACCGCCGTCATCGTGCTCGCCTGCATCGTCGTCACGCAGCGGGCCAGAACGTCGTGACCCGGCCCCGGCGCGGACGGCGGGGCCGTGCCGGCCGCGTCCCCGCCCGCGCGGCGGTCGCGGCGACCACCGCGCGGGCGGCCGGGAGCAGCGTGGAGGTGGACGGCACCAGACGCGTTCCTGCCGCCAGCCCGTCCCGCGTGCTGGCGTAGGCGGCCGGAGTCGGGAAGCCGACGCCCGGCGCCCGGTGCCGGACGTACTCTTCACCGGGCCGCGCTAGAACGGCGGGAGCGCCCGGAGATAGGGGTCCTCGTCCGGGCGCTGGCTCACCCGCACCCGCGCGTCCAGGGCGAGCGCGCCGTGCTCGCCCACGGAGACCGGGTTGAGGTCCATCTCGGCGACCTCGGGCAGGTCGCCGGCGAGCTGGGACAGCCGGGCGGCGACCTCTTGGACGGCCGGCACGTCCATCCGCCTGTCACCGCCCTCCGCGCCGAGAGCGGCGACCGCCCGGACCTCGCGGACGAGCTCCGCGGCGTCGACGTCGGTGAGCGGGGTCAGCCGGGCTGAGCGCGTGTCGAGGGCGTCGGCGTAGCTGCCGCCCAGCCCGAACAGCACGAGCGGCCCGAAGACCGGCTGGTGGATGATGCCGAGGCGCGTGTCGAACTCGCGTGCCGCCATGGCCTGGACGACCACGGTCGGGAAGCGCTCGGCGCACGCGCGATAGGCCGCCCGCACCTCCTCCGGCCGGTCCAGGTCCAGGCGCAGCGCACCCGCCGCCCTCCGGTGGGCCAGACCGGCGACGTCCCCCTTCACCGCGACCCGTCCCCCCAGGACGTCCAGGGCCGCCACCGCCTCCTCCGCCGAACGCGCGCGCCGCCACGGGGCGGTGCGGATCCCGTAGCACTCCGCCACCCGAAGCGCCGCGTCCAGCGGTAGCCACCCGCCGACCGGCCGGGTCCGGAGGAACTCCCGCACCTCCTCCCGGGCGCGGCCGACGGCGGCGTCGGGGAACACGGGGACCGTTCCGGCCGGGCGGGCCAGCCAGCGGGTCCGGGCCCACGCCTGGCCGAGCGCCGCGGCGGCCTCCTCCGGGGCGCTGAAGGTGGGGACCCCGCGGTCACCGCCGGGCAGCACGGTGACCGCCTCGGGCTGTTCGGGCGCCACCGCGAGGATCGGCTTGCCGCCGGTATCGGCGCACAGGGTCGGTGCCAGGTCGGCGAGCGCGGTCGGGACGAGGACCAGGATGATCGCGTCCACCTCCGGCGACTCCGCGAGGGCGCGCACGCAGCACCGCAGCTGCTCGGTCCGGACCTGCGGGGTGGTGTCGACCGGGTTGGCGCACGATCCGCCCGGAGGCAGGTCGCCGGCCAGCTTGCGCCGCAGGTCGGTACCGAGGGTCGGGACCTCCAGCTCCTCGGCCTCGCAGGCGTCGGCGACCAGGACGCCGGTGCCGGCCGTGTTGGTCACCACAGCCACCCGGGGGCCGGCCGGCAGCGGCTGGTGGGCGAGCACCGCGGCCGTCTCCACCATCTCGGTCACACTCCGCACGGGTGAGACGCCGGCCTGCCGGAACAGCGCGGCGCCGGTCAGCTCCGCCACGGCGGCCCCGCCCGTGTGGGTCCGGGCCGCGCGGCGCCCCGCGGCGGAGCGCCCGGAGAGCATGGCCAGGACCGGCAGCTTCCGGCTGATGCGGCGGGCGATCCGGGAGAACTTGCGCGGATTCCCGAACGATTCCACGTGCACCACGGCCATGCGGGTGCCGGCGTCGGCCTCCGCCCAGGCCAGCAGGTCGTTGCTGCTCACGTCGAGCCGGTCGCCGACGGAGGCGAAGGTCGAGACGCCGATCCCGAGCCGGGACAGGTGCTCCATGAGGGTGATGCCGACCCCTCCTGACTGCGTGATGACGCAGGCGTGCCCCGGCCGGGGCCGGCGTGCCGCGAACGTCGCGTGCAGCCGCACGTCCGGGTCCAGGTTGGCGAGGCCGAAGCAGTTCGGCCCGAGGAGCCGCATCTCGTACGCGCGGCAGATCTCCAGCAGCTCGCGCCGCGCGGAGGCTGCCAGACCGGCGGAGAGGACGGCCAGCGCCCCGGCCCCGCGTTCGCCGCAGGCGCGCGCCACGTCCGGGACGGCCTCCGCCGGGACGGCGACCACCACGAGGTCGGGAGGTTCGGGGAGATCGGCCGCGGACGGGTGCGCCGCGATGCCGGCGACGTCGGCCTCCCCCGGGTGCACCAGGTGGACGCGGCCAGTGTAGCCGCCTTCGAGGATGTTGCGGACCACGGCGTTGCCGACCGACACCGCACGGCGGGTGCCGCCGACGACGGCCAGCGACGAGGGCCGCAGCAGGCGGTGCATGCTGGCGAGTCCCGCACGGCTCTCCCGCTCCTCCACCGCCGACAGGTACCGGTCGTCCATGGTGAGCGGGAGTTCGACCTCGACCACGCCCATGTCCAGGTGCCGCCGCAGCGGCAGGCCGGCGTCGGCGAACACCCGCAGCATGGCGTGGTTGTCGAGGAGGACCTCCGCGGTCAGGGCCGCCACTCCACCGCGCCGGGCGAGCGAGGCCAGGTGCTCCAGGAGCAGCGTGCCCACGCCTCGGCCGTGCACGTGCTCGGCGACCGCCAGCGAGATCTCGGCGGTCGCCGCCCCGTTGTCCCGCTCGTATCCGGCGATCCCGACGATCTCGCCCGCGAGGAGGGCGACCAGTGCCGCGTGCGCGGGGTCAGGAGGGCGGCAGAGCCGTTCGGCCACGTGGCCGGGCACCCGCGGCCCGGGGACGAAGAAGCGCAGCCGCCGGTTCTCCGCGGACAGCGCCTGGTGCAGGCGGTGCACCGCCGCCGCGTCCCCGACGGCGGCCGGCCGGATGCGGACGATGCTGCCGTCGGTCAGCAGTGCGTGCACGGGACCGGAGTCGATGCGGACGGTCATGGGTGCTCACCTGGCTTCCAGATACGTGCCGGGCGACGGCGGGAAGGCGGCGGGCCGGCGCGGGACCACCCCGCCGTCGCGGTCATGTCCCTCTGCCCGCCGCGGCCCCGCCCACGCGGGGACCAAGGTCACGGCGTGGGGCTCCGTGCTGGTCCCCGACGGGGTCCGCACGCCCCGTGCCCCGGACGGCCGGCCCGCCCCGCCACCGGCACCGGTGCCCCGGTGGGCTGGCGGCGGGGGCCCGGACGGGCCCGGGACCGCATCCGGTCGCCCGTCGAAGGCACGGCGCGCCCACGGTGGCGGACGACCGCGCACCCCGCCTCCGGCGGGCCGCGGCCGCACTACCTCAGACCGGCGGAGGAGCCGCCGCGGACGCGGGAGCGCGTACCGATGGCCGGGTCCGGGCGCGGCGCGCTGCCGCCGCTGCCAACGTCGTGCGGCCCGGTCCCTGCGGGCAGGCGACGGGCGCGCGGAGGAGAGCCCGGTTCCTGGGTCGGCCGTGGGACGGCGTGCCGGGCGCTGGCTAGCCGTCCCCCACCGCGGCCGGACCCGTCGGGGTCCGGCGCTCCCTCGCCCCGCGCTCCGGCCCGCGTCCGCTGTCCCACCGCCGCCGTGCGCGGTTCCACCGGCGCATGCCACCGCCGCGGCCCGCACGCGGCGTCTTGGGGGTCGCGCCGGCGCGGACTGGGGCGGCCCGTGCCGGGCCGGACGAGGAGCGCCGACCCGCCGTGCGCGGGCGAGTGATGACCACTTCGATACCGCATGCGTACGCCGACCGTGGATAGCCGGCCGGCGTCGTCGGTAGCGGGGGCGTGCACACCGACCGGCCCCGCAGCAGCCGGACCGTCCGCCGGCACAGGAGACCGCGATGACCGCCGCGCCAGCAGTTCCGCTGAGATGGACCGCCACCGTTACCGCCCTGCTGCTGAGCTGCGTGCTCATCGGGCCGGCGCGCCCCGCGGCTGAGGGTGCACCCGCCGCCCGCGGTCCGGAACTCGTGCAGCCTCCGGAACTCGTAAGCGAGGACGGCCGCCTCGACGTCCGGTTGACCGTCCAAGAGGAACGGGTGCGCTTGGGGGCGCGCAAGGTCGCGGCGCTCGTCTACGACGGCCGCTTCATGCCGCCCACGCTGCGCGTCCGTCCAGGCGACCGGCTCGACATCACCCTCGTCAACCAGGCGTCCAGCGCGACGAACCTGCACACGCACGGCCTGCACGTCTCCCCGGAGGGACACGCCGACAACATGGCCGTCCGCATCCTGCCAGGCGAGAAGTGGCGGTACTCCTACCGGTTCCCCGAGGGCCAGCCCCCGGGAACGTACTGGTACCACTCCCATGCCCACCCGCAGGCCGAGGGGCAGGTGTTCGCCGGGCTCGCCGGCGCCATCGTGGTCGAGGGCCTGGACCGCTACCTGCCGCCCCCGCTGCGCGGGCTCCCCGAGCGCCTCGTCGCGCTCAAGGACTTCCAGGTCCGCGACGGGGCGATCCCCACCGACAACATCGACAGCAACGCCCCCACCACCCGGACCGTCAACGGACTCGTCAACCCCACTCTGCGCATCCGGCCCGGCGAGACCCAGCTGTGGCGGCTGGCCAACATGAGCGCCAACATCACCTACCAGGTCGAACTCCCCGGCACCCGCTTCCACGTCATCGCCCAGGACGGCAACCCACTGCACCGCGTGTGGCAGCGCGACCGGCTGCTGATGCCTCCCGCCAGCCGCTACGACGTGCTCGTCCAGGGCGGACCGCCCGGCCGCACCGGACTGCGCACCCTCGCCTACACCACCGGCCCCGCCGGCGACCGCTACCCGCAGGCCGTCCTGGCGACCGTGGTCTCCGAGGGTGCCGCACTGCCGCCCGCGCGGCTTCCGACGCTGCTCGCCCCCTTCGACGATCTGCGCGCGGCACCGGTGGACCGCCGCCGCACCGTCACCTTCTCCCAGGACAAGCGGAAGAACCGGTTCTTCGTCAACGGGCGGGAGTTCGACCCCGAGCGCGTCGACATCCGGGTCCGGCTCGGCACGACGGAGGAGTGGACGGTCCGCAACGACTCCGACGAAGAGCACGCCTTCCATATCCACATCAACCCGTTCCAGGTGATCAGCGTCAACGGACGCCCCTACGACGCGCGCGGCCGCCAGGACACCGTCCAGCTCCCCGTGCGCGGCGAGGTTGTGATCCGCACCCGGTTCCGGGACTTCGTCGGCGTGTTCCCGGTGCACTGCCACATCCTCAACCACGAGGACCGCGGGATGATGGCGAACGTCGAGGTGGTGCGCTGACCGCGGCGCGGAACCGTCCGCGGACGCCAGGCGGCGACGACTCGGGGATGCGGCGGCTCGGCGGAACGCCGGGATACCTCCCGGAACGTGAATGGCGCCGCCGCCTTTATCGGAATAGCGCTTTGCGCGCGAGGGCCGCCCGTGCGGAGGGCGGAGTGGGTATCCACCGGCCGCGCCGCCGCGCCCGGATCCGGGGGAGCACGGCGCACCGCGGCCGAATTCCCCGGTACGGCGGGCGTTCCCCGCGGATCTTCAGGTCCGTGCCGCGCACGGCGCGCGGTCCGCCCCCGCCGCTCCCGCTGCCCGGTGGGCCGGCCCCGGGCTGCGGCTTCGCTCCATGCGGCGAGGGCCCGCGCAGGCGCCGGCGCGTCCACGACCTCGGTCCGCGGCCGCCACTCGCGCCGCTATGGGCGGGCACGGGAGAACAGCCGACCGATAGCGCTACTTCTCTACCGATCTGTTCTTTAAGTGCCCATGGTGACGATTGAATGTGATTTCGGCGTAACGCTCTTATGGAACGCTGTGCGTGCACACGGGCCGTTCGTGTGCGACTGGCCGTCCGTTGCGGACGCGCCGGCCACCGACCCACCATGTCCGCTTCCGCGAGTGAGCAGCGGACAGGGAGCTCTCAGCACATGACCGATTCCTTCCAAGCTGTACTGGACGCCGTCGTCGCCTTCATCTGGGGACCGTTCTTCCTCATCCCGCTCCTCCTGGTCGTGGGGGTCTACCTCACCATCAGGCTCCGCGGACTCCAGTTCCGCGTGCTCGGCCACGCTCTGTGGCTCGCCCTGATCCGCCGCACCGAATCGGACAAGGACGGGGCGAAGGCCGAAGGGGACATCTCCCACTACCAGGCCCTCAGTACGGCGCTGGCCGCCACGGTCGGGGTCGGCAACATCGCCGGTGCCGCCCTGGCCATCGGCGTCGGCGGCCCGGGCGCCCTGTTCTGGATGTGGGTCACCGGCGTCCTGGGCATGGCCACCAAGTACAGCGAGGCCCTGCTCGGCGTGAAGTACCGCCGCCCCGACTCCAAGGGCGAGATGAGCGGCGGCCCGATGTTCTACCTGCGCCACGGCTTCGCCGAGAAGTTCGGCAGCACCGGCGCCGGCGCCAAGATCGGCCTGGTGCTCGGCTTCCTCTTCGCGCTCTTCGGCGCGGTCGCCTCGTTCGGCATCGGCAACATGACGCAGGCCAACGCCGTCGCCGGCCAGCTCGACAACACGTTCGGCGTGCCGACCTGGATCTCGGGGATCGTCATGGTCGCCCTCGTCGCCGCGGTGATCCTGGGCGGGATCAAGAGCATCGGCCGGTTCGCGTCCGGCGTCGTGCCGGTCATGATCATCCTTTACGTGCTCGCCTCCCTGCTCGTCCTCGCCGTCTACGTCACGGACATCCCGGGGGCCCTCCTCCTGGTGTTCACCGACGCCTTCAGCGGGACCGCCGCGGTCGGCGGGTTCGCCGGGTCGGTGTTCATCATCGCTATGCAGCAGGGCATGGCACGCGGGATGTTCTCCAACGAGTCCGGTCTGGGCACCGGCGGCATCGCCGCGGCGGCGGCCAAGACGGCCCAGCCCGTCCGCCAGGCCATGGTCTCCATGACCCAGACCTTCATCGACACGATCATCGTGGTCACGATGACGGGCCTGGTCATCATCATCACCGGCGCCTGGCGCACCGAGGCCCAGGCCGGCGACGGCGCGCTGATGACCAACTGGGCGATGAGCGAGGCTTTCGGCAGCATCTCCCCGGCGCTTGCCCCGGTGGGCGGCTACATCGTCGCGATCAGCCTGATGTTCTTCGCCTTCACCACCCTGGTGGGCTGGTCCTACTACGGCGAGCGCTGCCTGGACTTCCTCGTCGGCCGTGCCGCGGTCATCCCGTTCCGCATCGTGTTCGTCATCGTGGTCTACATCGGGGCGACCACGGAGCTGAACCTCGTGTGGGCGTTCAGCGACGCCGCCAACGGGCTCATGGCGGTGCCCAACCTCATCGGCCTCCTCGTGCTCTCCGGCGTGATCATCGCCGAGACCCGGAAGTACTTCGCCGAGCCGAACTGGCGGGAGCCGGACCTGGTCGACGCCCGGAAGGGCTGACCACGCGGCGGTGCCGACCGGCAGGGCGCCTCGGGGGAGACCCGGGGCGCCCTCCGCGTTCCGGCTCCGCGGACGGGTCCGTGCCGGCGGGAGCGGGCCCCCGCCGGCGGCCGGCTACTTGGCGGCCCCGCCGCCGGGCGCGGGGTCGGTGATGATCAGCGACGTGCCCTCGAAGGGTTCGAGGGCGAGGGTGAACCCGTGCTGGGCGTCGACGGTGCCGACGGAGTCCCCGGTGAACATCGAGCTGACGTCGGCCCCGGGGCGCAGGTGCTCGGAGCGCACGACGCCGGTGACCGGCTCGGCTGAGAAGTTCAGCACCGTCACCTGCAGGTCCTCCGAGGGGAGCTCGTGGACCATGACGAGCATGGCCTCGTGCGGCACGTCCGGCACGTCGATCTGCCGGGCGGTCGCGATGCCGCCGCGGGTGCGGACCTCGATGACGGCCTTCAGCCGGGACGCGAATGAGCGCGGATCGGCGAGCTGCTCCGGGAGCGTCCCGTAGAGGCTGACCGCCCGCGGCATGCCGTTCTCGGAGCGGGTGGCCGCCGGGTTCACCCCCATCAGGTCGTGGGCGCCGCGGTGGATCCACCGGGTGTCGCCCTCCTCGATGAGCGCCGCCACCTCCGCGGGGTCGAGGGTCAGCGTCCCGCACAGGTCCCAGCCGGAGATGGCGAAGACCCCCGGCTGGAGGGCGTTGAACATGGCCAGCAGCAGGTGCGCCCGGACGATCGCCTCGACCTCGTCCTCCGACAGGTCGGACAGGTCCCGCAGCCCCAGCGCCGCGGCCACGACCGAGACGGTGGTGCAGGCGACGCCGTTGGCGGTGAACGGCAGGTTGTAGGGAGCGCGCTCCCCGGTGAGCCCCTCGGTGAGCTCCCGCTGGATGCGGGCGGCGAGGTCGTGGCCGGTCACGTCCGCGCCGTGGTAGGTGAACGTGTCGTTGGCGTGCATCCCGGAGAAGTGGACGAGTTCGTGGGTGAGCTCGTCGTGGTTCTGCAGGGCGTGCACGAGGGAGACGGGGTCGACCCCGACCTCGTGCGCCAATCGCACGGTGAGGCGGAGGAACTCCGTGTCGCCGGTGACCAGCGCGTGGTGGTATGCGGGCCGGTTCACGAAGTCGTAGGAGAGGTCGGCGCCGACCTCCGACGTCATCCGGATGTCCTCCAGGGACAGGTTCAGCTCCTGGAAGGTGAAGCCGCCCATCTTGCGGACGATGCTCGCGATGAACTGGTTGGCCGCCTCCGACAGCGGGTGCCCCTCCGACCACGCGGGCAGGCCCTCGGCGGACTTCTCGACGCCGAGGAAGCCGTTGGCGTCCAGGCGCAGCGCGCCGGAGCCCAGGTCGGCCAGCGAGTGGCAGGCGTCCCCGATGACGAGGCGCATGCCCGCGAACGACGGGTCGATCCAGTTGACCGTCGGCTGGCCGGCCTTGAAGTAGTGCAGGTAGACCCAGCGGCGCGTCACGCCGTCCGGGCCGAGCACGGCGCTGGTCGCGCTCCAGTTGGTCTCCTTGACCCCGGGCTCGTAGAAGATGACGCGCTGCAGCCGCCCGATGATGTAGCCGGCCTTCTCCAGCGCCTGCTCGGTGTCGGGGTCGAGGTTGACCGACGTGCGCCCGGGCGGCACCTCGGGGAGGAGGTCCCAGTCCTGCTCGGCGATCTCGATCATGTGGTAGATGCCGGGGTAGTCGCCGACGGCCATCTCCGCGAGGCGGAAGTCGGCGCCCTTGCCGGTGTGGCCGGGGATGAGGTCGTCGATGATCACGCCTCCGTACCACTTGGCGGTGGCGCACAGGCGGCGGAACTCCTCCTCGGTGCCGAACAGCGGGTCGATCTCCATGCCGACCCGGTCGAAGTGCCCGTCGACGCTCGGCGTGGCGGACCAGCCGTCGAGTCCGCCCGCCTCCTTGACGGGGCCGGTGTGGACCGCGTTGATGCCGATGTCGGCGAACGCCTTCCAGAGTTCCGGGTCGCCGAGGGTCGCGAGGTAGGAGCGGCCCGGGGCGGTCATGAGCGAGAGGGGGTAGGACGTGAACCACACGGCGGCCTGGTCGATGGCGCCGCGGGGGTTCGGATGCGCGAAGGGGTTCTGCCACATGGTGCTCTTCCCGGAGAGCTGCCTGGCGATCACGTTCGCGTCGGCGAGCATCGACCGGTCCTTGAGCCATTCGACGTAGTCCGGGTTCGACCCCACCGGCTCCCCCGTGCGCGGCCCGGTGCCGTTCGCGCGCGCGACGCGCCGCGCGGTCGGGAGCCGCTTGGGACGTGCCGGGTAGAACTGCTCGTCGTAGGTGATCTCGGCGGCCGCGTTCTCACCATTAAGTTCGGGGCTCGACTCGACATCCGACATGGCATCTCGTCTCTTGCTGAGTAGGGAAGGGGCTCCGCTCCCGCTCGCGGGGCACGTCGTTGTCCTCCGCCCGCGGCAGGTCGGCTCGGCATGCGGTGGGTCGGCACCGATGCCCCACCCCGCGACCGTCTCGTTGGGGAAGCGTGGCCTTCGTCTCGGTCCCGTCGTCCCTCCGTTGCCGCACGGAGCCGACGGGCCCGCCACGCTGAATCGCGGGATACGGGAGCCTAACGCGTCGGCGGGGGTGATGATCACCTATCCGGGCGACCGCTCTCGCTCCCCTGGCCGGCGCACCGGCCGGCACCGCCGCGACCTGCGGATCCGTGCGGAGCGCCGACGCATCCTCTGCGGCCCGCGTCCGTACTTCGTGGGGTCCCGGGCCGCGGCCCGGACAGCGACCCGTGTCCGGGTGCCGACGTCCTGTCCGGTGGCCGCGCCCGCCCGGCGGGGGCTCCCGCCGCGGAACCCCCGCCGAGGGGTAGCGGCAGGACCTCCCTCCGCGGCGCGGCGTGAACATAGCCTGGGGACGTGGACAGCCGAAACGAGATCCGCGAGTTCCTGGTCACGCGGCGGGCGAGGATCACGCCCCAGCAGGCGGGCCTGCCGTCCTACGGCCGCAACCGACGCGTTCCCGGACTGCGCCGGGAGGAGGTCGCGCTGCTCGCGGGGGTCAGCGTCGACTACTACACGCGCCTGGAGCGGGGCAACGCGAGCGGGGTCTCCGAGAGCGTGCTGGAGGCGCTCGCCCGCGCGCTGCAGCTGAACGAGGTGGAGTCCGCGCACCTGTTCGACCTCGCGCGCGCCGCCAGCCCCAGGGCCCGCACGCGCCGCCGGACGGCGCGGCGGCGGGAGGAGGTCCGGCCGGGCGTCCTGCGCGTCCTGGAGGCCATGACAGGCGCTCCCGCGGTGGTGCAGAACCGGCGGCTGGACGTCCTCGCCACCAACCGGCTGGGGCGCGCCCTGTACTCCGACATGGATATCGCCCTGCCCCGGCCGGCCAACTACGCCCGCTTCATCTTCCTCGACCAGCGCGCGACGAGGTTCTACCGGGACTGGGACAAGGCGGCACACGACACCGTGGCGCTGCTGCGCTCGGAGGCGGGACGGGATCCCTACGACCGGGAGCTGTCCGATCTCGTCGGGGAGCTGTCGACGCGCAGCGAGGCCTTCCGCGGCCTGTGGGCCGCCCATAACGTGCACGCCCACACCACCGGCGTCAAACGCCTGCGCCATCCGGTCGTCGGGGACCTGGACCTGGCGTTCGAGGCGATGGAGCTCGCCGCCGACACCGGACTGTCGCTCTTCGTCTACACGGCCGAGCAGGGGTCGGCGTCACAGGACGGGCTGAAGCTGCTCGCCAGCTGGTCGGCGACGCTGGACGAGGCGGAGAACGCCCGCGCGGCCGGCGAGGCCTGACCGGCGTCGCGTCCGGCCCGGAGCGCGTGTGCCGGGCGCGGCCTCGCCGGCCCCTGGCGGGCGCTGGCGGCGCGCCCGCGTCGCGCGGCCGCGCGGGGCGTTCCGGTCCGCGATCGGGACGCCGCCGCATTTCGCGGCGAAAAGGAGGGCGTATCAGGCACGACGTCGAAGTGAACCCCGCCTCAATCCGGCCATCACATGACATTCAGGTGCATTTTGGCCTGTGGACGTCTTGCTTTTTCCACCCGCAATAACGCACCGTGTATCAGAGCGTTGAGTGGCGACAAGTGAATCGTCCCCGGTAGAGGGATCGCAGGGCGCCTCGTTACGATACGTCCCCATAGGGCCGCGCCGGCCCCCGTCAGAGTCGGCGCCCCGCGCCGCACCCCCAGGGAGCATGCACCGTGTCCACCGACCGTCCGAGGTCACCCAGTGTCGTCGCGCTGCTCGCGGACATCCCGAGCACCGGCCACCTCGGTGCCGCCCAGGCACAGCGCTTCCCCCTGGCGGGCGATGATCTCGCCACCCGGTGCGCGGACTTCCTGGACTTCGCCGCACATCATACGGCTCAAGACCGAAAAGTGGTGGCGCTCTATCCGAAATGGCGTGCGGACCATCCGGAACGCGCCATTCAGTTCGCGCGCGGGGCCCTGCGCACCGACCACGTCGCCGGCATTGCAGTGGACCTCTCCCCGCTGGCGTTCTCGCTGCTCGCAGACCAGCTCGCCTATCTCGCTCCCTACCTTCCCGCCGGGCTGGTCGCGGCGCTCGCCGACGAACTCCCCCGGCACGTCCTGGCCGGCGCCTGGCTGAAAGGCGTCAGCAACCTGTCGACACTCCCCATTTCGGTCGGGCAGCACATCGCGTCCTATTCCCCCAAGTCTGCGTTCCTGGCATTCTGCGCGCCGACCCGGCACGTCGCGCGGGTGCGCGGTGGAAGACCGACCCCCGCGCCGCCCTTCCACCCGGTCGACCCGGTGCAGATGCTCGTCTCCGCGGCGGGCGACCCCGAGGCCGCGGCGTTCGACTCCCGCTTCCTTCCCCTGGTGCGGGCCGTCAGCACCCGGCCGCTGCCGCCGCAACCGCTGGGCGCGCGGTACTGGGGGTCGTCGCGCTACGTCGAGTTCGTGGCCTTCAGCGCCCACCAGGAGGCGCTGTCGCATCCGGTGCGCAGCATCCGGCCGACCACCTGCGCCTGGTGCCGCGAACCCGTCGCCGCCCCGCGCTGCCCGTTCTGCGGGGCCGCCAACCGCCCTCCGGTCGGGCGGCCGCCCTCCTACGCGCGGGCGGGCGAGCTGCCCGCTCCCGCCGCGCCTCTGCCGGAGCGCGCCCGCGTCGAACCGGCCGCTCCGCCCGCGGCGGACCCCTCGACCGGCCCGAACGCCGCCCCCGGCCTCGGGCCGCCCGCCTTCCGTCCCACGGCCCGCTGACCCGGCCGCCCCCTCGCTCCCGCCCGAGTAGAAACGGAACGTCATGAACCCCCGTCAGCGACGCGGCGTGCTGCTGATGATCGTCGCCGGGATCGGCGCCATCGCGGTCCTGTTCACCATCGTGTCCTACGCCAACACGCTGCAGAACGAGATGGGCACCTACCGCGTCGCGCTGCGCCTCACCGAGGACGTGCCGCCGTACCAGCCGATCTCCGAGGACCAGGTGGAGGAGTTCGCGGTCCCGGCGCGGTTCTTCGACGACAACGTCTTCCTCACCGGCGCCGACCTCGACGAGGCGCTCGGCCGGCTGGGCCGGCAACCGGTCTCCGCGACCTTCCTGGACTCCGGCACCCTGCTGCAGAAGAGCATGGTCGTGGACGCGCCGGAGCTGGACGAGGGCGAGCGGGAGATCGCGATCATGATCAACGCCGAGACCGGCGTCGCCGGCAAGGTCGACCGCCAGTCGCGGGTCGACATCTACGCCGCCTACCAGCCCAACGACCAGCAGAGCGCGTGCGCCGTCCGGGTGCTCACCGACGTCGAGGTGCTGGAGGTGGGCGAGATCGGCTCCGAGATCGACGCGCAGACCGGCGGCACCAACTCCGTCGTGCCGGTCACCTTCCGGCTGGACCCGGAGGAGACGCTGCGCCTCACCTACGCGGAGGGCTTCGCCGACAAGCTCCGGCTCGCGCTGGTGAGCCCCGAGGGCTCCGGCGACCCGGGCGACCTCCAGTTCTGCTCCGCCGACCAGGCCGAGCTGCTGGAGCGGGGCGGCAGCGAGGGCGCCCGATGACCTACCAGGTGATGATCGCCGCACCCACCGCGGCGCTGGAGCAGGCCCTGACCGCCCGCTTCGAGGAGCTCAGCGACGCCGAGGTCGTGAGCGTGCACCGCACCTCGCGCGAGGTGAGCGACACCGTGGGCAAGCTGCCCGGCCTGGACGTCGTGCTCATCCACGAGGACCTCGGGCCGCTGCCGGTGCTCGACCTCGTCCGCGACATCTCACGCAACCACCCCCAGCTCGCGGTCATCCTCATCGTCAACGAGGTCGAACCCGACACCTTCACCAACGCGATGGAGGCCGGGGCCCGCGGGCTGCTGCAGGCCGACGCCACCATCGAGCAGCTCAGCGCGCGGGTCACCACCGCCGCGGAGTGGTCCCGCACGCTGCGCCGGCACCTGGAGGCCGCGTCGCTCGACGTCCCGGTGACCGGCCGGCGCGGCTCCATCATCACCTTCACCGGTGCCAAGGGCGGGGTCGGCACCACCACGACCGCGATCCACCTCGCGCGGATCGCCGCCCGGGCCGGCCGGGTGGTGTGCCTCGTCGACCTCGACCTGCAGACCGGCGACATCCCGGGCTACTTCGACCTCAAGCACCGGCGCAGCATCGTCGACCTGGTCGAGGCCGCCGACGACATCAGCGCGGCCATGCTGGCCGACACCCTGTACGTCCACCCGGACGGCCTGCACATCCTGCTGGCCCCGGTCGAGGGCGAGCGCGGCGAGGACGTCACGGCCCGGGCCTCCCGGCAGATCCTCGGCGCGCTGCGCTCCCGGTTCGACCTCGTGATCGTCGACTGCGGCTCGGCCATGACCGAGGCCACCGCGATGGCCGTGGAGCTGTCCGACACCGCCGTCGTGCTGGTCAACCCCGACCTCCCGGCGCTGCGCGGCGCGCAGCGGCTGATCGCCATGTGGAACCGCCTGCAGATCCGCGCTTCCGAGAACGTCACGACGCTGCTCATGCGGCACAGCCGGCGCAACGAGATCCAGCCGGACTTCGCGCGCAAGCTGCTCGGCGGCAGCATGCTGCGCACCCCCGTCCCCGCCGCCTACCGGGCGCTGGAGGAGGCGTCCAACACCGGCGCCCCCGACCGGCTGACCGACGAGTCCCTCCTCAAGGCGTTCGGCCGGCTCGCCGGCGAGCTGGGGATGCTCACCGTCCCCGCACCCGACGACGCCGCCACCGACGCCGCGCTCGCCGGCGCCGGGGAGAACCCCGCCACCGTCGCCACGCCGGCCCGGGGCCGCCCGTCCCGCCACGCCCGGAGCGACTCCGGCTCGCTCATCGTGGAGTTCGCGGCGGTGCTGCCGTTCCTCGGACTCGCCCTGCTCATCGCGTGGCAGGTCCTGCTGGTCGGCCTCACCGGGATGTACGCCGGCCACGCCGCCAACGAGGGGGCGCGGCAGGCGGCCATCACCCCCGACGACCCCGCCGCCATCCGCGAGGAGGCGGTCAAGCGGGTCCGGGCGCCCTGGGACGGCGAGGACACCCTGGACGTCGCGGTCGTGCAGCGCGAGGGGCGGTCGTTCGTGCGGGTCACCATCGCCACGCCCGCGGTGATCCCGGGTGTGGACAGCCCGTGGGACATCAGCAGCGAGGCGCTGATCATTCCGGAGAGGTGACGCGATGAGGGTCGCTGTGCCACCTGTGCGCGCCCGGGGCCGGCCCCGCGGCGACGGCGGCTCGCAGCTACTGGAGTTCGCCGCCTACTTCCCGCTGTTCCTGCTCGTGACCGCCCTCGCGGTCGAGGTCTTCGTTTCCTTCGTGGCCGTCGAGCAGGCCGAGAACGCCGCGCGCGCCGGGGCGCGCGCGGCGGGCGCCGGGGGCGCGGGCCCCGCCGCCGCGGTGAGCACGGCACAGCAGGCGCTGCCGTCCTGGCTGGACGGCGCCGTGGTCACCGCGGGTCCCCGGGACGACGCCGGCTACTACACGGAGGTGCGCATTGAGCTCCCCATCGTCTTCCGGATCGCCGACCTCGACGTCACGGTGGTGCGGCGTGCCGACATGCCCTGACGCCGGACGGCCGCACGGCCGCCGACTCCCCTCTCTCGCAGGCAGGCACCCATGGGACTGAAGGACCGGCTCGACGAGGACCGCCTCGCCGGGCAGCAGGCGGAGCGCGGCGGCGTCGCCCACTGGCGGCAGCGGCTGCTCACCGAGATCAACCTCGACGACCTCGCGATGCTCAGCCTGGAGCAGCGCCGCATCCGGCTGGAGAAGGTCGTCGGGCACCTCATCTCGCGCGAGGGGCCCGTGCTGTCCGACCGCGAGCGCGGCAACATGGTGCGCCGGGTGGTGGACGAGGCACTGGGCCTGGGCGTGCTGGAGCCGCTGCTCGCCGACGAGAGCATCACCGAGATCATGGTGAACGGACCGGACAACGTCTACATCGAGCGGCGCGGCCGGGTGGAGCGTATCGACACCGCCTTCGCCAGCGAGGAGCAGCTGTACCAGACGATCGACCGCATCGTCTCGCAGGTGAACCGCCGGGTGGACGAGTCCAGCCCCATGGTCGACGCCCGGCTGCCCACCGGCGAGCGGGTGAACGTCATCATCCCCCCGCTCTCCCTCTCGGGGCCGGTCATCACGATCCGGCGGTTCCCCAAACCGTTCACGATCGAGCAGCTGGTCGGCAACGGCAGCCTCGACGAGGCCACCGGCGTCCTGCTGGCCGCCCTGGTGCGGGCCCGGTTCAACGTCATCGTCTCGGGCGGCACCGGCACCGGGAAGACGACGTTCCTCAACGCGCTCTCGGCCTTCGTGCCGGCGGCGGAGCGCATCGTCACCATCGAGGACTCGGCCGAGCTGCAGCTCCAGCAGGAGCACGTCATCCGGCTGGAGTCGCGGCCCCCCAACATCGAGGGGGCCGGGCACATCTCCATCCGCGACCTGGTGCGCAACTCGCTGCGCATGCGCCCGGACCGCATCATCGTCGGGGAGGTCCGCGGAGCCGAGACCCTCGACATGCTGCAGGCGATGAACACCGGCCATGACGGCTCCCTGGCCACGGTGCACGCCAACTCGGCCGACGACGCGGTGCACCGGCTGCTCACCCTCGCCTCCATGAGCGAGGTCAAGATCCCCTTCGAGGCGATCCGCGACCAGATCAACGCGGCCATCGACGTCATCGTGCACCTGGCGCGCTACGCCGACGGCAGCCGCCGGGTGTCGGAGGTGGCGGTGGTCGCCTCGGCCCGGCGGGAGGAGTTCCGGTTGCAGCCGCTGCTGCGCTTCGAGACGCACCGCGTGGACCTCGGCCGCGCGGTCACCGGGGACTTCCTGCGGTTCCCGCTGCCGCGGCACGTCGCCGCGCGGATCTACAACGCGGGCGAGTCGGTTCCGGCGTCGTTCGGCGTCGCCGCTCCGGAGTCGGCCCCGCAGGCGGTCGACACCTTCCACTCCCCCGCCGGAGGCCCGCTGTGACCTACCCGGTCGTGATCCTGCTGCTGTCCGCCGTGATGCTGGCCTTCGCGGTGTGGGGCATCGTCGTCTTCGTGGACGGTGTCGCGCAGCGGCGGCTGCTCGCGTCGCGCAGCGTGCTCGCCGAGGTCGAGCGGCGGGCCAACAGCCCGCTGGCGCGGCTGGACGTCGCGCTGCGCCGCACCGAGTTCGGCCGGGCGGTGTACCGCCGGCTGGCCCGGTCGGGGGTGCGGGTGCGGGTGTCCACGTTCCTGCTGCTGCTACTGGGCGCCATCGTGGCGGCCATCGTGTTCGTCTGGCAGATCCTCGCCCCGCTCTTCGGGCTGCTGTCGGCCGGCCTGGTCGCCTTCCTGTTCCTCGCCTACCTGCGCAGGCAGGAGGAACGCCGCACGGAGGCGTTCACGGCCCAGCTGCCGGAACTCGCGCGGGTGCTGTCCAATGCCACATCGGCCGGCCTGGCGCTGCCCACGGCCATCGACATGGCGGCGGACGAGCTCGACGACCCGGCCGGGGCGGAGCTGCGCCGGGTGGTGGAGTCGATGCGGCTGGGCCAGTCGTTCGAGGCCGCGATCGAGGACCTGCGCCAGCGCATGCCGTCCCGCGAGATCGGGGTGCTCGTCTCCACGCTGCTGGTGTCGGCCCGGTCCGGCGGCGCACTGGTCACCGCGCTGCGCACCATCTCCGACACGCTGGAGAGCCGGAAGGAGACCCGGCGCGAGGTCAGGACCATCCTCAACGAGACCACGTCGACCGCCTGGGCGCTGCTCGTCATGGGCGTCGGCGCGCTCTTCCTGCTCAACGCGATGATGCCCGGCACCGTGGAGGCCATGGTCGAGAGCCCCTTCGGGCTGGTGATCCTCGCGCTGGCCCTGTCGCTGTTCGTCACCGGTTTCGTCGTGATCCGCCGCATGGCGCGGATCGACTTCTGAAGTCCGCTCCGTCGGGCGACGTCTGAGAGGGCCCATGAACATCACGCTCACCTTCCCGCTCATCCTGGCGCTGGGGTCGGCCGGGGCGCTCTGCGTCGTGCTCGCGGTCTGGGGATTCCACCTGGCCACGCGGGAGAGCGAGGTCGCGGCGGACCTGACGATCGCGCCGTCGCGGCAGAAGGGCGAGCGGCTCTTCATCCTGCACCGCATCACTGAGCTGATCGGCCGCCCGTTCGGCGCGGCGGTGCTGGAGTGGCTGGGGGACGCGCAGCGCGCGGCCGTCCGGCGCCGCATCGACGCGGCCGGCCGGCCGAAGGGGCTCACGGTGACGCGCTACGTGCAGCGCAAGATCGGGGAGGTGCTGCTGTACGGCACCCTCGCGCTGCTGATGCTGGCCAACGACAACGCGCTGTTCTCGGTGGTCGTGCTGGCTTTCGTGGGTCTCACCGACCTCTCGCTGTACCTGGCCGCGCAGCAGCGCCAGGACGAGATCCAGCGGCAGCTGCCGGACTTCCTCGACGTGCTCGCGGTGACGGTCGGCTCCGGTCTGGCGTTCCGGCAGGCCCTGGTGCGGGTGGCGGACTCCATGCCGGGGGTGCTGGCCGACGAGTTCCGGCTCGCGCTGCGGCAGATGGAGCTCGGCACCAGCCGCCGCGAGGCGTTCCAGGCACTGCGCCGCCGCAACTCCAACGAGGCGCTCGGCAGGTTCGTCTCCGCGCTGCAGCAGGCCGAGGAGCTGGGCGCGCCGCTGGGCCAGGCCCTGAACACCATCAGCCTGGACATGCGCCGTGCGGACGCCCAGTACCTGCGCCGACGCGCGCAGAAGCTCAACCCCCGGGTGACCGCGGTCACCGCGGCCACGATGCTGCCGGGGCTGCTGCTGCTCATCGGCGGCGGGCTCTTCTTCGGGTCCGACATCGACCTGTCCGGCATCTTCGGCTGACGGCATGAGCGGCGCACACGTCACCACGGCCGCGGACCGCCTCGCGGGGGTCGCCCGGCTGCTCATGCAGCTGCGGTTCCTGCTCACCGCGGTGGCGCTCCTGCTGCTGCCCGCCGACCGGTCGTCGCTGTCGGCCGTGCTGGTCCTGGTGCTGTACGCGATGCTGTCCGGCATCCTCGGCCGGTACTGGCGGCGGCTGACGCCGTACCTGCTGCGCGCGCCGTGGCTGGTGGGCGCGGACATCTTCATCGCGGCCGGAATCCTGGCCGTCGACGGCCCCTCGGGGGCCTTCTTCGTCGCCACGGTGCTGACCAGCGCCATCGCCGGAGTGCTGTTCGCCTGGCGGCGAGTGGCGGCGGTGGCGGGGCTGCAGATGCTCGGCTACACCATCGCCCTGGTGTCGCACCTCACCCTGCCGGCGGCGCCGGTGGAGGGCATCGGGCTGCAGTTGTTCGTCATCCACCCGCTGCTCTACCCGGTCGCCGGTTTCATGGGGATCCGGCTGCGGCTGATCTTCATGGAGCTCGCCGCCGAACAGGAGTTGCGCAGAGCGGCCGAACGCGCCGCCGCGGCGGCGGAGGAGCGCGCGCGGCTGGCCCGCGACATGCACGACTCGGTCGCCAAGACCCTGCGCGGCGCCGCCATGGCGGCGCAGGCGCTCCCGCTGTGGCTGCGCAAGGACCCGGAGCGCGCAGCGGCGACCGCGGCGCAGGTGGCGAAGGCCGCCGAGATCGCGGCGCGCGAGGCGCGGGAACTGATCGCCGACCTCCGGGACGACTCGGCGGCCATCCCGCTGGCGGAGGCCGTCGGCACCGTGCTGCGGGAGTGGTCCGAGGAGACCGGGATCCGGGTGACCTACGACCGCCCCGACTGCGATCTGCCGCTGCTGGTGGCCGCCCGGCTGGAGACCGTCGCGATCCTGCGCGAAGCGCTCACCAACATCAGGCGGCACGCTGCCGCGCACGCGGTCGCCGTGAGCCTGGGGCCCGCCGGGCCCGCCCCGGACGGGCCCGGCGGCGAGCGGCTGCTGCTGCGGATCGCGGACGACGGCACCGGCTTCGTCCTCCGGACGCGTACCGAGGGCGCCGACGGTGTCAGCGAGGTGATCTCTCCGCCCGGCCACTACGGCCTGATCGGGATGGCGGAGCGGGCCCGCTGCGCCGGTGGGACCCTGACCGTCGACTCCGCTCCGGGGGCGGGCACCCGCATCACCCTCCAGGTCCCGCTTGCGCAGGCCTCCCCCAGCCCTGAGAGGACGCACAGTGACCCCCACGCCAGGCCCCGCCCCGCTGACCGTGCTCGCGGTGGACGACAACATCGTCGTGCGCGCCGGCCTGATCTCGCTGCTGGAGACGGCCGACGACATCGTGGTGATAGGTGAGGCCGGCGACGGTGACGAGGCGATCGCCCGCGCGCGGGAGCTGCGCCCGGACGTCGTGCTGCTGGACGTCCGGATGCCCGGACGCGACGGCGTGAGTGCGGTCGAGGAGCTGAGCGCGCTATCGAAGGTGGTCATGCTGACCCACACCGAGGACCCCGAGACCGTACACACCGCGCTGCGCCGCGGGGCCACGGGCTACCTCGTGCACGGGCACTTCACGGTGGCGGAACTGGGCCGTGCGCTGCGCGACGTCGTGCACGGCCGCGGAAGCCCGCTGTCGCCCGTCGCCGCCGCGGCGGTCCTCGCCTCCATGCGGGCCGCTCCCCCGCCGCGGCCGGGCCCGGCGTCGGCCGAGGACCTGGGGCTGACCGAACGCGAGGCGCAGGTACTGGCCGCCGCGGCGCGGGGGCTGTCCAACTCGGCGATCGCCCAGGAGATGTTTCTTTCCGAGAAAACCGTGAAAAACCATATCAATCGAATATTCCGAAAACTCAAGGTGACCTCCCGCTCGGCCGCGATCGCGCGCTGGAATGGCCACCCGGACCCCACCGCCCCCACCTCCGACCAGGGACATCACCCGTTTGGACACTCCGCCCGACATTGGGCCTCAACTGAGCGATAATTGGGTCCCAAGGCCCTATGCACCCGGCCTCGATTTTTTCTAGATTGAACACCGTCGCCTCACACGCCCCTCATTCCTCACAGGAGTCCTCCCATGCAGAACCCGTTGATCTGGGGATACGCCAAGGCCCGGATCGCCCTCGCCGGTCGCAGAGCCGTGATGCGCAGAGGGGACGACCGGGGGAACTACGTCGAGTACGCCGCGGTGATCGTCCTCATCGCCGCGATCGCGGCGGCGGTCCTCGCGACTAACATCGGCCAGACCATTGCGGACGCGCTCACGGCACAGGTCGACGACATCCTGGGCACCGGCGCGACATCCGGCGACGACAGCGCCCCGTGACCCCGCCCGTTCTCGAGACAGCCCCCTCACTGGTGAGTGCTTCCGGATGAGAACCGTGCCGCGACCGACCGCTGACGAGCGGGGACAGGCCAGCCTGTTCCTGCTCGTCGGCCTCACGCTGTCCCTGTTCGCGCTGGCGCTGCTGTTCGCCCGGTTGGGCAACGCCAACGATCTGCGCACCCAGGCCCAGACCGCCGCCGACGCCGCCGCGCTCGCCGCCGTGGGGTCGGCGCGGGACGCCGCCGCGCGGCAGCTGGCCGAGGGCACCATCCCGATCGCCTCGTTCTACGACGCGGCGGTCGGCCGCACAGCAGCCGAGCGGTACGCGCGGGCGAACGGTGCGATCCTGGATGACATCCGGGCCAGCGACGACAACCTCGGCCAGGTCGGGAACATCGTCCGCGTCGAGGTGCGGGGCGCATACTGCCAGCAGGAGCTCCAAGAGGACCGAAGCGTGCACTGGTCGGAGATCGTCTGCTCGGGCGACGAGGAGACCGATTCGCCATCCCGATACGTGGGCAACGCGGCGGCGATCGCCGAGATGGTCCTCCCCGACTGCTCCTACGCCTTCGGCTCCGACTTCAGCATCGGGGGTGTGGAGTGCGACGGCCAGGCCATCACCAGCTATGCGCAGGCGCGTTCACTGATCACCATCCGACTGGTGGCGGAGGAGGGACAGTACCTCTACCGCCCACTCGGCAGCCCGGTCGACGCGGGCGACGACGCCGAAGATGACGAGGAAGCCGAGGAAAGCGACGAAACAGATTCGGACGAAGCAGGGAACAACGGATGACTCACTAAATTCGCCAGCATAAATCAGGTGACCACCCACGGCATGTTCTCACCGGAGACCGTTTTATCCTTCCCTCTTCACTTCAGGAATCTTCGGCATTCTCCCGCCCCTTGTCAGGTCGGCCACGATCCTCCAGATGCTATGGACCCATTCACCCGGGTTCGTTAGGCTGGCCGGCTGTATGTATCCCAGTGGAAGGTTGCGTCGTGAACAGATGGAGCCCCCCTCCTTTTCTCCACGCGATGCGAGTGCTCGGCTCCATCGTCGTGAGCACGGTGTTACTTTCCTCCTGTGTTGGACAGCCTGACGCCGACTCTCGCGGCGACGCTGAATCCCTTACCGGGAACGGGGACGAGGAGAGCAGCCAGGCGTCGTCCCCAGAGTCAGGGGAACCCATCGCTACCTCTCAGTACAGCGCGAGCGCGGAGGGGTCCGGGCTGCGTTTCGACATTCGCGCCCTCGAGCGCTACAGCGACGCCATGCTCGTGCTGAGCATGGCGATCACCAACGAGGGTGACGAGCCGGCCACTGTCCGCCTCAGCTTGGCCGAGCTCGGCGGCCAGCTCAGCACGCCCGACGGCGTGTCCCTGATCGACATGCAGAACAATCAGCGGTACATGCCGCTGAAGCTCACCGACGAGGAGACCTGCCACTGTTCCTCCTGGCGAGGTGATGAGAACCTGGGGCCGGGAGGCAGCATCGACATCTGGGTGGCCTTCCCCTCCCCTCCAGAGGACATTGAGAGCATGTCGGTCACCACCCCGGTCACGCCTGACTTCCTGGACATCCCCGTCACCGAGGCCGAGGCACCCGACTCGGCGATCGCCGACGCGCCAGTGGCGGAGCCGCGGGTGCTTGACATCAGGGCGTACCAGGACGACATCGAAGGCGGTACTGCCCGCACGGATTCCGGGGACGAGACCACGATCCTGCTTTCGTCCGACGTCCTCTTCGAACTCAACGAGTCGGACCTCACACCAGAGGCGGACGACGTACTTCGCCAGGTGGCGGAGGAGATCGACAACGCCTCAGCATCCACGGTCGAAATCGACGGTTATACCGACAACACCGGCAACGACCGCATCAATAAACCCCTATCCGAGGACCGGGCCGCCAGCGTGGAGGAAAGACTCCGGGAACTGGTAACCCGTGAGGGGCTCGGCTACGAGGTGGCCGGGCACGGCTCGGCCGACCCTGTTGGTGACAACCGCACTGACGAGGGGCGCGAGAAGAACCGCCGCGTCACGATCACGTTCGCGAAGTAGAGGCCTCATGCATTTGCGCAGATCAGCGCTCCGGTCGGCGACGGCCACGCTCACAACCCTGTTGTTGGGACTGACCCTGGTCTCCGCGTCCCACGCCGACGAAACGACTTCGGCTGGAGAATCGACTTCCACCGGCCTCGGCACCAGCGTCGCGAGCACCTCCGCATGGGACGGAGCGACAATCGAGGTAAACGCGCTCGACCGCTCCACCACTGGCGAGTACACCCAACTGGTGTGGACGCTGCACAACGAATCGGACACCAGGATCCGCCTGCAGGACTTCGGCAATCGGACCTACCTGTATCCCGGTTCCACACTGGGCAGCGGACTGGTGCTCATCGACGAGGAGCACGGAATCCGATACCACCCCTACATCGACGCCGACCAGGACTGTCTCTGCGCCGGCTCCGACTACGTACCGTCGAAGTTCCAGTTGACCACTCACCCCGGCACCCAGAACACCTACTGGGCCTCCTACCAACTCTCTGAGGACACCGACACCGTGACTGTGGAGATCCCCGGCTTCCTGCCGATCGCGGACGTCCCCGTCGGTTGAGCCGCGGCCGTCCCCCGTACCAGAAGGAGCATGCGGTGGCCAGGCACCAGTTCGGAACCCCCCGGACGCCACCCGGTGATGACCGCGGTGCCTCGTTCGTCGAGAGCGCCGTCCTGCTGTCCCTCGCCGCCGTGATCATCACCAGCGTGGCGCAGACCCCGCTGGGCGGCATGTTCCACGACGGGGTGCGCGAGATGGTGTGCCTGGTCGAGGGTCCCGAGTGCGGAGGCGAGACCTGGACCGAGCACGACCGGCCCGAGGAACCGGACATCTACGAGTACGACTTCGCCGGCTACTACGACGGCGAAGTCCTCGGCGAGGGCGACGCGCGCGTCGCCATCCAGTTCGCGCTCAGCCAGCAGGGCAAACCGTACGGCTGGGGGGCCACCGGACCGAACTCGTGGGACTGCTCCGCCCTCACGCAGGCGGCGTGGCGGGCGGCGGGGGTGCAGATCCCGCGCACGACCTGGCCCCAGCACTCCGCGCTCGCCCCAGTGGACCGGGCGGACCTGCAGCCCGGCGACCTCATCTTCTTCCAGACGATCCCGGGCCCGCCGCCCACCCACGTGGGCATGTACATCGGCAACGGCCAGATGGTGCACGCCGGGAATCCGGTGCAGGTGGTCCAGGTCCTCGGCAACTCCTACTGGGAGAGCCGCTGGGTCGGCGCCGGCCGGGTGCCGCAGGGGTAGCGGCGGACCGCGGGCCCGGTGCGCGCACCCGCCGCGGCGGGTGCTGTGCTCCGAGGGAGCACGCGGGCCACGGCGCGCGGAGCCCGCCCCCAGGCACCCGAGCGGAGGGGTCACACCGCCCGGCGCCGGAGCCGGCGGGTGAGCGCCCAGCCGGCGACCGCGCCGGCGAGGGCGATCAGCGACCAGGTGGCGAACTCCGGCCACCGCGCACCGGGGGTGCCGGCCAGTAGGAGGGCATTGCCGATGGTGCCCGCGACCGGCGCCGTGAGCGCGGCGACGGCGTTCCGACCCGGCCGGGCGCGTTCGGGGCGGCGGTGGGCGAGGGAGCCGGCGGCCGCCGTCAGGAGACCTGCCGCGGAGCCGGTGGCGCCGTACCACGCGACCGCGCCGGCGTAGCTCTGCAACTGCTCCAGCGTCGCGTACTCCACGACCGCGATCGAGGCGGCCGTGTTGAGGACGAACCACGCGACGAGCCCCGCCGCCACGGCCCGGACCAGATCCATTCCGCCTCCCGCTAGGCACACCTGCCGTATTCGGTGTAGCTCCGGACGCCGTCCCGGGGAGCCCCGAGGTACTCGGCCTCCACGATGTCGAGCGACTCGCCGCCCCATGTTCCGCCGAGACCGAGGCTCACCCCCACCTTGAGGCTGGCCGACACGTCGCGGACGTCGTTGTCGTAGTCGTACCGGGCGCGCGTGGTGCGCCCCTCCTCGAAGACCCACCGCTCGAAGGGCGAGGCGTCCGGCGCCAGTTCGGTGGGGGCCATGGAGTCCCAGGTCAGCGGGATGACCTGGTCGTCGGCGACCAGCCCCAGCCACTCCGCCACCATCCGGCGCTTCTCGTCGGTGTCCACCTTCAGGTGGGTCGTGGTGACCGTCGGTCCGTCCGGGGTGCGCGCGGTCTGGGCCAGCAGCAGTGACACCACCCGTCCCTCGGTGTCCTGGACGACGGTCATGGTCCCGGACCGGCCGACGGTCGGCCGCACCCGGTCCACGACCCAGTGCGCGCCGACCTGGGCGGTACCACCCAGCTCGTAGACGGTCATGACGGTGCCGTCGCGCCGGTTCTCGGCCCGGCTGAGCACCGCGGTGACTCCGACGGCACCGTGCGCGTGCAGCTGCGGGCTGATGTCCCAGCCCTCGATGCCGCGTCCGCTGCCCTTCCCCGGGCGGTCGTCGTCCTCGTTCCCCAGTCCGGCCCCGGTCCTGGCCTCGGCCCCCAGGCTGCTCTCCACGCCCTGGCGGGTGATGTCGGGCGGAGGGATGTCGGGTCCCCAGATCTTGTCGACGCCCCAGCCGATGAGCGGGCTGATCCGCCGGGTGGCGTCGATCTTCTGCCGGGTGCGCAGGTCCTCCCGCAGCCGCTGGGCCTCCTCCGGGGAGCCCAGGATCCACGTGCTGCCGTTGGGCAGGCTCACCGATCCGGTGACGTCGAGGCTGGCGCCGAGCCGCAGCGCCTTCCCCAGGTTGACCCCGCCGCCCAGGCCGAGCGACGCCTCCAGCCGGGAGCTGTCAACGAGGGTGAGCTGGGTGCGGCCGTCGGAGAACCGCTCGGTGACGAAGGAGACCTGCTCACCCACGCTGACGATCACCTCGACCTCCCCGCCGGCGACCTCGGTGGCGCGGGACCGCAGGCAGCGTTCGGGCTCGTAGCGCTCGTCGGCGGCCCGGCGGGAGCGGTCGCAGTCGTCGAGGCCGAGCGCCGCGCAGACGGCGCGTTCGAGGGCGCCGGTGACGGTTCCGGGGACGGCGAGGACGACGGCGGCCAGCAGCATGGCGGTCAGGAGGACGACCGCGACATACTCGAGCATGCCGGCGGCCCGGTCGGCGCCGCCCGCGCCGTGCCGACGGAACCTCGCCTTCGTCACCAGGTGACGGTACGGATCCGGCGCTCCGGGCGAACAGGGCCCGCCGGTTCAATGGCGGTCCCATCTTTGCCGGGGTGTGATCGGGCCCCGGCCTGGGCCCTGGGACCCAGGGCGGCCCAGTCGCCGAGGCCGCGGACAGCGCCGCGCCCCCGCCGACCGGGTCGGCGGGGGCGCGGGTGCGGGCGGATCAGCCGGTCAGGACCCCTGCTGGACCCAGCCGATGTCCTCGTAGCGCATCGAGGCCAGGCCGGTCTCGCCCCAGTTGGCGATGTTCTCGTTGACGACGTAGCGCCCCGGCCGCTGGAAGAACGGAATGTTCTGCGCGTTCTCCCAGATCAGCCGGTCGATCTCGTTGGCGATCTCGGCGTAGCGCTCGGGGTCGACCTCCTGCTGGAGCTCGTCGAACTTGTCGTTGATCTCCTGGGTCGACACCTTGCCGGTGTTGTTGCCCCAGTCGGGCTCGCCGTCCTCGGTCTCGCCGAACGGGCCGCCGTAGTTCTCCCCGGAGTCACTCGCGTACGGGTTGGAGCCGGTGAGCACGAACGCCGCCGCCTCGTAGTTGCCGGGGATGATGTACCCGGTGAAGTACTCGGTGTTGGGCACGGACTCGATGTTGACCGCGACGCCGATCTCGCTGAGCATCGCCTGCGCGATCTCGGCCTCGTCCTGCATCGTCTGCAGGCCGGAGGAGATCACCCAGCGCAGTTCCAGCTCCTCGCCGTCCTCGTTGACGCGGGTGGCGCCTTCCTCGGGCTGGGTCCACCCGGCCTCGTCCAGCATCTGCGCGGCCAGCTCCGGGTCGTACTCGGCCAGGCCCTCGCTGTTGTCCTGGAAACCGGTCTGGCTGGAGCGCAGCAGCCGGTTCACCGTGGGGTCGGTCGGCCAGTCGATCGGTCCCATCGTGGCCTGGGCGAGCGCCTCGCGGTCGATGGCGTGCGTGAGGGCGCGCCGGACCTGGACGTCCTCCAGCTTGGGGCTGGAGCCGTTGAACTGGATGAACCGGTAGCCGTTGTTGACCGCCCGGGTCATCCGGGAGCCCTCCTTGTCGCGGAGCAGCTCGTAGCCGGCGACGTCGGTTCCCAGGTAGTAGCCGTCGATCTCGTCGTTGTTGTACACCTGGGCCAAGGCGTCGTTCTCGTAGCCGTGGAAGATGATGCGGTCCAGCTTGGCCGGCTCGCCCCACCAGTCCTCGTCCTTGTTGAGGATGATGGTCTGGGCGGTGTCGTCGAACTCGACGTCGCCGAAGGGGCCCGCGGTCACCGGGATCTCGCTGACGTAGCCCTCGTTGAACTCGTCGGGATCCGTCATGTACTCCTTCGGGTACAGCGGCGCGAAGAGCTTCGGCCAGTCACCGTAGGGGTTGGCGAAGTGGAAGATCACCTCGTGGTCGTTCTCGCCGCGCTCGACCTCGTCGATCAGCTCGTAGCCGTCCGGGCTGCCCACCAGGAAGTCGCCCTCGCGTGCGCCGCCGACGGTCTCGACCTGCTCGGCGTAGTCCTCCCAGGTGATCGGCTCCCCGGTGGACCACTCGGCGTCCGGGTTCAGCCGGAAGGTGACGGTGAGGCCGTCCTCGCTGACCTCGCTGGACTCCAGGTACGCCGGGTTCGGCGAGGCGGCACCGGTCTCGTCGTACACGTGGGCGACGGGCAGGACCGCCTCGACGATGTCCCGGACGTTGCCCAGGTTGCCGTCGGGGTGCGACATGTTGAACTGGGTGGGGTACTCGTTGATGCCCCAGTGGAAGTCGCCGCCGTCCTCGATGTCCTCGCGGGCGACCTCGTTGACGTCGATCGCGGGGATGTCGGCGAGCGTCTCCTGGGACTCGCCCCCGCCCTCCTCGCCGCCACCGCCGCTGCACGCACTGGCCACCAGCACCAGTGCCAGTGCCGGGGCCGCGAGCGCGGCCCCCCTTCTGATGGTCATGGAAATCTCCTTCTGTGGTTGTCGCGGGGATGGGGGATCGCAGGGGTGCGCGCGGCCCCGGTCAGAGGAGTTCGCGCTCCTCGGCGTAGTGGCAGGCCGCCCCGTGGTCGGCCGCGCCGGCCAGCGGGATGACGGCCGGCTCCTCGTCCAGGCAGCGCTGCCGCTCGTCGTCGCCGAGCTGCCGGAACTTCTGGCACCGGGTGCGGAAGCGGCAGCCGGACGGCGGGTTCGCGGGGTTGGGGAGGTCGCCCTCCAGGACGATGTGCGTCCGCGAGCGCTCCTTCTCGGGATCGGGGATGGGGATGGCGGACAGCAGGGCCTGCGTGTAGGGGTGCGCCGGAGCGCCGTAGATGGCGTCGACGTCCCCGATCTCGACGATCCTGCCGAGGTACATGACGGCGACCCGGTCGGCGAGGTGCCGGATCACGGACAGGTCGTGGGCGACGAACAGGTAGGAGAGTCCCAGCCGGGCCTTCAGCTCGTCGAGCAGGTTGATGACGCCCGCCTGGATGGACACGTCGAGCGCCGAGACCGGCTCGTCCAGGACGAGCAGCCGCGGCTCCAGGGCCAGTGCCCGGGCGATCCCGATGCGCTGCCGCTGCCCGCCGGAGAACTCGGCCGGGTAGCGGGTGGCGTGCGCGGGCTCCAGCCCGACCAGGCGCAGGAGCTCGTGGACCCGGGAGCGGAGCGCTTCGCGGGGGTGGCCGTGGGTGCGCAGCGGCTCGGCGATGATGTCGAACACCGGCATGCGGGGGTCGAGGGAGGACATCGGGTCCTGGAACACCACCTGGACCTCGCGCCGGACCGCGAAGCGGTCGCGCCAGCCGAGTCTCCCGGACTCCCGGCCCAGCACCACCACCCGGCCGCGCTGGGGGGCGTTGAGGCTGAGGATCTCCATGAGCGTGGTGGACTTCCCGCACCCGGACTCGCCCACGAGGCCGAGCGTCTCGCGCTCGCGGATGTCGAAGCTGATGCCGTCGACCGCGTAGACGGTGCCGACCCGCCGTTTGAAGACGGCCCCCTTCATCAAGGGGTGGTGCTTGATCAGGTCGTCGACCTCCAGGACCACTTCGCGGTCCTCGCGGGGGGTGCCGGCCGCGGCATCCTCGGGGATCTCGGGAACGGGGTAGATGTCGGCGGCCGTCCATTCGTTGGCCTCGATCTCGGCGGCGCGCACGCACGCCGCCTGGTGGGTCTCGGCGCCGACCCGGACCAGCGGGGGCTCGCCGGTGGTGCACTCCTCGCGCACGAGCGGGCAGCGGGGGGCGAACGGGCAGCCGGGGGGCAGGTCGCTCAGCGACGGCGGGGTGCCCTTGATGGGGACCAGGGGCGCCTTGTCCTGGAAGTCCAGCCGCGGCACGGAGCCGAGCAGGCCCATGGTGTAGGGCATCCGGGTGCGGTAGTAGACGTCGTCCACCGTGCCGAGCTCGACCGGCCGGCCCGCGTACATGACGAGCACCCGGTCGACGAACCCGGCGACGACCCCCAGGTCGTGCGTGATCATCACGATCGCGGCGCCGGTCTCGCGCTGCGCGGTCTTGAGGACCTCCAGGATCTGCGCCTGGATGGTGACGTCGAGCGCGGTGGTGGGCTCGTCGCAGATGATGACGTCGGGGTCGTTGGCCATCGCCATGGCGATCATGACGCGCTGGCGCATGCCGCCGGAGAACTCGTGCGGGAAGGCCCGGTAGCGCTGCTCGGCGTTGGGGATGCCGACGAGCCTGAGCAGTTCGACGGCGCGGGCGGCCGCCTGCGCCTTGGGGAGGTCCGGATTGTGCACGCGGACGGCTTCGGCGAGCTGGTCGCCGACGGTGTAGACCGGTGTCAGCGCGGACAGCGGGTCCTGGAAGACCATGGAGATCGTGCGGCCGCGGACCTTGGCCAGCTGCCGGTCGTCGAGGCCGAGCAGCTCCCGGCCGTGCAGCCGCACCGAGCCGGTGACCTCGGCGTACTCCGGCAGCAGGCCCATGGCGGCGAGCGAGGACACCGACTTGCCCGATCCGGACTCGCCCACGATGCCGAGGATCTCGCCGCGCCGCAGCTGGTAGCTGACCCCGCGGACCGCGTGCACGTCGCGTCCCTGACCGGCGGCCGGGAAGGTCACGTGCAGGTCGGTGACCTCCAGGACGGGCGCGTCGGGGGCGGATCCGGCGTCGGGGCCGGCCGGCTGCGTCTCGGTGCTGGTCATGGTTTCGGTCCCTCTAGATCCGGCGCGACTTGGACTGGGGGTCAAGGGCGTCGCGCAGGCCGTCGCCGACGAGGTTGACAGCGAGCACGAGGATGACGAGCAGTCCGGTGCAGAAGACGAAGGTCCACGGGTGGGTGACGGCCTGCCGGGCGCCCAGGGCGATCAGCGAGCCGAGCGAGACGTCGGGCGCCTGCACGCCGAATCCGAAGTAGGACAGGCTCGTCTCGGCGATGATGGCCGAGCTGACGTTGATGGTGGCGTCCACGATGAGCAGGGAGGACATGTTGGGGATGATGTGCCGGAAGATGATCTTCCAGGCGGGCACCCCCATGTAGCGGGCGGCCAGGACGTACTCCCGCTCCTTGAGCGAGATCGTCATGCCGCGCACCATCTTCGCGGTGACCATCCAGGCGAAGGCGGCCAGCAGCAGCACGAAGATCAGCCAGCCCTGGCCGCGCAGCGCGGGGTACAGGATAGCGAGGATGAGGAAGCTGGGCAGCACCAGCGCGAGGTCGGTGATCCACATCAGCACCTTGTCGGTGGCGCCGAGGAAGTAGCCGGCGAACGAGCCGACGATGGCGGCCAGGACCGTGGTGATGACCGCGGCGAGCAGGCCGATGATCAGCGACTTCTGCATCCCCACCATGGTGATGGTGAAGATGTCGCGCCCGGTGTTGTCGGTGCCGAACCAGTGGTCGGGCGAGGGGGGCTGCAGGAACGCGGCGAAGTCGCGATCGCCGAACTCCCACGGGCTGACCAGGGGGCCGATCCAGGAGACGGCCGCGAGGCCCGCGATGAGGCCGATCCCCAGGACGACGCGGCGGGTGCGCAGCATCTGCCGCCCGACGGCGGACCAGCGGCCGGGCACCCGCGTCTCGTCGCCGCCCTCGGGACCGGGACCGGTCACCACGGCGGCACGCTCGGCGGACATGCTCATGGGGTCTTCTCCAGCGGGGTGTGGTGGACGCTCGGAGGGAGCGGGGGCGGGAGCGGGAGCGCGGTCGTCGGCATGCTCAGCTCACTCGCACCCGCGGGTCCAGCCAGGCGTAGAGCAGGTCCGACAGGAAGGACGCGGCCATCACGCACACCGCCATGAAGCAGGAGACGGCGGCCACGGCGTGCACGTCGTTGGTGAAGATCGAGTCGACCACCCAGGCGCCCATCCCGTTCCAGCCGTAGATCTTCTCGGTGAAGGTGGTGCCGGCCAGCAGGATGCCGAAGGTGAACGTGAAGTAGGTGACCGTCGGGATGAGCGCGGTACGCAGCGCGTGCTTGAGCAGTGCGGCCCGCCGGGTCAGTCCCTTGGCCATGGCGGTCCGGACGAAGTCGGCGCCGAGCACGTCCAGCATCATGTTGCGCTGGTAGCGGCTGAAGGCGGCGAACTGGGCGATGGCGAGCGTCAGGGTGGGCAGCACCATGTGCTGCAGCCGGTCGCCGAGTGTCCCCCAGAAGCCGGCGTCGAGGCCCGCGGTGTACTCGCCGCCGTACTGGAAGATCTGCACTCCGGCGGCCTGGTTGATCGCGACCGCGCTGACCTGCAGCGAGACGGCGATGACGACGGTGGGGATCGCCAGGACGAGGAAGGCGGCGCCCGTGGAGACCCGGTCGAACGACCGGTACTGCCGGACGGCCGCGTAGGCGCCGATGGCGACCCCGACCGTGCACCCGATCACGGTGCCCACCACGATGAGCCGCAGGGTGACGCCGGCCTTGCGGGCGATCTCCTCGTTGACGCTGCGCCCCTGGATGGTGAGGCCGAAGTCGCCGGTGGCGACCCCGCCGACCCACGTCACGTAGCGTTCCGCCAGCGGGGTGCTGTCGTTGAGGTTGAGCTCGTCGAGGCGGGCCTCGATCGACTCCTGGGACGGCCGGGGGTCCAGCTGCTCGTAGTTCGAGCGCGGATCCAGGGTGGTGGCCGCCAGAAGGTAGGCGAAACTGGACGCCAGGAAGATCAGGACCACGTAGTTGAGCAGTCTCCTGGCCAGGAACATCCCCACGAGGGGCCTCCCACCTCACGCCTGGGCGGCTTGCGGTCGCTGCGGTCGTCGGAGGTTCCCGACCCGGGGGCGTGACGAACCCGCCTCCCCGGCGAGTGCTCGTCTCGCGCCACCGCGGAGGATCGGCTCCCCGCGACAACCGAAACGTGTTTGCCTCGGCGCACGGGGTGGCGCGCCGAATGCCAACGAGTCTGGAGGACGGCGAGACACCTCCTGGTTACTTCGGTGTCAAGAAACCGTCACGAGCCCCATTGTCCAGGGCGGAAACCTTCGCCGACAAGGGTAACCGTAAGCAATCAAATCCCGACGGAACGCGCTTCGCGTTGCGGAGAAAGCGCTCCCAGGTTTGTCCGCACCGCACGGGGCACCGGTTTTCGGTGCCCGCCCAATCGAATCCGCCCGAGGGCCGCCCAAAGGCGGCACGTATCGCCTTTTCGGCAGAGATGTTTCAGCGGACGGTATTCATTCCCGCCAATTTGTAACACCGGTTATCCGTCCGCGGGGTTTCGGGCGGCGGCGGGCCCGGGTTCGGAACCGCCGGGGGCGCAGCCGTTCCCGCCGCACCCGGCACCCCCGCGGCCGGATCGCGCGACCGGTACGCAACCGACATCATGGACGGCGGCGCTCGTCCCGGACCGCGCCGCCGGCCGCGCACGACCAGAAGGGACCCCTCCCCCAGATGCAGCTCCTGTCCCCGCTGCGGTTCGCCTGCGGGACGACCGCGCGCAACCGCCTGGTCTTCGGACCGCACGCGACGAACCTCGGACGCGGCCGCGCGCTGTCGGAGCGGCACGTCGCCTACTACCGGCGACGCGCCGCCGGCGGCGCCGGGATCGTGGTCACCGAGACCGCCTCCGTGCTCCCGAACGACCGGCCCTACGAACGCGCCCCCCTGGCGGCCGAATGCGGCGCCGGGTGGTCGGCGATCGCCGACGCCTGCCACGGCAGCGGGACGCTGGTGCTGGGCGCGCTGGGCCACAGCGGGCAGCAGGGGGTGAGCGGGGATGGTCCCGCGCTCTGGGCGCCGTCGCGGGTGAGCGGCCCCGTGGGCGGCGAGGTCCCGGTGGAGATGGACGCCGAGGACATCGCCGCGACCGTGGCGGCGTTCGCGGCGGCCGCCCGGCTCGCGGTGCGGTCCGGACTGGACGGCGTGGAGGTCGACGCCGGACCGCGCGCGCTCGTCCGGCAGTTCCTCTCCGGCCTGACCAACCTGCGCGACGACGGCTACGGCGGGCGGCACCGCGCCCGTTTCGCCCACGAGATCCTCGGTGCCGTGCGCTCGGAGGTGGGGCGGCACGCCGTGGTGGGGCTCCGGCTCAGCTGCGACGAGCTGGCGCCCGGCGGGCTCGTTCCGGAGGCCGCGGCCCGGCTCGCGGCCGAGCTCGCCGCCCGCTCCGGGCTGGACTACGTGACGGTGGTGCGCGGCTCCACGTTCGCCCCGGACGCCGACCGTCCCGACGGGCACACCGCCCCCGGCTTCGCCTCGACGCCGGCCCGCCGGATGCGCTCGTGGCTGCCGCGGGAGGTGGCGGTGTGCGCGCAGGGGTCGATCGTCGATCCGGAGACGGCCGAGGGGCTCGTCACCGAGGGCACCGCCCAGCTGGTGGAGATGACCCGCGCACAGATCGCCGATGCCGAACTGGGCGGCAAGCTCGCCGCCGGAACCCCGGAGCGTGTCCGGCCCTGCGTGCTGTGCAACGCGGCCTGCCAGGTGCGGCGTCCGGGCAGCCCGGTGGTCTCCTGCCTGGCCGATCCGCGCAGCGGCTACGAGACCGAGGACCCGCCGGAGACCGCGCCCGCCGCCCGACCGCGGGACGTGCTGGTGATCGGCGGCGGGCCGGCCGGGCTGGAGGCCGCGCGGGTCGCCGCCGCGGCCGGGCACCGGGTGCGGGTCGTGGAGGCCGCCCAGCGGACCGGCGGCATGCTCCGCGTCGCCGCGGCGGGGGCCGGACGGGAGCGGCTGGCCCTGCTCGCCGACTGGTTCGCGGCCGAGTGCGTCCGCCTGGGCGTGCGCATCGACACCGGCCACCGGGCCGGGCCCTCCGATATCGACGCGCGGCTGGCCACCGGCGGCGCGGTCGTGCTGTGCACCGGCGGGCTGCCCGGCCGGATCGACTTCCCGGTGCGGTCCGGCGTCGTGGTGCTGGACGCCGCCGAGGCCCTGCGGCGCGGCGTCCCCGCCGGGCCGGTCGCGGTCCACGACCCGGTGGGCGGGCCGGTCGCGGTGAGCGTGGCGGAGGCACTGGCAGCCGCAGGCCGCGAGGTCACGCTCATCACGCCGGACCACCAGGCGGGCGCGCGGCTGGCGCACACCGGCGACCAGGCGGCCGCCTCCGCCCGGTTGGCCCGGGCCGGTGTGACCGTGGTGCGGCGGTCCCGGCCGCACGCGGCGGGCGACGGGGTGGTGGCGGTGACGCACGTGTACGCCGGCGGCACGTCCGAGGTCCGCGCCGACGTGCTCGTCGACTGCGGGTTCCGGCTCCCCGCCGACGAACTGTGGCGCGGACCCCGGCTCGGGTTCACCCGCGCCGGGGACGCGGTGGCACCGCGCGGGGTGTACGAGGCGGTCCTCGACGGCCGGCGCGCGGCGCTCGACCTCGACGACGCGGAGGTGGCCGGATGACCGTCGCCGGGCGCTACTCCCACCTGTTCCGGCCGCTGCGCGTCGGCCCGGTCACGGTGGCCAACCGGGTGGTGTTCGGCGCGCACCGCACCGACTTCGCCGAGGACGGCCTGCCGAGCGCACGGCACACCGCCTACTACGCGGCGCGGGCGCGCGGCGGCGCCGGGCTGGTCATCACCGAGGCGCACGCGACCCATCCCACCGACGGCCACCACGAGCGGCTGGTGCAGGGGTACCGGCCCGAGGTACTGCGCGGCTACCGCGCCATCACCGAGTCGGTGCACCGTGCCGGGGTGCCGGTCCTGGTGCAGCTGGCGCACATCGTGGTGCCCGCCGCCGCCCCCTACGTCCGGCGGCCGGCGTGGGCGGCGTCCCCGGTGGCCGACCCGGTCGCGCGGACGGTCCCCAAGGCCGTGGAGCGGCACGAGATCTCGGCCATCATCGACGGCTACGCGCGGGCGGCGGAGCTCAGCGTCGAGGGCGGCTTCGACGGGGTGGAGCTGCAGTGCGCGCACCCCTCGATCGTCGCCGCGTTCCTGTCGCCGGCGACCAACCGGCGCGACGACCGCTACGGCGGGCCGCTCGCCAACCGCGCGCGGCTGCTCCTGGAGCTGATCGGCGAGGTGCGCGGCCGCATCGGGCCCGCCCGCGTCCTGGGCGTCCGGCTGTGCGGCGACGAGCTCCTCGACGGCGGGAGCACCCTCGCCGACGCGGTCGAGCTGGCGCGCGTCCTGCAGGCCACCGGCAAGGTCGACTACCTCGGCACCGCCCTGGGGACGGCGGCGACCCGCCACGTGTCGCAGGCGTCCATGCACATCCCGGCCGGCTACGCGCTGCACCTCGCCAACGCGGTGCGGCGCGCCGTGGACCTGCCGGTGATCGGCGAGGGCCGGTTCACCGACCCGCTGCAGGCGGACCGCGCACTCGCCGACGGCCACTGCGACCTGGTGAGCGTGGTGCGCGGCCAGATCGCCGACCCCGAGTTCGCCGCCAAGGCCCGCGCCGGGTTCCCGGAGGCGATCCGCGGCTGCCTGTCCTGCAACCAGGGCTGCGTCCCCGGCGTCGGCGGTCCCTCGGGCGAGGGCCGGCTGGCCTGCGCCGAGAACCCGCGGGTCGGCCGGGAGTCCGAGCCCGACCCGGCGCCGGCCGCCGCGTCGGCGATCCAGGGTGGCCGTCCGGGCTCGGGCCGGTGGCCGCGCCGCGCCCGCGTCGCGGCGCCCGGGCCGCGGCCGCGCGACGTCCTGGTGGCCGGTGCCGGGCCGGCCGGCCTGCAGGCGGCCATCGCCGCCGCCCGCGCGGGGCACCGGGTCCGGGTGTGCGAGGCCGCGGACGCCGCGGGCGGCCAGGTGCGGCTGGCCGCGGCGGCGCCCGGGCGCGCGGAGTTCGGCGAACTCGTCCGCAACCAGCTGGCCGAGTGCCGGCGACGCGGGGTGGTGGTCGACTACGGCACCGCGGTGGACGCGGGCCTCGTGCGGCTGGCCGCGCCTGACGTGCTCGTGGTGGCGACCGGCGCCCGCCCGGAGCGGCCCGCGTGGGCGGGCGGGCTGCGGCGGGTGGTGGACGTGCGCGACGTGCTGTCGGGGGCCGTCCGCCCGTCGGGGTCGGTGCTGGTGGTGGACGGGCTCGGCTTCCACGAGGCCACGGGCGCCGCCGAGTTCCTCGCCGAACGCGGCTGCTCCGTGGAGATCGTCACGCCGGCGCCGCTGGTCGGTCGGGAGCTCGCGGGAACCCTCGACCTGGAGGGCTGGTCGATCCGCGCGGCGGCCCGGGGCATCGCGGAGACGTGCGAGCACCGCGTCACGGGGGCGGTCGCGGAGGGCACCGGGGGCCCGGTGGCGGTGTCGCTGGAGCACGAGCCGACCGGAACGGGCGCGACCCGCACGGTGGACTGGATGGTCTGCGCGCTGCCGCAGGCGCCCCGGGACGAGCTGTACCGGCGGCTCCGGTCCCCCGGCGGGCCGGCCGTGCGGGTGCTGCGGGCCGGCGACTGCGTGGCGCCGCGCCGCGTGGACGCGGCCGTGGCGGACGGTGAGCGGATCGGAGGACGGCTGTGACCGCGGACCGGGGCAGGACGATGGCGGTGGTGCCGGTGCGGGACGCGACGCTGCCACCGGGCGGCGCCGAGGCCGTCGCCGAGGCCGGCGGCGTGGCGCTGCTCGCGGGCGGCGGGGCGGAGGACGCGGCGGCCGAGCTGCGCGGCTCCGCCCGGCTGCTCCTGGTGTGGGAGAGCCCGGAGTTCCAGCCGGGCCGGTGGGCGCGCGCCGTCGCCGGGGCATGCGCGGCGGCGGACCTGGTGCTGCTGCCGGCGTGTCCGGACGGCCGCGACCTCGCGCCCCGGCTGGCGGCCCGCCTCGGGCGGCCGCTGCTGGCGGGCGCGGTCCGGGTCGGGCCGGGGTATGCGGTGCTGCCGCGCGACGGGGACCGCCGAGCGGTCCGGGTGGGGATCACCGGGCCCGCCGTGGTGACGCTGCGGCCGGGGGTGGGCGGTGCCGCCCCGGTGCGCCCCGAAGCCCGGTGCTCGGTCCGCCGGATCGGTCCGGCGGGTGCCGCGCGGGACCCCGGGGAGGCGCGGGTGGTCGCCGTCCGCGTCCCGGAGCCGGGTGCCGCGGACCTCTCCGAGGCCGAGCGCGTGGTCGTCGGCGGTGCGGGTCTGCTGGGCGGTCCGGACGGCGGCGCGGCGGCGTTCGCGGCGCTGTCCGAGGTCGCGCGGGCACTCGGCGCGGCGGTGGGCGGGACCCGCGCCGCCGCCGAGGCCGGTCTGGTCGCTCCGGAGCGCCGGGTCGGCGCGACCGGCGTTAGGGTGAGCCCGGAGCTGCACATCGCGGTCGGGGTTTCCGGCGCGCCCCGCTACCTCGCGGGCACCGGGGACCCGGCGCACGTGGTGGCCGTGGACCGGGATCCCGGCTCGCCGATGATGGCGGCGGCCGACCTCGGGCTGGTCACGGACGCGCCTGGACTGCTGGCCGCGCTGGCGCGGATGCTGCGGGACGAAGCCGCGCCGGGGACGGCCGCGGACGCCGTCGGGGACGGCTGAACGGCTGAGGACGAGGCGAGGAAGGGAGCGGCGCGTGACGCGCTTCGACGTGGTGGTGGTCGGCGCGGGGCCGGCCGGGTCGGCGGCCGCTCTCACCGCCGCGCAGGCCGGGGCGTCGGTACTTCTGCTGGAGCGCGGGCCGTTCCCGGGTGCCAAGAACGTGCACGGCGGCGTGATCTACGGCCGGGTCCTCGACGACCTGGTCCCCCGGTGGTGGGAGCAGGCCCCGATCCAGCGGTGGGTCACCCGCCGCTCGCTGATGATGGCGACCGGCGCGCAGGCGCTGTCGGTGGACTACCGCAACGGCGCGTGGGCCGAACCGCCCTACAACGGGGCGATCGCCTACCGGTCGGAGTTCGACTCCTGGCTGGCCGGGGTCGCCGAGCGCGCCGGCGCGCGGCTGGTCTGCTCCACGACCGCGACGGCCCTGCTGCGCGGCCCGGACGGCTCGGTCCGCGGGGTGCGGACGGACCGCGAGGGCGGAGAGGTCGAGGCGGGCGTGGTGATCGCCTGCGACGGGGCCAACTCGCTGCTGGCGCGGGAGGCCGGCCTGCGCCCGAGCGGTTCGGCCGAGGACTTCGCCCTCGGGGCGAAGGAGGTGCTCGCGCTCCCCCGCGACGAGATCGACCGGCGGTTCGGGCTGACCGGCCGGGAGGGCGCCGCCATGGAGGTGCTCGGCTGCACCGCGGATGTGCCCGCGTCGGCGTTCCTGCACACCGCTCTGGACACCGTCTCGGTCGGCGTGCTGGTGCCGGCCGCCGATCTGGCGCGGAGCCGGATCCGGCCGGAGGAGCTGATCGCGGAGGTCAAGGCCCACCCGGCGATCGCACCCTACCTGCGCGGCGCCGAGCTGAAAGAGTACGCCGCGCACCTCGTGCCGGACGGCAGCCGGGCCGTGCTGCCCCGCCTGGCGGGGCCCGGAATCCTGGTCTGCGGCGACGCCGCCGGCCTGGTCCTCACCGCCGGGCCGTGGCTGGAGGGCGTGAACTTCGCGATCGGGTCCGGGATCGCGGCGGGTGAGGCGGCCGCCGCGGCCGTGCGCGCCGGCGACACCGGCGCGGCCGCTCTCGCGGGGTACCGCTCGCGGCTGGAGTCGTCGTTCGTCCTGGGTGACCTGCACCGCTTCCGGGACGTGCCGCACCTCATGCGTTCGGAGCGGATGCGTCGCTATCCGCGACTGGCCTGCGACGCAGCGGAGCGGCTGCTCACCGTGGACAACCCGCGGCCCAAGCCGGGCGTCACCACGGTACTGCGGGAGGTCGCCGCCGCGCACGGCGCCCGGATGCGCGACCTCGCACGCGACGGATGGCAGCTGCTGAGGAGTTTCGGATAGCCATGACGATGTCGATGCTGGACCGCCTGCGCCGCCGCCGTATCCGCCGGAGCGCCCGGAGGGAGGCGGGCGCGCGGCCGGAGCGCGACGCCGGCGGCCGCGGGGACGCTCCGCTCCGTCCGGGACGCGGCAGCGCCGACCCGGCCGCCGGCCGGCGGCCGGAGTGGTCGGAGTACGCCTTCGGCGACCGCATGGCCACGGTGGAGTTCCGGGTGCAGGACGAGCCCCACATCGTGGTGGACACCGCCGCCTGCCAGGCCTGCCCGGGCCAGCCCTGCGTGACCGCCTGCCCCGCCGACCTGTTCACTCCGACGGCCGACGGCGGCATCGTGTTCAACCACGAGCAGTGCTTCGAGTGCGGGCTGTGCCGGCTGGTCTGCGAGGGCGCGGGCGGGGACGCGATCACCTGGTCCTACCCGCGCGGCGGCCACGGCGTGGTACTGCGCTGGTCCTGACGCCCCGCCCCGTGTCTCCGCCGAACCCACGCCCGAGGAGGTTGCGGTGCGTGTCGCCGCCGCGCTGAAACTGGTCGACCTGCGTCCCGACGTCGACCCCCTGACCGGGGTGGTCCGCGAGAGCCACCGCCGCGACGCGCACACGCTCGGTGTCTCCCCCGCCGACCAGGCCGCGCTGGAGACCGCGCTGCGGATCGCGGAGGCCCGCGGCGGCGAGGTGGCGGCGGTGAGCGTCGGCCCGCCGGCCGCCGAGGCGGTGCTGCGCGAGGCGCTCACGGTCGGTGCCGCGCGCGCGGTGCGCGTCGAGCTGCCGACCGCGGGCCCGCACGGGTCCGCGTCGAGCGCGACGGTCGCGGCGGCCCTCGCCTCCGTGGTCGGCCCGGACGGCCCCGCGCCGGCCGAGCTCGTCGTGTGCGGCGACGCGAGCCTCGACCGGGGCAGCGGCGCGGTGCCGGCCTTCCTGGCCGAGGAGCTCGGCGCCGCGCAGGCGCTCGGCCTGGTGGCGGTCTCGGCGGCCGCCGACGGCGCGGCCCGGCCCGGCGAGCGCGGGGAGCTGCACGCGGTGCGCCGGCTGGACCGCGGACACCGCGAGGTGCTGCGGGTCCCGCTCCCCGCGGTGATGTCGGTCGAGGCGGGAACGGCGGAGCTGCGCCGCGCGCCGCTGCCCGCGCTGCTGGAGAGCACCGACGGCCGGGTGGAGACCGCGCTGGCCCCGGCGCCGCGCACGGGTGTCTCCGGGTTCCCGCAGCGCGCGGAGCCGTTCCGCCCCGGACCGCGTCCGCTCCCGGGTCCCGACCCCTCCGGCGACGCGCTGCGCCGGGCGATCGCCGTCACCACCTCGCCGGCCGGCCGCCCGCCGCGGCGGACCGTGGCGGCCGCCCCGGAGGAGGCCGCCGCCGAACTGCTCCGCTACCTGCGCGAGACCGGCCACCTGCGCGGGGGGTGAGCCCGGCTCATCCGGCCGCGCTACCGGGGCCTCCCTCCGGCTCGGCGCCGAGCCCGTGCCGGTACCGGTACTCCGTGAACGTGGCGCCCAACCGGGTCTTGGACCGGCGGGCGCCGTCGGGCTGCCATCCCCAGCGCCGGTAGAAGGCGCGGGCGCGGTGGTTCGGCTCGGCGGCCCACAGCGTGGCGGTGCGGTGGCCGCACGCACGCAGGTGCGCCAGCGCCTCGGCCATGAGGGCGGAGGCGACCCCGGTCCCCCACGCCTCCGGGTGGGCGTAGCACATGTGCAGCTCGCCGACCCCGCGGCCGCCGTCGGGGTCCCGGCTCTCCCGGGTGACGGCGAAGCCGCGCACGCGGCCGCCCTCCTCGGCGACGAGGACGGTGACCTCCGGCGCCCGCACGGCCTGGCGGTAGACCTCGGGGCGCGGCGGTTCGGCGCGCAGTTCCTCCTCCGGCATGAAATGCGACCACGCGGCGAGTGCGGCGGCACGGAACAGCTCGTCCATCGCCTGTGCGTCCTGCTGCCGGGCCGGGCGTACCGTCGCTGCCATACCGCTGTCCTCCTGCCGTCGCCGGAGGCGCCGATCGCCCCCGCGCCATGGATGCTACGCACGGTCGCGCGGCCGCTCCGCCGCCGCCTACGATCGGGGTATGTCCGTGGAGCAGTGGGCCGCCTTCCTCGCCGCCGCCTCGCTGGTGGCCGTCTCACCCGGCGCCAACAACCTGCTCTCGCTGCGCACCGCGCTGCAGCAGGGTGCCCGGGACGCCGTGGTCGGGCTGGCCGGGCGGTTCACGGCGTTCGCGCTGCTCGCCGCCGCGACCGCCACCGGGCTCGGTGCGCTGCTGCTCGCGTCCGAGACCGCCTTCACCGCGCTCAAGTGGTGCGGGGTGGGGTACCTGCTCGTGCTGGGCCTGCGGACGCTGTGGGGCGCGCGAGCCCCGCGCACGCCCGACGAGGAGGAGGCGGCGGCGTCCCCGTCGCAACGGCGACGGCACCGCGGCAGGGCCCGGCTGGTCCGCGAGGAGTTCCTCGTCGCGATGACGAACCCCAAGGCGATGCTGGTCTTCGCCGCGTTCCTCCCGCAGTTCGCTGACCCGGCCCGCCCGTTGCTCCCGCAGCTGCTCGCGCTGGCGGCCGGCTACCTCGCCGTGGAGTTCGCCGCGGCGCTGGGTTACGCCTATGCCGGCGGCCGGCTGTCGGCGCTGCGGCTCACCGCCCGGGTGCGCCGCCGGTTCGACCAGGCGACCGGAGGGGCGTTCCTGCTCATGGCGGGCGGACTCGCCGCGCAGCGGCACTGAGGCCGGCGAGGGCCCCCGACGACGAGGTCCCGGCGCCGCGGGCGGCGCCGGGACCAGGAGTGCGGTCAGACCGGGGTCACGATCCGATCTTGCGGCCGCGGGTGTGCCAGATGGACACCACCGACGGGCGCGGGAAGTCGCCGTTCGGCCAGGTGCTCTGCGGCTGCTCCACGGTGCCGTCCTCGCCGGGGTGCTGCGGGGCGATGAACACCGTCTTCTGGTCCTCGGTGATGAACGGACCGCAGCACTCGGCGCCGTAGGGCACCGTGGCGAAGGTCTTCAGCTCGCCGCGGTACTTCCCCTCGACCGGGACGGCGTGCAGCGCGTCGTTGTGGTCGAGCGTGCCGGGCTGGCCGTCCGTGGCGATCCACAGGTTGCCGCTCGCGTCGAAGGTGAGGTTGTCCGGCGAGGAGATCGCCGCCACCTTGGACTTGTCGTAGCCGGAGAAGTAGGTGCTCGGGTCCTCCGGGTCGCCGCAGACGACCGGCACCTTCCAGCCGAAGGCGGTGGCGCCGGCGTCGTTGCGCCGCTCGGTGATCTCCAGGATGTGGCCGTACCGGTTGTTCGCGCGCGGGTTGGCCTCGTCGGCCTGCTCGGGGGTGCGGCTGGAGTTGTTGGTCAGTGCGCAGTACACCTTGCCGGTGACCGGGCTGGCCTCGAAGTCCTCGGGGCGGTCCATCTTGGTGGCGCCCACGGCGTCGGCGGCGAGGCGCGTGTGCACCAGCACCTCCGCGACGGTGAAGCCGTCGACGTAGGAGGTGGTGGCGTCGCACAGCGGGATCCAGGTACCGGAGCCGTCGAACTCGCCGTCCTCGGGGAGCGCGCCGGAGCCGTCGATCTCCTCGGCCGGGCTGTTGCCGGTCAGCTTCGCGACGTAGAGGGTGCCGGAGTCCAGCAGCGTGTCGTTGTGCCGGCGGGAGCCCTTGCGGTACCGCTTCTCGCTGACGAACTTGTAGATGTAGTCGAACCGCTCGTCGTCGCCCATGTACACGGCCACCCGGCCGTCGGCGGTGATCCTCGTGTTGGCCGCCTCGTGCTTGAACCGGCCGAGCATGGTGCGCTTGCGCGGCTGGTAGTCGGGGTCGAGGGGGTCGATCTCGACCACGTAGCCGAACCGGTTCGCCTCGTTGGGGTGCTTGGACAGGTCGAAGCGCTCGTCCACCCGGTCGAACCGCCGGTTGCCGGCGCGGGTGTCGCCCTGGACGGCGATGCCGTACCGGCGCAGCTTGGGCTTGACGTCCTCGGGAGCGCCCTCGCCGCCGACGAAGTACTGGTTGAAGTTCTCCTCGCAGGTGAGGACCGTGCCCCACGGGGTCATGCCGCCGGAGCAGTTGTTCAGCATGCCGAGCACCTCGGTGCCCTCGGGGTCGGCCGCGGTACGCAGCAGCGCGTCGCCGGCGGCCGGTCCGGTCAGCCGCATCGGGGTCGACGCGGTGATGCGCCGGTTGTAGCGGCGCCGTCCGGAGGTGACGAGCTTCCACGCCCCGGTGCGGCCGACCCGCTCGATCTCCACGATCGACCCGCCGTGCGCGGCCATCGAGATCCGGATCTGCTCCAGGTCGGCGGCGGCGCCGTCGCTGTATCCGGCGAACATGATGTTCTCGTTGGTGTACTCGTGGTTGACCCACAGCAGGCCGCGCCCGTTGTCCAGTTCGACGAACGAGACGTAGTCGCAGTTGTAGCCGAACTGGCGCTCCTGGGCCTCGGCGGTCTGGCCGGCGAAGTCGAACTCAGGCGCGCCCGGGACGACGGGGTCGCCCCAGCGGACGACGACGCGGTGGTCGTAGCCCTGCGGAACGGTCACGGCGTCGGCGGTGTTGGGCGCCACGGAGGTGAAGCCCAGGCGGGGGTTGCGCGGAGCCGCGGTCGCGGGGGCGGCTCCGACCCCGAACGCGAGGGCGGAGGCACCGGCGCTGACCGCCCCGGCGCGCAGGACGTTGCGGCGCGACAGCGCGGCGGTGAAGACATCGCCGAAGTACTCGTTGGCGCTCGTGTTGGGCGCCTCGTGGAAGCAGGCGTCACCGCAGCGGAAACGGCAGGTGGTTCGGGATCTCCCGCCGGCGTGCGAGATGAGCGGTAGCAGTCGGCGTCGGGGCGCGGAATCGGGCACTGGTTCCTCCAGGCACAGGCGGGTTACGCGTGGGGTGGGCGGGCGG
>NZ_QEIO01000001.1 GCF_003336425.1 Marinitenerispora sediminis | reverse complement strand
CCCGCACGCCGAACACGGGTGCCCCCGCCCCTGCCCGTCCGTCCTTCCCGCACACCGCTCTCCTTGGCTCCCGCGTCCGCCAGGCGGCCCGGTGCACCGGCCCCCGAGCCGCCGCGGAGTACGGGCCGCGCCGGATTCCGCATCGCTGACAGCGAACACCGGTCGGGGAACAAAACCGGACTCTCGTTTATTGAGCCATAGTGACTCAAGAAGGAGGGTCTGATGACTGACACGCAGTCCGTCGTGACGCTGCCCGTCCTGCCGCTCGACGACGACGTCGTGCTCCCCGGCACGGTCGTCCCCGTGGAGATCTCCGAGGCGGAGATCCGCACCGCGGTCGAGGCCGCCCGGACGGCCGACGAGGCCGCCGCCAAGGCGCCCGGGATCCGCTCCGCCGGCAAGCCGCGGCTGCTGATCGTGCCGCGCGTGGACGGGTCGCTCGTCGGGGTCGGCACCGTCGCCGTCATCGAGCAGGTCGGCCGCACTCCCGACGGCGAGCCGGCCGCGGTGCTGCGCGGCGTCGCGCGGGCGCGCGTGGGGACCGGCACCTCGGCGCCTCCCGGCGGGGGCGCGGCCCTGTGGGTCTCGGCGACCCCGCACGACGAGGAGCCGCCGGAAGGCGGCCACCCCGGCCGGGTGCAGGAGTTGGCGCGCGAGTACAAGACGCTGCTCGCCACCTACCTGCAGAAGCGCGGCGCCTGGCAGATCCTCGACAGCATCCAGCAGCTCGACGACCCGGGCCGGCTCGCCGACCGCGGCGGGTACTCCCCGTTCCTGAAGACCTCCCAGAAGCTGGAGCTCCTGGAGACCTACGACGTCGCGGAGCGGCTCGCCCGCCTCATCGAGTGGACCCGGGAGTACCTCACCGAGCTCGACGTCACGGAGACCATCGCCAAGGACGTCCAGGAGGGCGTCGAGCAGCAGCAGCGCGAGTTCCTGCTCCGCCGCCAGATGGAGGCGATCCGCAAGGAGCTCAACGAGCTGTCCGGCAAGCCGGGCAGCGAGGAGGACGACTACCGCGAGCGCGTCCAGGCGGCCGACCTCCCCGACCACGTGCGCGAGGCGGCGCTCGCCGAGGTGGACAAGCTGGAGCGCGCCGGCGACTCCTCACCGGAGTCCGGCTGGATCCGCACCTGGCTGGACACCGTCCTCGCCATGCCGTGGAACGAGCGCTCGGAGGACGCCTACGACATCGCGGGCGCCCGTGAGGTGCTCGACACCGACCACACCGGGCTGGAGGACGTCAAGGACCGCATCATCGAGTACCTGGCGGTGCGCCGGCGCCGCGCGGACCGGGGACTCGGCGTGGTGGGCGGCCGCCGCAGCGGCGCGGTGCTCGCCCTGGTCGGGCCGCCCGGTGTCGGCAAGACCTCGCTCGGCGAGTCGGTCGCGCGCGCCATGGGCCGCAAGTTCACCCGGGTCGCGCTCGGCGGCGTCCGCGACGAGGCGGAGATCCGCGGCCACCGCCGCACCTACGTCGGCGCGCTGCCCGGTCGCATCGTGCGGGCCGTCAAGGAGGCCGGCACGATGAACCCCGTCGTGCTGCTGGACGAGATCGACAAGGTCGGCAGCGACTTCCGCGGCGACCCCACCGCGGCGCTGCTGGAGGTGCTGGACCCCGCGCAGAACCACACGTTCCGGGACCACTACCTGGAGGTCGACCTCGACCTGTCCGACGTGGTGTTCCTCGCCACCGCCAACACGCTGGACAGCATCCCGGGGCCGCTGCTGGACCGCATGGAGCTGGTCGAGCTCGACGGCTACACCGAGGACGAGAAGGTCACCATCGCCCGCGACCACCTGCTGCCCCGGCAGCTGGAGAAGGCGGGACTGGACGCCACCGAGGCCGAGGTGGCGGAGGACGCGCTGCGCCGGATCGCCGCCGAGTACACGCGGGAGGCGGGCGTGCGCGGTCTGGAGCGGGCCATCGCCCGGGTGCTCCGCAAGATCGCGGCCACGGTCGCCGTCGGCGAACGCGAGCTGCCGGTCGGGGTGGCCGCCGCGGACCTGACCGACTACCTGGGGCGCCCGCGGCACACCCCCGAGCCGGCCGAGCGCACCGCGGTGCCCGGCGTGGCCACCGGTCTGGCGGTCACCGGCGCGGGCGGCGACGTGCTGTTCGTGGAGGCGTCGCTCGCCGACCCCGAGTCCGGCGCGGGCGGGCTGACGCTGACCGGCCAGCTCGGCGACGTCATGAAGGAGTCCGCCCAGATCGCGCTCTCCTACCTGCGCTCGCGCGGTGCGGAGCTGGAGCTGCCGGTCGGCGACCTCAAGGAGCGCGGGGTGCACCTGCACGTCCCGGCCGGCGCGGTGCCCAAGGACGGCCCGAGCGCCGGCGTCACCATGACGGCCGCACTGGCCTCCCTGCTCTCGGGGCGCCCGGTCCGCTCGGACGTGGCGATGACGGGCGAGGTCTCGCTGACCGGCCGGGTGCTGCCGATCGGCGGAGTCAAGCAGAAGCTGCTGGCGGCGCACCGGGCCGGCATCACCACGGTGCTCATCCCGGCCCGCAACGAGCCGGACCTCGACGACGTGCCGGAGGAGGTGCTGGCCAAGCTCACCGTGCACGCGGTCAGCGACGTGCGGGAGGTGCTGGAGATCGCGCTGCAGCCGGCCGGGACCGCCGAGGAGGCCCGGCCCGTGGCCGCCTGACGAGGGGCGACGAGGGACGACGAGAGCGGCCATCTGGGCGTCTCGGAGCATGGGGCCGCCGGCTCGGGGAGCCGGCGGCCCCATGCGTGTGCCGGGGCCCCGCAGACCGAATGGCCGCCGGTGCGGCGCCGGACGTGGGGCTGGTCTCGGAGCGCCGTCCGTCCTGGAGGGTGCGGAATGCGGGCCGCGGAACGCCGGACGCCTCGGGCCACCGGACAGCTGCCGGGGCGGGACACCGCCACCTCCCCCGGAGGTTCGGGTGATCGGTTGCGATCCGGTGACATGTCGTGCGTGCCGGAATCCGCTGTGGCTACGATGAGGGCGCCCCGCCGAGCGGTGGGACGGTCTGCGCCCCGGACCCGTTCCGGGCGCCGTGGAGGGAGACTGACGGGTGGAGCCGCTGGAGCCGTCCGATCCCGCGCGCATCGGTGGCTACCTGCTCACCCACCGCCTGGGCGAGGGCGGCATGGGCCGGGTCTACCTCGCCACCACGCCTTCCGGACGTTACGTCGCCATCAAGGTCATCCGCTCCACCCTGGTCCGGGAGGGCGACTTCCGCGCCCGATTCGCCCGAGAGGTCGAGGCCGCCCGCCGGGTGGGAGGGTTCCACACCGCCCCGGTCGTCGACGCCGACCCGGAGGGCGATCCCGCATGGGTCGCCACCGCCTACATCCCCGGTCCCACGCTCTTCCAGCGGGTCCGCGACCACGGCCCCATCAGGCCTCCGGCCCTGTACGCGTTGACCGTCGGACTGGCCGAGGGACTCAAGGCAGTGCACGACCGCGGGCTGGTCCACCGTGACCTCAAACCGGGAAACATCATCCTCAGCGATGACGGGCCCCGCATCATCGACTTCGGTATCGCCCGGCCGCTGGACTCCGAGAGCCTGACCACCCACGAGGCGGTCTTCGGCACCCTGCCCTACATGTCGCCCGAACAGACCGAGAACTCCCACGTCGGTCCGGCCTCGGACATGTTCTCCCTCGGCACCGTCCTCGCCTACGCCGCGACCGGCGTGAACCCCTTCAACGGGGACTCCATGGCCGTGACGATCCGCCGCCTCATCGGCCCGCCCCCCGACCCCGGCCCCATCGATCCCGCCATCCGCGCGCTGATCACCGAGTGCTGGAACCACGTTCCGGAGCGGCGGCCCGCCCCCGAGGCGGTCCTCACCCGCTTCAGCGCCCCCAGTGCCCACGCCGCCGCGCCGCCACCCGGCAGCACCCGGCCACCTGCCGGCGCCGACGGGTCCGAACGGACCACGCAGCCCCCGCCCCCGACCTTCGTCGAAGCCGGCGCATCCACCAGGCAGCGTCCCGCCCCGACCTTCGTCGAACCCACCGAATCCATCACGGGTGCCGCCCCGCCGCGCGCCGCGCCCCCGGAGCCGGCCGACGCCCCCCGCGGACCGCGGAGGAAATGGATCTGGCTCGCCGCCACCGCCCTCGTGGTGATCACCACCGCCGTCCCCGCTGTCGTCGCCCTGCGGGGCGAAGGCGACGGCGACCAGTCCGATACCGCCGCCGAGCCCCCCGAACCCGCCGCCACCCTCACCGGGCACGAAGATCCGGTGAACTCGGTGGTGTTCAGCCCGGACGGCAGCACCCTCGCCACCAGCGACGAGCACTTCTCCGTGCGGCTGTGGGACACCGGCACCTGGGAGGAGACCGCCACCCTCATCGAGGACGACACCCCGCTGACCATGAGCTCCACGGTCGTGGCGTTCAGTCCCGACGGCACCACACTCGCCACCGGCCACCAGTCGCTCCAGCTGTGGGACACCGGCACCTGGGAAGAGACCGCCACCCTCGGCGATACCGAGTGGATCACCTCGGTGGCGTTCAGCCCGGACGGCAGCACGCTCGCCACCGGCGAGGCGGTCGGGGCGCGGCTGTGGGACGCCGACGCCGGGGAGGAGACCGCCGACCTTCCCGGGCCCGCCGACTACGTGACCTCGGTGGCGTTCAGCCCGGACGGCAGCACGCTCGCCGCCGGCACGGCGGTCGACACGGCCGGCGTGGTGGACGGCAGCGATGGCGGGGCCCTCCGGCTGTGGGACACCAGCACCGGCGACGAGGCCGGCACCCTCACCGAGCACGACTCCACGGTGGACGCGGTGGCGTTCAGCCCGGACGGCACCGTGATCGCCGCGTGCAGCGCGGGCGCCGTGCGGCTGTGGGACACCGGCACCGGGGAGGAGACGGCCACGCTGACGGCTGGCGAACCGGGGAGGGCGCTGGCGTTCAGCCCGGACGGCAGCACGCTCGCCACCGGCCACGACGACGGAACCGTGCGGCTGCGGGAGACCGGCACGTGGGAGGAGACCGCCACGTTCCCCGGTGAGGAACGGGTGGTGTCGGTGGGGTTCAGCCCGGACGGCAGCACGCTCGCCACCGGCCACAGCGACGGCGCCGTGCGGCTGTGGGACGTCGGCTAGCACCGAAGCCGTCAGGCCGAGGACGCGGTTCCGCATGGGGCTCGGGCGCCCGTGTCGGACTCCGCGACCGGATACGCGCGGCGCGCGCCACCAGGACCAGACGTGCCCGCCTCTGTCGCGGGGGTGACCGGATCCGCCCTCGCCACGGACTTTCGATCGCGCCTCTCGCCGCCGCATGGCTCGGGTCGGCTGGTGCGGCCTTACCGATGCGCCACCCGGGCCGCCGATCACGGTAGGCGGCAGGTCCGGCCCGCCGAAGGGACGTCCGCAGACCGCCGGCGCCCGGGAGGCGCGTTCGAGCGGCCCCCGGATCCGGGCCGGCGGGCCGGACGGGATAATCCGTGGCATGACCACTTCTGCACCGGGACCGGACCTGCGGGTCGCGCTCATCGGCTACGGAAAGGGCGGCGCGGTCTTCCACGCGCCGCTGGTCGCGGCGACTCCAGGGCTCCGGCTCGCCGCCGTGGTCACCGGCGATCCCGAGCGGGCGGCCGAGGTCCGGCGACGCCATCCGGACGCCGAGGTGATCGGCGCGGTCGAGGACGTGTGGCGGCGCGCGGCCGAGTTCGACCTCGTGGTCGTCACGACGCCCAACGACAGCCACGTTCCGCTGGCGCGGGCCGCGCTCGCGGCCGGACTCTCCGCGGTGGTCGACAAGCCGTTCGCGCTGACCGCCGCCGACGCCCGCGACCTGGTGGCGGAGGCCGAGCGGCGCGGCCTCGTCCTCAGCGCGTTCCACAACCGGCGCTGGGACAGCGACTTCCTCACCGCGCTGCGGCTGGTGGACGAGGGCGCGCTCGGACGGGTGCACCGCTTCGAGTCCCGGTTCGACCGCTGGCGCCCGGAGGCCAAGCACACCTGGCGGGACCGCGGCGAGCGGAACCGGGGCGCGGGCCTGCTCTACGATCTGGGCTCGCACCTGGTCGACCAGGCGATCATCCTGTTCGGCCCCGTCGCCGAGGTCTACGCCGAACTGGACGCCCGACGGGAGGGCGTGCGCACCGAGGACGACGTCTTCGTCGCCCTCACCCACGCCTCCGGCGTGCGCTCCCACCTGTGGGCGGGCGCGCTCGTCGCCCAGCTCGGCCCCCGGCTGCGCCTGCTGGGCGACCGCGGCGCGTTCACCGTGCACGGCCTGGACAGCCAGGAGGAACGGCTGGCGCGGGGCGACGACCCGTCCGGCGCGGACTGGGGCGAGGAGCCGAAGGACCGATGGGGCCTGCTGGGCGCGGACGGCGACCTCGCACCGGTACCGAGTGAGCGCGGCGACTACCCCGCGTTCTACGCGGCCGTCCGCGACGCCGTCGCCGAGGGCGAGCCGCTCCCGGTGGAGCCGCACGAGGTGATCCACGGCCTGGAGGTGATCGAGGCGGCCGCCGAGAGCGCCCGGACCCGGCGCGTGGTGCGTGTGGAGCCGGCGCGGCGCTGAGCGCGCCCGCCCGGCCCCCGTTCAGGCGCGCCCCAGCCCCTCCGCCACCAGGCGCGGACCCTCCGAGAGCACGAAGGAGCGGAACGACGCCACCGCCGGCGGCTCGTACTGCGCCGTCCGCCACACCACGCCGACGCTGCGGTACGCGCCGGGGTCGGCGATGACGAGCTCCGCCGTGCCGGGCAGCGCCCCGTGCGGCTGGGCGGGCAGCACCGAGATCCCGAGGCCGGCGGCCACCAGGCCGCGCGCGGTAGCGGTGTCGTCCCCCTCGAAGGCGACCCGGGGGATGAAGCCGGCGCGGTGGCACAGCTCGTCGGTCAGGTGCCGGATGCCGCGCCCGGGCTTCAGCGCGATCAGGTCCTCGTCGGCGACCACCTCGAAGCGGACCCGCCGGCGGCCGGCCAGGCGGTGGTGGTCGGGCACCACGAGCCGCAGCGGCTGGGTGTGCAGCACACGCGACCGCAGCCCCGGCTCGCTCGGCAGCGGGGAGGTCAGCGCGAGGTCCACCGAGCCGTCGCGCAGGTGGCGGACCGCCGTGACCCACACGTCCTGGATCAGGGTGAAGCGGACGTCGGGGTGGGCGGCCCGGAACTCCCGGATCAGCGACGGCACCACCTCCGCCCCCAGGGTCGGCAGGAAGGTCAGCCCCACCTGGCCGGACGAGGCGTCCATCAGCTCCGCGACCCCCTCGCCCAGGACGTCCAGCGCCCGCCGAACGTGCGGCAGCAGCACCCGTCCCGCTCGCGTCAGCCGGACGCCGCGGCCGGTGCGCTCCAGCAGTTCGACGCCCAGCTCCTCCTGGAGCCGGGCCAGCGAGCGGCTCACGGTGGGCTGGGGGAGGCCGAGCTCGTCGGCGGCCTGCGTCACGTGCTCGCCCTGGGCCACCGCGCGGAAGGTGCGCAGCCGCGGCGCCAGGACGTGCACCAACCGCTCCAGTTCCTGATGTTCCATGCAGAACAGTATGGAACATCGGATACGCATGTATTAGACGTATCGAACCGCGCTGCCTAGCTTCGGTGGGGTGAGTGAGACCCGCGCCGCCGAGCTGACCGACACCGCCCACACCGACCGCGGCCGACCGTGGCGCGGCCACCGCGCGGGCACGTCCGGGCACCGCCGCATCGTGGTGGCCATGACCGCGGCCGGAGTCGCCACCTTCGCCCAGCTCTACAGCGTGCAGGCGGTGCTGCCCGGCCTGGCGGCCACCTTCGACGCCTCGGCCGCGCGGGTGGCCCTCACGGTCTCCATGGCGACCGGCGGCCTGGCGGCCTTCGTGCTGTTCTGGAGCGGGATCGCCGACCGGTTCGGCCGGGTGCGGGTCATGACGGTGGCACTGGCGGTCTCCACCATCCTCGGGGCGGTCGCGCCGTTCGCGCCCGACCTGGCGACGCTGGTCGCGCTGCGCGCTGTCCAGGGCGCCGCGCTCGGCGGGCTGCCCGCGGTCGCCATGGCCTACCTCGCCGAGGAGATCCACCCCGAGCACCTCGGGCGGGCGGCCGGCGTCTACATCGCGGGCAACACGGTCGGCGGGATGAGCGGGCGGCTCGTCGCGGGCGCCGTCGCCGACCTGGGCGGCTGGCGCTGGGGCGTCGGCGCCGACGCCGTGCTGGGCGCGGTCACCCTGGTGGTGTTCCTGGCCGCCATCCCCCGGGCGCGGGGCTTCCGGCCGCGGGCGCGCGCACACGGCGGCCCGGGGCTGGCACGACGGGTGGCGGCGAGCGTCACCGATCCCGGTCTGCTCGCCCTGTACTGCCAGGGGCTGTTCCTCATGGGCGCCTTCGTGACCGTGTACAACTTCCTCGGCTTCCGGCTGCTCGACGCCCCCTTCGGGCTGCCGCAGGCCGCGGTGGCACTGCTGTTCGCCGCCTACCTCGCCGGCACGGTGAGCTCGGCGGTCGCCGGCCGGATGATCGAGCGGACCGGACGGCACACGGTGCTGCTGGCGAGCGTGGCGGTGATGGCGGCCGGGGCGCTCGCCCTGCTGCCCGGGGCCCTCGCGGCGGTAGTGCCCGGGCTCGTGGTCCTGACCTTCGGATTCTTCGCCGCGCACACCACCGCTTCGGCCTGGGTCGGCCACCGCGCCGCGCCCGAGGTCCGCGCGCAGGCGTCGGCGCTGTACACCCTCGGCTACTACGTCGGGTCCAGCCTGTTCGGCTGGCTCGGCGGCGTGTGCTACGACCGGCTCGGCTGGAACGGCGTGGTCGCCTACGTCCTGGCCCTCTGCGCGGCCTCGGCGCTGGCCGGCGTGGGCCTGCGGCTGCGCCTGGCCGGCCGCGCCGCGGCACCCGGGATCGCGGGCTGACCCGCGCCGGTGCACCGCGGCCCGCGTTACGCGGGCCGACGGTGGCACGGCTCCGGCGGGTCGACGACATCCTCGCCGCAGAGGTGCGGGAGGAACGTCCGCTGGAAGCACGCGCCGAGGACCGGCACGGCGGCGCGCGGATCGGTCCCCGCACGGGCCCGGCCGCTCCCTCTCCCGCCGCAGAGGCGCGGCCAGCGCCGTCGGTACCAGGCACGGCACTTTCCCGGTCCGCCCCTCCCCAGGGCGGTCCGAGAAAGTGCCGGCCCGGCGAAGAGTGCGGGACACATGGGCATGGCGCCGCGGAGGGTGGTGCGGCGGGCGGTCCCGGTCGGTGGCCGGGAGCGCCGATCCGCGCCGCCCGGCCCCACCGACGCGACCGCTGAGCCGGTTCCGCTGGGCCGCCGCGGTCGCACGGTGCCGGGCAGCGGCGGGAGCCCAAGCGCCGGCTCGCGGACGTGCGCGGGGGGCCGGAGGACGTGCTGGCCGGTCCAGAGTTGCTGCCGCGCCCGCTGGGGCCGTCGCGGTCGCACGGTGCCGCTCGGCCTTCGCGTGTGTGCGCCGGAACGTCGTCGCTGACGCGCGCCACCCCATCCGTCCGGGGAGCCGGCCGGGCCGGTCAGCCGCCGAGGCCGCGAGGCGCGGCGCCCGCGGCGGCGGCGCCCGTCATGTCGGACGAGTCACGAACGACTGTGTCCGCCGTCACGCAGCGTGCTCATAATGAGCGGCGGAACGTTACCTTCTTGCTAAATCTGCGTAAATTGGTCATGATGTCGCCACTTACCTGCTCGACATGAGCACGAAAGGGAGTGCGTCCGTGCGCCACCAGCGGCTGCTCGACGCCGTCACCGACGGCATCCAGCGCGTCGAGGACCTCGCCGAAGCTCTCGACGTCAGCCCGTCGACCGTCCGGCGCGGCCTCACCGACCTCGAACGCGCCGGGAAGGTCGTGCGTACCCACGGCGGCGCGGTCCCCGTCCCCGCCACCGGGGAGCTCTCCTGGACCCAGAAGAGCCGGCGCAACTCCGCGGCCAAGCGCCGGATCGCCGAGTACGCGGCCGACCTCGTCCAGGAGGGCGACGTCGTCCTGCTCGACGCCGGCAGCACCACCACCTTCGTCGCCGAGCGTCTCGCCGAGCGCACCGGGATCACGGTGGTCACCAACGGACTCGGCCCGCTGTGGGCGCTGCGCGAGGCCGAGGGCGTGGACGTCCTCCTGACCGGCGGCCGGCTCCGGCAGCGGCGCGGGTCGATCGTCGGGGAGCACACCCGCGGGGTGCTCGACCGCATCACCGCCGACGTCGCCTTCCTCGGCGCCGACGGGCTGGTGCCCGAGCGCGGTGTCAACTGCCCGAGCCCGGAGCTCGCCGCCGTCAAGGAACTCATGCTGAACCGCGCCCGGCGCGCGGTCATCGTCGCCGACTCCACCAAGATCGGCGCCGACCCCTACCCGAACTGGGCGCTCATCCCCGGCGAGCACACCGTCGTCACCGACGCCGGGATTCCCGAGGACGCCCGGCTCCGCCTGGCCGCGGACCCGCGATGCACCCCCGTCGTCGTCGCGGCCGGCCAGGCCCCCTCTTCTCCGGCGCCGCTGCCGGACTGACCTGCGAGGACAACGGTATGGATCTCCAGTTACTGGCCGCGCTCGCGCTCGGCGTCGCCGCGGTGGTCGCCCTCATCCTGTGGTCGCGGCTCGACGCGTTCGTCGGCCTGCTCGCCGGTGCCCTGGTCACCGGCCTGGTCGCCGGGGTGTCCCCGACCGACCTGATCGGCCACATCACCACCGGCTTCGGCAACACCCTCGGCGGGATCGGCGTCGTCATCGCGCTGGGCGTGATGATCGGCAAGATCCTGGAGGAGAGCGGCGGCGCGGACGCGCTCGCCAAGCTGTTCGTCCGGCTGGCCGGGCGCGGCCGCGAGGACGTCGCGATGACCGCCACCGGCGCCGTGGTGTCGGTCCCGGTGTTCTGCGACTCCGGGTTCGTCATCCTGCACCCGCTCGCCCGGTCGCTGGCCCGACGGTACGGGCGTCCCGTCGTGACGCTGTCCCTGGCGCTCGCCGGCGGCCTCGCCATCACCCACCACATGGTGCCGCCCACCCCCGGACCGCTCGCCGCCGCCGGGCTGCTCGGTGCCGACCTCGGTGCCGTCATCGCCGCCGGCCTGCTGTTCGTGCTGCCGCTGATCCCGGTCGTCGTCGCCTACGCCCGCATCGTCGGCCCGCGCCTGGAGTCCCAGCTCGACCCCACCCTGGTCCCCGAGGAGGAGCGGCAGGCCGCCGCCGGCGACGGCCCCGGCACCGCGCAGGCCGGCGTCGTCCAGCGCACCGGCACCCCCGTGGGCGAGGAGCCGCCGGACCCGCCGATCGGCGCTGGGCGGGCCAGCCTCCCGCTGCTGCTGCCGCTCGTGCTCATCATCGGCAACACCGTGACCGGCGCCGTCGCCGAAGGCACCACGCTCGCGAACGTGTTCGCCTTCGCCGGCAACCCCGCCGTGGCGCTGCTCATCGGCCTGGTCATCGCCGTCTACCTGCTCCCGCCGCGCGGCACCAGCCGCACCACCGTCGTGGGCTGGCTCACCGCCGCGGCCGCCTCCGCCGGGATGATCGTCTTCATCACCGGTGCCGGCGGCGCCTTCGGCGAGGTGCTGCGCCAGTCGGGGGTCGGGGACGCGCTCGCCGACGCGGTGGCCGGCTGGCCGGTGCCGATGTTCCTGATGCCGTTCCTGATCGCCAGCTTCGTGCGGGTCGCCCAGGGGTCGGGTACCGTCGCCATCATCACCTCGGCGACGCTGAGCGGGCCCGTCATCGAGGCGGCCGGGGTGGATCCCACGCTCGCGGTGCTCTCGGCGTGCGCGGGTTCGATGGTGTTCAGTTACTTCAACGACTCCTACTTCTGGGTTGTCACCCGGTTCACCGGACTGTCCGGTGTGGCGGCGATGAAGATGTGGAGCGGAATGACCACCACGCTGTGGCTGGCCAGCCTCCCGCTCCTGGGCGTCGCCGCGCTGATCCTGCGTTAGGGGCGGACATGGCACAAGTTCTCGTCGTCGCCGACGACCTCACCGGAGCGAACGCCACCGGCGCGCGGTTCGCGCGCGCCGGCATGCGGGTGGCCACCGTGGCGCCGGAGCACGTCACCCGGGCGGCGCAGGAGTACGACGTCGTCGTGGCCAACCTGGACAGCCGGCACCTGCCCGCCGAGCAGGCCGCCGACCTGGTCACCGACGTGGTCGAGGCGGTGTGGCCGGTGGACCTCGTCGTCAAGCGCACCGACACCACGCTGCGCGGCAACGTCGGCGCGGAGCTGGAGGCGGCCTGGCGGGCGGTCCGGGAACGGGTACCGGCCGGCACCCGTGTGCGGGCGCTCATGGCGCCGGCCTTCCCCGCCTCGGGGCGGGTGACCGTCGACGGCGTGCAGCTGCTGGACGGCGTCCCGCTGGAGCGCACCGAGCTCGCCGTCGACCCGCTCACGCCTATGACGACCAGCGTGGTCGCCGACATCGTCGCCGCGCAGACCGATCTGGCGGTCCGGCACGTGCCGATCCGGCAGGTCACCCAGACCCTGCTCGCAGCGGACCTGTCCGCGGGGGACGAGCCCGTCGTGCTGTGCGACGCCTTCACCGAGCAGCACCTGGCCGACATCGCCGAGGCAGCCGCCGAGGTGCACCGCCGGGACGGCACGGTCTGGGTCGCGGTCGACCCGGGGCCCACCGGGGCGCTGCTCGCCGACGCGCTGCGGCTGCGCGGCGGGGCCGGAGCCGCCGGACCGGTCCTGGCCGTGGTCGGCAGCGCGACCGACCTGACCCGCCGCCAGCTCGACGCGGTCACGCGCAGCGGACCCGTCCGGTTCGTGGACGTGGACGTCATCCGGTTCGCCCACGACGACGACCACCGGGACGACGTCGCGGCCGCCCTCACCCGGCACCTGGACACCGCGGTGTTCCCCGAGCTCGTCGTCCTGCGGACCGCCACGTCCGCCAACGACGTGGTCGAGCTCCCGGCGAAGACGCGCCGGGCCCTGCCGCACCTGCTGGCCGCCCTGGTGCGCGAGGTACTGGACGACGTCGCCCGGCGTTCCGGCGAGCACGCCCTTCCCAGCGGGCTGTTCACCAGCGGCGGCGACGTCACGTCGGCGGTCCTGGACGAACTCGACGTGCACGCCTTCGAGGTCGGCGGCGAGGTGCTGCCGCTCGCGGTGCACGGCACCCTCAGCGGCGGCCCGCTGGACGGCGTCCCGATCGTCACCAAGGGCGGCCTGATCGGCGACGACACCGCCCTGATCGAGTGCTTCGCCAAGCTGCGCCGCGCCGGGCAGGCCCGCCTGCGGCAGGTGCGGTCCGAGGTCTCCGAGCACGTGCTGCTCGTCGGAGGCGGAGTCGGTGACTGATCCGCCCGCTCCGGCCGGCTGACCCCCACGGCCGCCACCGCGCCCACCGGTGGATCCGCGATCCGGCGGAGCCACCCCAGCCATATCTGGAGGAAGTTCCATGACTGAACGCCCGATCCTGGCCGTCACCGTCGGTGACCCGGTCGGCATCGGCCCCGAGATCACCGTGCGCACACTTGCCGACGTCGGTACTGGCGCCCCGGCCCGCGGTGTCGTCGTCGCCGACCCGGCCGTGCTGCGCCGCGCGGTCGCGGTGTGCGGGCTCGACCTCGAGGTCCGGGCGGTGGGGTCCTGGCGGCTGCCGCCGGAGCAGGACGGAGTCATCGACTGCTACGACATCGACGCGCTCGGCGGCACCGAACTGGAGTGGGGCACGGTGGACGCGCGGGCCGGAGCGGCATCCGTGCGCGCCATCGAGGTGGCCACCGCGGCGGCGATGGCGCGCGACGTCTCCGGCATCGTCACCGGTCCCATCAACAAGGAGGCCATCTGGGCGGCGGGCAGCAAGCACCTCGGCCACACCGAGATGCTCGGCGAGCTGACCGGCGCCACCCGGCAGACCACCATGTTCGTGGTGCGCGGCAAGAAGATCTTCTTCGCCACCCGGCACCTCTCGCTGCGCAAGGCGCTCGACCAGATCAACGAGGAGCAGCAGGTCGCGGCCATCGAGGAGGCGCTGACCGCGCTGCGGGTGTTCGGCGACGACGAGCCCCGGCTCGCGGTAGCGGCCATCAACCCGCACGGCGGGGAGAACGGCGCGTTCGGTGACGAGGAGATCCTGCACCTGGCACCCGCCGTGAAGCGGGTCCGGGCGACCGGCGCGGACGTCACCGGGCCGGTGCCCGCCGACTCCGTGTTCCACCAGCTACTGACCGGGCGCTACGACGGCGTGCTGTCGCAGTACCACGACCAGGGGCACATCGCGGCGAAGACGTTCGACTTCGACGGCACCATCTCGGTGACCGTCGGACTGCCGATCCTGCGCACCTCGGTGGACCACGGCACGGCCTTCGACATCGCGGGACGGGGGATCGCCGACCCGGGGACGATGCGGTCGGCGTTCCTGCACGGGGCCGAGTTCGCGCACTTCGCGGACCGCATCCGGGCGGCGTACGGAACCGGGAGCTGACCCCGGCGGGGTAGTGGACGACCGGAGGACCGCCCTCACGACCCGGGGCGGTCCTCCGGTGTTCGCGGCGCGACACCTGCTGGATGCCTGCGTTACGCATGCGATGCTGCTCGAACGCAGCTGTGCCTGCGCTGACCATCCGTGGTGTTCCGGACGGCCAGTTCCAGATCCTCAATCAGGGTCCGCGCCGCCCGCGCTGGCCAGTCGCTCCAGGTGTACTTCCTCGGCCTCATCGCGAGGGAATCCGCCAGGCCCTCCATGGCGGAGATGATGGAACGCCTGAGTCGGGAGACGACCGCTGGGGTCAGCACCGCCCCGTTATCCTCGCCGCCCTCGACGAGGGACGCGCCGGAGGGTGATCGTCGTCGACTGCTCGGCCCTGGTTCCGGCGCTGACCGCGCACACTCCCGGGGGGGGGGACCTCGCCGGCAGCGGCTGGCTCAGGCCGCCACCGGCTATGCCCGACCCTCCTGGAGTGCGAGACGCGGTCAGCGATCCTCGGCATGCGCCGCGGCGCCACTGTCGGAGACCGAAGCGGACAGGGCGGTCGGCGCCTGCCGGCTGCTGCCGATCACCAAACAGGACACACTGCCCTTCTGGCAGCGCATCAGCCGGCTGCACGCCCACCTCAGCGCCCATGACACCCAGGACGCCGCCTTGGCCGAGGCCCTCGGTGTCCTGCTCGTCACCGGTGACGCACGCATCCGGCGCAGCGGAGCGGCCAAGCACGGCATCGAGGTCTACCCGTCCCCCTGAGCCGGATCGGCCGCGGAGCGGCACCTCCGTGCGGCGACAGCCCGCGCCGGAGGGCCCACGACCGCCCGCCGCGGTGCCAAGCCCCCCGGGAAGCCGTGCGACGCCGCCGGTATGGCGTGTTCTGATACCGCTGGGACCACCTCGGCCGCACCATCGACGTCCGCCTGCCCTTCCCCCGAGAGCGCGCCGCGCTGCTGGACTTTCTCGCCTCGGCCCGGACGACGGGGCCGCGCCCACGACCTGCCCGGTGGGACGTCCGCGGCCTCGCGGCCCGCCTGCTCAACGACGACCTACGGCGGCTCTCCGGAGACCGGGACGGCCACGCCGGCGCGCGGTTCGGCGCGGGGGAGGCACTGCCCGCCCACAACCACCGGACCAATGGGGAGTTCGTCCGGGCGGCCTGATGCGTCAGCCCACGCGTCATGACCGACCTGCTCGCCTTCCTCGGTCCGCAGCTCGACGCGGTGCGGGCCGACCGCCCGCCCGACGCTCCGCCTGCCCTCACCACGGCCCGGCGGCGACGGCCGGGCCGGTCTGCCGCCAACGGGCGCGCCCGAGCAGGGCCGCACGGCCACCTGGCCCGGTCCGCGTTCGAAATCCGCCGCGCCAGCCTGTGGACAACCCGTCACCGCCGGTCCTGGTTGCCTACCGTCGAAATCCCAACCGGGTCCACCGACGGGAGGCGGCCAGTGCGCGTCACGGTCCATATCGACATCGAGAGCCCCGGCGGTCCCGCGGCCGGCGACGAACTCCGGGCACGCGGTGCGGCGCAGCTGCTCATGGAGGCGCTGGCCACCATCGCCCGCGTCGAGGGCCCGGGCGGTGCCGTGGTCCGGCCCCTCGGTGCGCACTGCCTGGCGCGTCCGGGTGGGGTCGCCGTCCACGTGGTGGCCGACGCGCCCTCCGCCGACATCGCCGGGACCGGGCTACGGCTCGCGTTCGCCCAACTGGTAGGAGAGCACCCGGCGCTCGCCGGATGGCGGGTCGCGCGGCAGCGGGAGCCGTCATGAGCCCTGGGGCGGCGGCACCGCCGTGGAGGCGGCTCCCCGCCGCGGGCGCGGTGAGGCCGCCGCAACGCCTGCCGCGCCCCGAGATCCGTCCAGAACTGTCACCGCGCCGCACTAGCGTGCCCGTCACGGTGTCGGCGATGGCCTCCGCTGCGTCCGATGTCCGTGACCCTGCTGATCTTCCCCCAGTGAGGGAGCACCATGGCCCGTGCCATCTTCCGAGACGAGTCACCGCTCGGCGAGCGGCTCGACGCCTTCGAACTGCCCGATCTTCCGGACTCGGTCACCGTCCGCGAGCTCATCCGCCTCCGGGTGCGCGAAGAGGTCGCGCGCTACAACGCCCAGCCGAGCTCCACCTTCCAGGGGCTGGTCCGGCCGACTGACGCCGAGGCCGAGCTGAACGGCTACCGGATGCGCGGGCGGCGGCACATCGACTGGGAGCGCCAGGCCGACATCGCCGAGCACGCCTTCACCCGCAACGGGTTCGTGGTGCTGGTGGGCGACCGGCAGGTGGAGGACCTGGACGAGTCGGTGGCGCTGAGCGGTGACCCGGAGATCGTCTTCATCAAGCTCGTTCCGCTGGTGGGAGGGTGAGCGCCGGGATGAACACCGAACAGGGCGCATCCGGTCCGGCGGTCACCGAAGCCGACCTCGACTCGCCCGAACTCACCGGAGCCCGGCCCGGCGACGTCGCGGACTTCCTGCTGCGGCGGTTCAGGCTGCCGGAGGAGGACCGCCCCTATGTGACGATGCTGTCAGAGCTCGGCGGCCCGGTGGCCGTCCGCCTGGAACTCGCCGTCGCGAAGATCATCCCGCCCGTCAACTGGTGGCAGCGGGTGGCGAAGCTCAAGGGCACCGAGGTGGACGAGGTATTCCGTTCCTGCGACGACGCGGGGCTGCGCGCCGCCGGCATGTGGGCGCTGGTGCGCCTGGCGCGCAACGGCGACCCGTACAAGGCCAACGGGCACCGGGCGGTACTCGCCGCGATGGCGCGGCGCGGGCTTCCCTGGACCGGGGCCCAGCTCAGGGCGATGCTGCGCATGGCGGAGGGCCAGGGGAGGTACGACTACCACACCGCCGAACTGGCAAAGCTCCCGATCGCCGCCTGCGAGCGGGCTGACGACGTGCTGCTGGCGGAGTGCGTTGCCGAACTCCGCGCCCTGCACGCGGTGCTCGGCAGATCCGCCTACGCCGATGGGCGCAGGCTCCACGCCCGAGCCGAGGCACTGCTCGGCCGGCTCACCGCGAGCGGGGAGTCCGCCGAAAACCTGTTCGGCGAGGACGACGCGTTCGGGGCGCTGCTCCGCCGCGAGGCGCCCGACGCGTTGCGCACCCCGGGGCTCGCGGCGCTGCTGCAGCGGTGCGGCACGCTCAGCGGCACCCGGCCGACCAAGGCGTGGCGGACGCAGGTGCAGGCGGTACTGCGCGACCATCCCGACGTGCTGGCTGCCGCGCGCGCCGTCCTGGCGCAGCTTCCGCGGCTGCCGGACAGCGCCATCTACGTCGGACACGAGTACCTGTCGGACACCACCCACATCGGCTCCGAGAACACCCAGCTCATGCTGCGGGGGCTGCTGTGGAGCCTGGACGTGGCGCCGCGCGCCGAAACGACGTGGGCGCCGGCGCTGCTCGCCGACGTCGCGCGGTTCGCCGGCACCGGCCGCGGTGGCAGCAAGGTGCTGCGCGCCGAGCGGCTGGCGACCGCCGCCGTCGCGGCCCTTGGGGCGCGCGGCGACGAGGCGGCCGTGGCCGGCCTCGCCCGGGTGCGGGCCAAGGTTGTCAAGAAGACCGTGGCCGGCGCGGTCGACCGCGCACTGGACACCTGTGCCGAGCGGCTGGGCCTGACCCGGTGGGAGCTGGTGGAGCGCACCGTCCCCGATTTCGGGTTCGGTCCCGACGCCCGCCGCGAGGACGTCCTCGGCGAGCACACCGCGATCCTGCGCCTCGACAGCGACGGCGGCCCGGTACTGACGTTTCGCGGCAGCGCCGGGCGGGAGCTCAAGTCGGTCCCCAAGGCTGTCCGCGAGGCGCACGCCGACCGGCTTGTCGAACTGCGGGCCGAACTCAAGGAACTGAAGTCCACGCTGCCGGCCGAGCGGTTCCGGATCGAGACCGCGCTGGCGGAGGGCCGGATGTGGTATCTCGCCGACTGGCGGCGGTACTACCTGGAGCACCCCCTCACCGGGTGGTTCGCCAGAGCGCTCATCTGGGAGGTGTCCACCGACGCCGGTGCCACCTGGCGGGACGGCGTTCCCGAGCCGGACGGCGGCCACTGGCGGCTGGTCGGCCCCGAGGGCGCCGAGGTCTTCCGCACCGACGGCGAGTCGGCGGCTCCGCCGCAGGTGCGGCTGTGGCACCCGATCCGGGCCACCCCCGACCGGGTGCACGCCTGGCGCGAGCACTTCCTGGCGGCCCGACTCCGCCAGCCGGTGAAGCAGGCATACCGCGAGATCTACCTGCTCACTCCGGCGGAGGAGGAGACCCGGACCTACTCCAACCGGTACGCCGCGCACATCCTCCGCTACCCCCAGGCCAAGGCGCTGCTCGCCGGGCGCGGCTGGTCGGGACTCACGCTCGGCTACTGGGACGGCGGCTTCGACGGCAGCGCCGAGCGCGTGTACCACGACGCCGCCTCCGGCACCGACTGGGCGGCGGCCTGCTACCTGGAGCTGGCGGAGCACCCGGACGACGACTACACACGCGTCTCCTACTGCTCCTCCGACCAGGTCCGCATCGGGCGCGCCGGGGTGGTGGACGACGAGGGGGACCTGCGCGACGTCCCGGCCCTGGTCTTCTCCGAGGTCATGCGGGACATGGATCTCGCGGTCGGGGTCGCCTCCATCGCCGCCGACCCGGAGTGGGTCGACCGGGGAGAGGACCGGTACCTGGCCTACTGGCGGGAGGCCGGATTCGGAAAACTGACCGAGTCCGCCGAGATGCGCCGGACGGCGCTCGAACGCCTGATTCCGCGGCTGAAGATCGCCGACCGGCTGGAGCTGACCGACCGGTTCCTGCGGGTCCGGGGTGACCTGCGCGGCTACCGGATCCACCTCGGCAGCGCCAACATCCTCATGGAGCCGGACGACTCCTACCTGTGCATCGTCACGGCCAGAGGAGGCGGCTCCGAGGTCTTCCTCCCGTTCGAGTCCGACGGCGGCCGGCTCTCGGTGATCCTGTCGAAGGCGTTCCTGCTCGCCGACGACGCCGCGATCACCGACTCCAGCATCACGTCGCAGATCCGCCGCGGACTGCCCCGCTGACCGGCGCGGGGGCGGGTCCGGCGGCACGCGGCCGACCGTGTGCCGCCGGGCCCCGGCGTCACCGCGGCGGTGCGCCGGCCGCGTCGGCCTTGACCGCCACCCGGGCGATCGCGCCCGCTTCCAGCGCGGTCCACAGCGCGCCGTCCGGCCCGAGCACGATGCCGTGCGGCTCCGAGCCGGGGGACGGCAGCGGATACGCGGTGACGGCGCCCTCGGCCGTGATCCGGCCGACGCGGTTGGCCCCCCACTCGGTGAACCAGCAGGCGCCGTCCGGCCCGGCGGTGATCGCGTGCGGGCGCGCCGCCCGGTCCGGCAGCGGGAACTCGGTGATCCGGCCGTCGGTGGCGATCCGGCCGACCTGGCCGGCGCCGATCTCCACGAACCACAGCGCGCCGTCGGATCCGGCGGTGATTCCCACCGGTCCGGCTGCGGGGGTGGGGAGCGCGAAGGACGTCACCCGGCCCCCGGTGGTGATCCGGCCGATCGCGTTCGCTTGGTTCATCGTGAACCACAGCGCGCCATCCGGCCCCGCGGCGATCATCGACGGGAACGCGCCCGGGGTGGGGAGCGGGAACTCGGTGACGGAACCGTCCGCGGCGATCCGCCCGATGGCGTTCGCTCCCATCTCGGTGAACCACAGCGCCCCATCCGGCCCGGCGGTGATGCCGAGCGGTCCGGCCTCGGGGGTGGGCAGCGGGAACGCGGTGGTCTTTCCAGCCGTGGTGATGCGGCCGATCCGGTGCGCCCGCGTCTGCGCGAACCAGAGTGCGCCGTCCGGACCGGGCGTGATGACCGTCGGCCCGCAGGTCGCGGGTTCCAACGGGTAGGACGCGCACTCGCCGCGCACGGACATCCGGCCGATCCGGCCGACCCCCATGGTGAACCACAGGGCGCCGTCGGGCCCGGCGGTGATCCCGTACGGTCCGGAGTCCGTGTCCGCAAGGCGGTGTTCGGTGATCGCGGCGGAGGGGGTCGAAGACAAGGCGGCGCTCCCGGCGGTGGCGGTCGTGTGCGGTCGGGCCACGGAGGCGGGCGGACGGGGCCGCATGGCGGCCGGCGGCCGGCGCGAGGGGGCGCGAGCGGTGGGGGCCGCGCTCGGTCCTGGCGCCCGGGGCGGGTTCGCGGGCCGCCGCCATGGCATCGCGCCATGATCCGTGCTGGGCGTCGATGGTGGCAACCGCTTTTCGGGCGGGGGCGTCGCCTGGTGCGCGTTGTCTGGGGCGCTTGGCCTGTGAACGGCGTCCGGTGCCGCCGATCCGGCGGGCAGCAGAGGGACGCAGACGCGGGGACACCGGATGTGCCGTCCGGGAGCGGCACGGCCACGGCGGGGTACCGCGAAAAGACCGGGGCGCGCGGGCGCCGCGGCGGTAGCCGGGCGCGTACCCGGCTCAGTCTTGGTTCGGCCCCTTCCACCCGTCGAGCAGGTGCCGGATCGCGGCCGTGAGGTGTTCGTCCGCCTCGGTCGCCGCGTGCTCGTGCAGCAGCGTGCGGAACTCAGGCCACGGCTGGTAGGTGACGGCCCAGATGGCCGCCATGCGTACCTGCGGCGACGCGTGCCCGAGTGCCGCGCGGACGCATTCGAGAACTTCGTCGTGGACGTCCAGGGGAGCTCCGGCGCCGAGCCGGAGTACGGCGTGGGCCCGGTCCTCGTCGTTGATCTGCCAGTCCACATCCTCCAGCAGCTGGCCGACGGAGCGGACGGGGAGCCGCTGCTCCGCCAGCTCCGACACCGCCCGCACCCGCTCCGGGTCGCTGCCCACCGAGGTCACGTACGCGAAGTCGGAGAGCAGGTCCTCCTCGTAGTGGAGGGCGGGGTCCTCGCCCCAGACGACGCGGGCCGGCAGCCAGGACCCGCGGTCCGCCTTCCGTACGGAGGAGGGGGCTGACCAGCCGAGTTCGGGAGGGAAGGCGGCGAGGGAGGCGGACACGGCGCGCACGCCGGACCCTTGCCGGAGGACCAGGCGGCGGCTCCGGTGGACGAGCTCCTTCACGTGCGGACTCCTTCCACGAGCCCTCGGGCCCCGCGTGGGTCGGAACGCCTGCGGCCGGATCCGCCGGTCGCGGTGCTCACCGCGCGGCGGACTCAGCGGGCACGGTCTTCCGCGCGGCGGTGCGGTCGACGCGTCCGGTGCGGGTGGCCCAGCGTTCGAAGACCACCGTGCCCAGGGGAGGGACACTGGCGACGAGGGCGAGGATGCCGGTCAGCGGCGACCAGCGCAGCACGACCCAGGCCGCCACGGCGACGGCGACGTAGCCCATGAAGGCCGCGCCGTGCAGCGGGCCGAACACCTTCACCCCGATCTCGTTGTGGATGACGAGGTACTTGACCACCATGCCGGCCAGGAGCCCCACCCAGGTGACGGCCTCGATGGCGGCGATCACCCGGAACGCGGTCAGCAGTAGTGACTTGGACACCTGGTACTCCCTCGGGGCGGTAGCGGCCGCGGTGGACGTCGGCGCGCTGGGGTCGGACACCCGTACCAGTCTGCGGGGCGCGGGGTAGTGGATTGACCGTGACCCGGGTTACCCGCCAGGCGCGGTTCGTGCCGCCCGGGAGCAACCGAAATTCGCCGATGGGTAGAACCGATGGCCCCGGGCGGAGCCCGCACCCCCGGACCTGGGCGGGATCCGTGGTACGCAGCGGGATCGCAGCGGTCGCCGATGGCCGGTCCGCACACCTGGGGGCCGGCCGGCCGTGGATGCTGGCCTGAATTCGGTTCGCCATAAACCGAAGTTTCGGTCACTGTGGAGAGGGCGGGAAGCGGGCGGTGGGCGGAGTTGAAGGTAGCTGTTTCCTTACCTTTCGGTAAGGGCGCCGCAAGGGTGTTCGTTTTGACGGCCCTGACCTGCGGAAACGAAGGCTCGCGCCATGTTCGGCTGGGGTGGCGAAACCGGCCTTCTGGGGCGGTTTGCCCAAATTCTCGGACGAGCATCTCTACTGGTGGACGCGCTGGTTGCCCCGCAACCGACTTCCCCACGCGGCGTCCCCACGGCAGCCCACCACCGGAGGAAATGCCCGACGTGCCTCAGCTCGCCATTGCCCCCGCCTTCCTCAACGACTTCTCCCAGCTCGACACCCGCGTTCAAGCCGCCGCGCTCACCGCGGTGCAGGCGTACCTGGCAGGCGACCGGCCCCATCTGGGCAGTGTCGACGACGCCGCCGACGCCCGGGTGCGGATGCTCCCGATCGGCCCGGAGTGGGCCGGCGTGGTCGCGCCCACACCGGAGGACGGCTACTGCCTCATCACCATCCGGCCGCACGACGAGGCGCTCGCCTTCGCCCGGAGGTTCCGCCCCGGCCCCGTCCCGGTCATCGACATCGTCGACGTGCCGCACCATCCGGCCCCCCTGCCGGCGGCCCCCGCGGTGGTCGGACCCGTGGAGATCGCCCGCCACCTCCGCGGCCCCTTCGACCAGTGGCAGATCACCCTGCACCCCGACCAGCGCCGACTGGCCGAAGGGCGGTTCGCCGGATCCGTACAGGTCACCGGAGGGCCGGGCACCGGCAAGACGGTCCTGGCCCTGCACCGCGCCGCGCACCTGGCCGCCGCGCTCACGGCCCGCCCACGCCGCGGCACGCGGCCGGTGCTCCTCACCACCTACAACCGGCTGCTGGCCCAGACCCTCAGCAGCCACCTCGACCGGATCGTGCCCGACCCTGACGTGCGCTCCCGCATCGAGGTGGTCACCATCGACGGGCTCGCCCGCGCGATCGTGCAGGAGCACTCCGGGATGGCTCCCGACGCGCTCGCCAAGGAGGTGATCGCGGAACGCTGGCGAGACGCCGCGCGGGCGGACGGCATCCCCTACTCCGGGCGGTTCCTGGTGGACGAGTGGGAGCAGGTGATCCTCGCGCGCGGGTTCACCGACCCGGCCGACTACATCCGGTGCGAACGCAGCGGCCGTGTCCTGCACCTCGCCCCGGAGCACCGGCGGCTGGTGTGGGACACCGTGCGGCGCTACACCGGCGCCATGCGGGTAGCCGGCGAGTGGTCGTTCCCGCAGGTGGCCGAGGAGGCGGCCCGCATCCTGCGCCGCTCGGGGCCACGCTACGCCCACATCGTCGTCGACGAGGCCCAGGACCTGCACCCCGCCCAGTGGCGGCTGCTGCGCGCCGCCGTCGCGGAGGGGCCGGACGACCTCTTCATCGCAGGGGACCCGCACCAGCGCATCTATGACAGCCGGGTCTCGCTGGCCTCGCTCGGTATCCAGGTGCGGGGGCGCGGGCACCGGCTGCGCGTCGGCTACCGCATCACCCAGGAGACGCTGAACTGGGCGCTGCCGATCCTCGGGCGCGTCCCGGCCGTGGGCCTCGACGACAACGCCGACACCCTCGCCGGATACCGGTCGCTGCTGCGCGGGCCGCGGCCCGTGGTGCGCGGCTGCTCCAGCCGCCACGAGGAGATGGCCGCGCTCGGCGAGTGGGTCCGGACCTGGCTGGAGGCGGGGGTGGCCCCCTCGTCGATCGCGGTCGCCGGACGGAACCGGTGGGTGGTCCGCGACGTCGCCAAGGAGCTCCTGGCGCGCGGCATCCGCACCGCGCCGGTGGACGCCGAGGACGACATCGACGCGGTCCGGGTCGGCACGATGCACAAGCTCAAGGGCCAGGAGTACCGGTGCGTCGCGGTGGTGGGCGTGGGTGAGTCGCAGGTGCCGCCCCGTGCGGCGACCGACGCCGCCGAGGGCGACCCGGTGGCGCTGGAGCAGATCCGGCAGCAGGAGCGCAACCTGCTGTTCGTGGCCTGCACCCGGGCGCGTGACGCGCTCTACGTCTCGCATGTGGGGGCGCGGAGCCGGTTGCTCCCGCCGGATGCCGGCGCCGCCGACTGAGCGGGCTCCCCGTCGGCGCGGTGGATCGGCACCGCGCCGGCGGCGGAGCGCTGCGGCCGTCACGGGCGCCGCTTTCCGCAGGCGTCGTCCGGCGGTGCGCCGCCCGGGCGGTCGGCGCCCGCGGCGGCGCGGTCCCGGGCCTCGCGGATCATGGCGACGACCTCGCGGGGGTGGTGCAGGTCCCGCCAGGTGAAGCGGAGCAGTACCAGCCGCTCCGGCGAGCTGACGATGTCGTTCTGGCGGCGGCGGTCCACGAACAGCGGCCCCGGAAGCGAGTGCGGGTCAGAACCGTCGGCCTCGACCACCACGCCCCAGCTGGGCCAGGCGAGGTCGGCGTGGCCGACCAGGCGGCCGTCGCCGCCGTACACCGGGTACTGGAGGGTCTCCGGGGGGATGCCGGCGTCATGGCAGAGGAGCCGCAGCCGCGTCTCGAACGTGCTCTGCGCCCGGCCGTCGGCCAGCCGCCACCACTCCCGGGTGAGCCGCGCGCCGCGCCGCCCGGCGTTGGCGGCCTCCAGACGCGGGAGGTCGGCGGCGTCGACGAGGCCGTTCTGCAGGGCAGAGTCAAGAAGGCTGACCGCGGTGTAGCGGTCGGTGAGCAGGACGGTGTCGCGCAGCGTGCGGGCCGGGGTGGTGATCCGCAGGCCGTTGCAGAGGGTCACCTCGCCGGGGGCGACGTCCCAGCCGTGCAGCCGCAGACCGTCGTGCCGCGCCGCCGCCGACCCGCTGACGCTCAAGTGCACGTGCTCGTGCCCCGGCCCGGGGAGCAGGCCCTGCATCCGCCACAGCCGGGCCGCGGTGGGGCCGACCGCCACCGCGCGGGGCCCGTACACCAGCTGGGCCGCCATGACGCGGGCGGCGAGCCGGGGCGCTGGGTCGCCGCGGACCAGGTAGACGCCGGTCCGCAGCCGGCGCCACTCGCCTCGGCGGAGCAGCCGGCCGATCTGCTGGGGCGTGAGGCCGCATGCCAGGGCCTGGTGGCGGGCGAGGACTCCGTGCTGGGTCGAGGCGAGCGCGTGTGCGCTGGACAGTTCCGGCATACGTCCAGGTTCGGCGGAGGGGTGGCGTGCCGCGAGTCCGATCCCCGGGCTGTGGACAGTCGGCCGGCGGCAGGGAAAGGGCGCGCGTGGAACTGGGAGCCGCGCGGGTGCGCAATTACGATGAAACGCGAGCGTTGGGCGGATCGACGGGAGAACCATGACCGCAGACGGGGCAGGGGGACCGGACGCGATGCGGGCGTCGGATCTCGACCGTGAGCAGGTGGCCGAGATCCTGCGCCAGGCCGCCACCGAGGGCCGGATCACCCTGGACGAACTGGACGAGCGGCTCGACCTCGCCTACCGCGCCCGCACCTACGGCGACCTCCGTCCGCTCACCGCTGACCTGCCCGCCGGCCGCGGGGTCCCCGCCCCGGCCCGCCAGCCCGGCGCCGGCGCCGTCGACCGCACCCTGGAACTCCGCGCCAAGGCCGGCAGCATCGCCCGGCGCGGCAACTGGGAGGTGCCGGGGCGCGTCGTCGTCAGCAACCCCTACGGTGAGACGCGGCTGAACTTCCGCGAGGCCACACTGCTGACCGAGGTCGTCGACCTGGAGATCACCGCGTCGTGGGGCGACGCCAAGATCGTGCTGCCGGACGGCGCCACCGCCGCCATCAACGTGGACACCTCGTGGTTCGGTGACGTGGACAGCCGGGTCCCCGAACGCCCCGCTCCGCCCGCCCCGCACTTCCGGATCACCGGCGCCGTCAAGGGCGGGGCGCTGAGGGTCCGTTACAAGACCCGGTTCGACGACTGGATGGGCTGGGACAACTGGGACTGACCCCGGCCCGGACCGCCGGCGCGGCCCCCTCGAGGGTCCGGAGGCTGGGAGCGCGTGCCGCCCGGGACCCGGATCACCCCGCGGGCGGCTGCGGCCGGGGCTGGGTGATCCGGATGTTGTTGCCGAACGGGTCGCGGAGCGCGCAGTCGATCCCGTAGGCGTGCTCGGTCGGCTCCTGGGTGAACTCGACGCCGCGCTCCCGCAGCGTCTCGTACGTCTTCCGGCAGTCCGCGGTGCCGAAGATCAGCCAGCCGCCAGTGGCGCCCTTGGTCAGGAGTTCGCGGACCTGCGCCGCGGTCGCCTCGTCCATCGATGGCGGACCCGGCCGCTCCAGGAGGACCTCGCGCCCGGGGTCGCCCGGCACCCGCACGGTGAGCCAGCGCATGAAACCCAGGTCGGCGTCGGTGGCGACCTCCAGCCCGAGCTTGCCGACGTAGAAGCCGAGCGCCTCGTCCTGGTCGAGGACGAAGATCTGGGAGTGCGTGATCGATTTCAACATGGCCGTAACGCTAGTCGCGGCGTGCTGGCCGCGCTTCTCCAAAACCGCTCGGTCTCGTCCACGCCATGGCAAAGCACCCCGGCACGCCGGCGACGGGGACCGCGGCACCGTCGCCGCGGTACGCGGAGGGCGACCGGCCCACGATGTCGCGGAACGTCCGGCTGAACGTCCCGAGGCTACCGAAACCGACGTCGAAGCAGATCTCCGTGACGCTGCGCTCGGTCTCGCGCAGCAGGAACATGGCGCGCTCGACCCGCCGGCGCTGCAGGTAGCGGTGCGGGGTCTCCCCGAACGTGGAGCGGAAGGTCCGGATGAAGTGCGCCTCGGACACCTGGGCGACTCGGGCCAGCGCCGCGACGTCGAGCGGGGCCGCGTAGTCGCGGTCCATAGCGTCGCGAGCCCGGAGCATCCGGCGGTTGGACTCCTCCACGGCGCGGCTCATGCTCCCATCACACCACGTCGGAGCGACAGCCGCGCCTCCGCGCCCACCAGCCGGGCCGGCCGCCCGGCCCGTCCGGCACCCCGCCGCGCCGGCCCCTCCAGTGGGACCGCGACCCGCGCGGCGGGGCGGACCGGCGGCGGCCGCCGCCGGTGGGCACCGCGACCCGCACGGCCGGATGGACCGGCGGTCTGCACACCGGGCGGACCGGCGGCCGCGCCGCCGCAGGAGGACCCTGCGGCCCGCACGGCCTGACCGATCCGCCCAGCACCCTGGCGGGCCGGCCCGCCTCCGGTGGCACCGTGACCCGTACGCCCGAGCAGGTCGAGCAGGCCGAGCGGGCCAGGGGCGGCCGGGAGCCGGCGTGCAGGCGCACCGCACTCTCCTGGCCGCCGATCCCGCGGCCCACCCGGCACCACCGGCCGTCACTCCACCGGGCGGACCCCCAGAGCGGTCTCCCGGACATCCTCGACGCCGAACCGGTCAGGATCCACCCGAACCGACACCGCGACCCCGGGCTCCACCTGCCAGAACGCCAGATCCTCGGCGATCCCGCCGGGGCGCGCCCCGTGCTGGAACGGCTCCACCCGCCACCCGGCGGGATCGCGCTCGTGGTACTCGGTCAGGAACTCCCGCGTGGCGCCGAGGTCGGACAGCCGCTCCCCCCGCAGCACCGCCACGGTGAGGTCGACCCGGTACCCGCCGCCCTCCAACTGCCGCTCCCACACGCGCTCGGTGAACGCGACGTCCCCCCACTCGAACTCGAAGTCCGACTCCAGCGCCCCGGCCCCCGCCGGAACATGCTCGACCACGAAACCATCCACCGGCCTGCGCACCTCCACTTCCCCGACCGACGCCGCGAACGCGCCCGCCGCCACCACGACCGCCGCCAACGACTGCCCGACCACCAGCATGGCAAAACCTCCCCATGAACTCCGGGAAACCCCTCCGGGCATCCCGGACCCATGCTCGGAGCAGGTACGCCGCCGGCTCCATCGCGATTCCGACGCTGTGGATAAGCCTCCAAGGTCGTTCCCGCCGGGCACGGGCTGGCGTCCGCTATCAGGGAAACGGGCCGCCTGGCTCCTCCCCCTCTGACGACGGGACTCGCCGTAGACCGGTGCACCCAATTCCGATTCAGCTCCCTGGACAACGCTCCGTTCCCGGTTCAGACCTGGTAGTACTTCAACAGACACTCCCCCACGAAAGCGAAACCGCATGGCTATCGAGGTTCAGCCGGCTACCGAGGATTCAGCGACGCCCGAGGTCGGACAACTCGTTACCGTGCGTAATCGGGTGTGGGTCGTTTCCGATGTCAAGACGGGCAGCATCGCCTCCAGCGACAAGGTGCGGGCGTCCGCTGAGCCACAACGTGTGCTCTCGCTCGTCAGCATCGAGGACGACGCGCCGGACGAGAGCATCGACGTGCTCTGGGAGATCGAACCAGGAAGGGAGATTCACGAGTCAACGCAGCTTCCGGACCTGACAGGAGGCATCGACGAGCCCACTCAGCTCGACGCCTTCCTGCATGCGGTGTGGTGGGGTGCGGTCACCTCGGCCGACACCACGGCAATTCAGGCGCCGTTCCGTTCCGGAATCGAGATCGAGGACTACCAACTGGAACCGGTGGTCCGCGCTCTCCAGATGCCACGGACCAATCTCCTGATCGCTGACGATGTGGGGCTGGGCAAGACCATCGAGGCGGGCCTTGTCATGCAGGAACTGCACCTGCGACACCGGGCACGGACCATGCTCATCGTCTGCCCGGCAGGCCTCACCCGGCAGTGGCATGACGAGATGCGGGACAAGTTCGGACTTGAATTCCGCATCGTCGACACCGAGCTGCTGCGTCGCTTGCGGCGTGAACGAAGCCTGTACGCGAATCCGTGGACGCATTACCCCCGGCTCATCGTCAGCATCGACTGGCTGAAGCGGGAACGGCCACGCCGCCTGCTTCGTGAGATCCTCCCCGACGTTGTCAGCTATCCGCGTGTCTTCGACCTGCTCGTCGTCGACGAAGTCCATTCCTGTGCCCCAGCCGGGCGCGGCAAATACGCGGTGGACTCCCAGCGGACCCTGGCCATCCGGGAGCTCGCCCCGCACTGCGAGCACCGGCTTTTCCTCTCCGCCACCCCGCACAACGGTTACCCCGAGTCCTTCTCCGCCCTGTTGGAGATGCTCGACGAGCGGCGTTTCGCGCGCGGACTTCCGCCCACCCCGGAACAGCGGGACAGGGTAATGGTACGGCGACTCAAGCGGGACCTCGGGACCGACTGGCAGGGCAAGCCTCGCTTCGCCCAGCGCCGAATCAGATACCTGGAGGTTGAATACGCGGCTGCGGAACGTGAAGCCCACCGGCTGCTCAACGAGTATGCGGCGAGCCGGCGGAAACAGGGAAGCCGGCACAGCGCCGACTTCGTCACGACCTTGTTGAAGAAGCGCCTGTTCTCCTCCCCTAAAGCCATCGCGGAAACCGTTGACACGCATCTGACCACCATGCTCGCGAAGGACGAGCCCGCCTCCCCCCTCTCGGAAGAGACGGTCCAGCGTGTCCTCGTGCCACTCTCCGAGCGCCTGGACGCGACGGCCGAGCACGAGGCCGAGTACCGGGAGGCGGAATTCGAGGCGTTCGCCGTCGCCCGGCGGGGCGCTCCGCCGCTCACCCACCACGAACACGACCTGCTGATCCGGCTCCGTAACTGGGCCGACCAGGCCAAAGACCTGCCTGACGCCAAGTTCCGGGCCCTGCGTGACTGGCTCGATCCGGTCGTCTTCACCGTCGGTGGGCCAGGTCAAGACGCGGCGTGGGGAACCGACCGCGTGATCATCTTCACCGAGTATCGGGATACCCAGCGCTGGCTGCACGAACGGCTGCTGGCAGCGGGCTACGGCGGGAGCAAGGGCGAGCGCATCGCACTCCTCTACGGTGGCCAGGACGTCCAGGAACGAGAACGCGTCAAGAACGTCTTCACCGACCGCCCTGAACTCGACGATGTACGGATCCTCATTGCGACCGACTCCGCCAGCGAGGGCATCAACCTGCAACGCCACTGCCATCGGTTGCTGCACTGGGAGATCCCGTGGAACCCCAACCGGCTGGAGCAGCGCAACGGCCGGATCGATCGGCACGGCCAGCCCGCCGAATACGTAGACGTGCTGCACTTCGTGCCGCACGGCTGGCAGGAGGCGTCGGCCGGTTCGCTGGAGGACGAGCTGGGCTTCCTCCGCATCGCGGCGGAGAAAGTCGAGCGGATCCGGGAGGACCTTGGCAGCGCCGGGGAGATTATTGCCGCACAGGTCGAGCAGAAGATGCTCGGCCGGCGCAGCGAATGGCAGGAGACCGACGTCGAGATCCGCCGGCGGGCCGCTTCCGGCGCGGCGAAGCTCCGCGTCGAACACGACATGCGCCGGGAGCTCGAACGGCTGCGCGACGAACTCACGGCGAGCCGGGCCAGTCTCGACCTCACCCCCGAGAACCTGGAACACGTGGTGCGTACCGCGCTGCGGCTCGCACACCGCAGGGACCTGATCGAGGCGAAGCCGCCGGAGGGCGTGCGCGCACGGTGCTTCCGCCTGCCGCAGCTCGCTGGAGCGTGGGCCAGCGCCCGCAATTCCGGTCTGCCGCACCCCGTGACCGGCGAAGAACGTCTCATCACCTTCGATCCCGACGCCGTCGTCGGCCGCAACGACCTGGTGCTGCTCCACCTCAAGCACCGCCTCGTCGACCTCTGCCTGACGCTGCTCCGGCGGGAACTCTGGTCGGGCGGCGAGTACCTGCGCCGCGTCACCGCCCGGGTGGTTCGAACCGGGACGTTGCGCACCCCGGCGGTGGTGATCCACGGCAGGCTGGTCCTCACTGGCGCTGCGGGGACGCGCCTCCACGAGGAGGTCGTGGCGGCCGGCGGCCGCATCGATGGCGGCCGGTTCGTCCCCGCGACGGAACAGGACGTCACCTCCTGGCTGACCGCCGCCACCGACGAGCCGGCCCCCGAATCGATCCGCCAGGGGCTGGGCGCGGTGTGGCCCGCCCTGGAGGCTCCGCTGCGCGAAGCCCTGGGCGAGCGCGCGGCCAGGCGCACCGGCGAGTTGCAGGAGACACTCGCAACGCGGTGCAAGGAGGAGGTGCGCGCTGTGCAGAAGGTCCTGGACGAACTGGCCCGCGGCATCCGCGAGGCACTCAACGACACCCCGAAGTGGCACCAGGACAGCCTCTTCGACTTCACAGCCGGGGAACGTGACCAGTTGCGCCGGGACCGCACGGCGCTGGAGGAGCGGCTGGCCGGCATCCCTCGCCAGAAGAAGGAGGAGGCGAAGAACCTGCGCCACCGCTACGCCCATCCCGAGGCGAGGTGGTTCCCCGCGGCCGTCACCTTCCTGGTGCCGGCGGCGCTGGCCGCCCGGGGGTGACGCCGCGTCCCACCAGCGCCGTCTCGCGCACGACATGGCAGGGGCCGGAGCCGCTCGATAACCTCGGGCCATGCCTCCCATACGTCGTCGCCCCCGAGCACCGCAGCAGACGCCCGCCGAACAGCACGCGGAGTGGCTCCGCCTGCTCGCCCCCGACGGACCGTTCCTCTCGGTGGACGTCCTCACCGAGGCATTCCCGCAGGGGCTGGACCGCCTCACTGACGAGCTCCGTGGCCGGGTCCGCCGGGCCTGGGACGAGGTGCAGGAGGCGCCCGGCGAACTGCGGTCGCAGTGGACCGAGCTGATCCTCGGCGAGGTCCTGGGGTGGCAGCGCAGGTATCGGGCGGAGCCGGACCGGTCCGACGGCGGCCGGCACCCGGATTTCGCGCTTCTCGGTCCCGGTGCCCGTGGCGAGAACGAGCAGCGTCTGCACTGCTATCTGCTGCCCTGGGACAGCGACCTCACCGTCTCCCGTGCGGACCGGCCGTCCGCCGTGGAACAGGCCGCCGCGCGGTGCCGGCGTGACCTGGTACCGCTCGCGCTCGTGACCAACGGCCGCCTGTGGGCGCTCGTGCACGCTCGCCCCGGCGGCCCCACGTCGGTCGGGGTGTTCGACGCCGACCTGTGGCTGGAGGAGCGCGCCCTGCTGTCCGCCTTCGCCACGCTGCTCGCGGGCCGGCGGGTCCAGATCCCCGAGACCCACACCGACGGCAGCTCGCCATCCGGGTCTACCGCCTCCCTCTTCGCGCGTACCGCCAACGCGCAGGGCAAGCTCACCGAAGAACTGGGTGAACAGGTTCGCCGAGCGGTGGAACTCCTCGTCAGCGAGATCGCGCGCCTCGACCGCGAGGCACGTGGCCATCTGCTCGCTGACGTCGCCGAACGGCAGGTCTACAAGGGTGCGCTCACCGTCCTGATGCGCATGGTGTTCCTGCTGTATGCGGAGGAGCAGCGGCTGCTGCCCGGCGACGATCTCTACGTCGACCACTACTCGGTCACCCGGCTGTTCGACCAGCTGGCTGACGATTGGGAACGCTACGGTGAGGAGATCGTCGACCGCCGAGCCGCCGCCTGGCCCCGGCTCCTCGCCCTCTTCAACGGCATCCACGCCGGTGTGGAACACCCCGATCTCCGGATCCCCGCCTACGGCGGGTCACTGTTCGACACCGGTAGGTTCGAGTGGCTCACCCGCCTGAAGGTCACCGACCGCGTGGTGTTCCAGATCCTCGACGCCCTCCTCATGCTGCGCGGCAAGGGACGGCGAACCGCCACCCGCATCTCCTACAAGGCGCTCGACGTCGAGGACATCGGTCACATCTACGAGGGCCTGCTGGAGTTCTCCTGCCTCAAGGTCGCCGAGCCTTATGTGGGGCTGATCGGCAAGCATGAGCCCGAGCTTCCCCTGCGTGAGCTGGAGGAACAGCGCTCGGTCGGCGAGGAGGAGTTCCTGGCCTGGCTTCTTGACCAGACCGGCGCCACCCGCCGCCAGCTGGAGAAGGGGATGGGCGCCAGCCCCAAGCCGGAACAACTGGCGGACCTGCGTGCCGCCGCCGACTCCGACGACGAACTCGCGGCCCGCACGGCGCCGTTCTGGGGCCTGCTCCGCACCGACCTGCGGGACGATCCCACGATCTTCCCGGCGGGATCGGTGCTGTTCACCCAGGTGGGCGACCGGCGCCGGACGGGAACCCACTACACGCCCCGCGCGATGGCGGAGACGGTCGTCGAACACACGCTCGCCCCGCTGGTGTACGCGCCCGGGCCCGCGGACGGCGCAGAACGTGAGACTTGGCGGGTGAAGCCGGCCGACGAGCTGCTCAAGCTCAAGATCGTCGACCCCGCGATGGGGTCCGGCGCCTTTCTGGTCTCCGCCTGTCGTTACCTCGCCGACCGGATCGTCGAGGCATGGCTGCGGGACGGCGTCCCCGAGGAGGTCCGCGGCGCCGTCGACGGCGACGACAGCCTGGACGAGCTCCGGCTGTTCGCCAAGCGCCGGGTGGCCGCCTCCTGCGTCTACGGCGTGGACCGCGACGACATGGCGGTCGAGCTCGCCAAACTCTCGCTGTGGCTGGAAACGCTAGCGAAGAACAAGCCGTTCAGCTTCCTCGACCACGCGCTGCGCTGCGGCGATTCGCTGGTCGGGCTGGTGAGCGAGGAACAGCTCCGGGCGTTCCACACGGATCCGGTGGAGGGGCGGCAGGTCAACTCGCGCTGGGTCGGCAAACGGGAGGGCGAGGCGACCTCCATCGCGGATCGCATCGAGCAGGTACTCGCCGAGACCACCCGGCTCCGAAAGGAGATCGAGGCCGCGCCGGTACTGGACCCGGTCGACGTGCAACGCAAGACCGAGATGCTGAGGGAAGCGGAGGAGCAGACCGAGCTGCTGCGGCTGGCCGCTGACGCGGTGATCGCCGCCGCGATCGCCGCCGACCGATACCCCGATCTTGACGATAAGCGGTGGGTGGATGGCGACGCCGAGAGCAAGAAGCTCGGGTGGCGTGCCGCGTACAACCACCTGGTGAGCCGGCTCTCCGACGAGGTGGCGGAGATCCTGGACGAGGCTACCTATAATTTCAAGAAGGAGACCCAGCTACGGGAACGCGTCGAGGACTGGCTGACCGGGAAGCGGGATACGCCGATCCGGCCGCTGCACTGGGCGCTGGAGTTTCCGGAGGTGATGGGCGACGGCGGATTCGACGCCGTTGTCGGGAACCCGCCCTTCATCGGGGGGCAGCGGCTCACCGGAACGCTCGGGACCGACGTTCGTGAGTACCTGGTGGCCGATGTCGCCGGAGGGAAGCGGGGGAGCGCGGACCTGTGTTCGTACTTTCTGCTGCGGAATCTGCGCCTCGCCCCGCACGGGCGCACCGGGATCATCGCCACGAACACCATCGCCCAAGGCGACACCCGTGAGGTCGGACTGGACCAGGTCACCGAGCGGGGCTGGACGATCTACCGCGCGGTCAAGTCGCAGCCGTGGCCGGGGAGCGCCAACGTGCACGTGTCCTTGGTGTGGGCGGGGCACGCGGGAGAGAAGGAGAAGTACGTCCTCGGGGAGGACGAAGTTGAGGTGCGGGGGATTACCCCGTCCCTTGATGCGCGGTCGCGGGTGACGGGGAAGCCGTTCCGGTTGGTGGCGAACGAGGGTCAGGCGTTCCAGGGATCCATTGTGCTGGGGGAGGGGTTCATCCTCCAGCCCGAGGAGGCCCACGCGCTGATCGAGCGGGACCCTAAAAATAAGGAGGTGTTGTTCCCTTATCTTAATGGCAAAGACTTGAATTCGCGGCCTGACAGTTCGCCAAGTCGATGGGTAATTGATTTTGGCGACCTCTCGGAGGAGCAGGCGCGCGAGTATCGAGAGCCATTTGATATTGTGCAACATGCAGTGAAGCCTTTTCGGGAACAAAATAAGCGGAAAGTCTATAGGGATTACTGGTGGCAGTTCGCGGAAAAGCGTCCTGCGCTGCAGGGTGCGGTTTCCGGGTTAAAGAATTTTTTTGTGCTGGCCACCGTGAGCTCGACGGCTCTTCCTGTTTTTGTGGAGGCGCAAATTGTGGTAAGTCATACTTGTGTCGTTTTTCCGTCGGATGATTTCTCTGTCTTTAGTCTACTTTCGAGTTCCGTTCATGGTGTGTGGGCGGCAGCGACGGGGTCGACTTTGAAAGGGGATCTGCGCTATACGCCGTCGGATATCTATGAAACCTTTCCGCTCGCTTCTTTGGGGGCGGGCAAGAAGTCCGTGGGGGAGGATCTTAATTTGGTCCGAGTGAAGGTTATGTTTGAACGACAAATCGGTCTGACGAAGCTTTATGGTTTGATAAATTCCTCGACTAACCACGACTCGGACATTGTTCTCTTGCGTAAGATGCATATCGAGATGGACAAGGTTGTAGCCTCGGCGTACGGCTGGGACGACCTCGACCTCGGTCACGGCCATTACGAAACCCCACGCGGCCTCAAGTGGACAGTTCACCCTCAGGTGCAGGTCGAGATCCTGGACCGCCTGCTCGAACTCAACCACGCCCGTCACCGCCAGGAGCAAGAGGCCGGCCTGCGCCCAGGAGCACGCAAGCGACGGAAAGCAAAGCCAAAGCCGCCCCGGCCCATCGACGCCGTAACTCCCGTCGACGGTGCCCTGTTCCCTCCGGACGGCGCGCTCTTCTGACCCGCCCTCGTGACCTGACTTCCGCCGCCGCTCCGTTCGGCTTTGTCTCCCGCTCCACGTATGGTCACCCTGCGGAGAGACGCCAGCACGGAGAGGTACCAACCGAATATGCCGGATTCCCCCCGCCCTTCCTGGGTGACCGACGTCCAGCATGCCGTCCAGACGTGGCTCAAGGCTGAGGGCGGCGACCGACCCTCCGGAGAAGGAAAAGCCACCAAGGTCGGCGTGGCCCGCCGCGCCATGGACCGTGGTGACGGATGGTTCACGGTGCCCGCGAAGCAGGGCACGTTTGACGACACTGACATCGACGACGCCCACCTCGCCCCCGCGAACGGGGCCGAGGAGATCCGATTCAACATCCGCGAGGCGGTGCAGGACCAGGGCCGGCTCTACGTCCGCGTAGCCCCGCACGCGCCGGAAGCGGGGCTGTATCTGTGGAAGCTCAGCCGCCCCGCCGGGCAGCTGGTCAAGTCGCTGCTGGAGGGGCTGTCCCGGATCGATGGGTCCGGGTTGGTGAGCGCCTTCGGGCGCGGCACGCCCGACCCGCTGCCGCAGCTCCGGCCGGTGCCGGACGGGTGGAACTTCAACGAAGGTCAGCGCGCGGCCTTCACCGCCTGCGCGGCGTCCGGTCTGCACCTGGTCTGGGGGCCGCCGGGGACCGGCAAGACAACGGTCATCACGCGGTTCCTGGAGCACGCGGTGACCTCCGGGAAGTCCGTGCTGCTGGTCTCAAGCACGAATGTGGCGGTCGATAACGCTCTGGAGCGCGCGGCCAAGCGGATGCGGCCTGAGCCCGGCGTGATGATCCGGGTCGGTACACCGCACCTCACGGAGATCGCGAACAACGCCGCGGTGTCCCTCACCAAGTTGAAGGAGTCGCGGCAGGCCGACAAAGAGGCGGAGCTTCACGATGTCGAGGCGGAGATCGCGGATCTGCACGCGGTCATCGCCGAGTACGAGGACACGCGGCAGCGGCTCGCGGACTTCGACGTCGATTTCTACCGTGCGGCGCTGGACCGGATCGAGATCACCGAGAGGGTGAATCGGCTCCAGCGCGAGACGCACGATCACGAGGGGCTCATCCGCTCGCTGGCGGCCGAGCTGTCCACGGCGGAGAAGGAGGCGGACGCGGCCGACCTTGCCTGGCGGCCGGCGGCGGAGGCAGCCGCTCGCTGGCAGCAGGTGGACGAGCTGCGCACCGAGATCGACGAGCACCAGCGGCGCCGCGACGCGGCCCGTATCCGGGTCAGCGACGCAGAGGCCCGGCGGGCCCGGGTCGAGCGGGATCTCAGTGAGCTGGACGGAGGCGGGTTCTTTCACCGCCTCGGCAATCGGAAGCGGCGACACGAGCTGACCGACGCGCTGGAGCACGCCAGCCACGACGTGCGGACGGCGCGTGAGGACTTCCGGGAGCTGTACGCGGCGCTGAGCCGGCAGACGGAGCGGGCGGAGCAGGAGGTCGCCCGTCTGGAGCAGGCGAACACGGGGTTCCCCCGGCACTCCATCGCCGAGCTGCGGGCGCGGCGCGACCGTGCGGCTGACCGGCTCTCCGGCGTGCAGCGGCGATGTGCCGAGGCGGAGGCCGAGCGTATCCGCCTCGGTGATCGGCTGGCGCACGCCCGCGCTCAGCCGCAGGCCACCGACGACGACCGTGCCTTCGTTGCCAAGGCCGGCGCTGCCGACCTCCCCCGTCAGTACGCCGAGCTCCCTCAGCTGAAGAAGCGCGCGGACGCCGCCGGGAAGGAGACGAAGCCGCTGGACACGAAGCGGGAGCGCCTCGAACGTCAGCTCGCCGAGCTCGGCCGCGACGCGGAGCGCGCGCTGATCAAGGAGGCCACCGTAGTGGCCGGCACGCTGGCGATGGCGCGGATGAAACGGCCGATCTGGCAGCGGACCTACGACTATGTGGTCGTCGACGAGTGCGCGGCCGCCGCAATCCCCGAGGTGCTGTTCGCGGTGTCACGGGCCCGCGTCGGAGCGGTGCTGCTGGGCGACTTCATGCAGAACGCGCCCATCGGCTCCAAGAAATTGGAGAAAACCGAGCCCAGGGTGCGCGCCTGGTTGGCGCCTCGGGACTGCTTCTCGTTCTTCGGGATCTCCTCGGCCGAGGCCGCCCAGCGTTCGCCGGGCTGCGTCGTGCTCACCGAACAGCACCGGTTCGGCGCGGAACTCACCCGGCTGGCGAACGCCACCGCGTACGGCGGGGTGCTGCGCGCGGCATCGCGGACGGCGCGGAACGAGATCATCTTCGTCGACGTGGACGGCTTGGGCCTGCCCGCGCGGGTGCAGCCGGATCCGAAGAAGGACGGCTGGCGCCGGGGCCTGTGGAGTGTCGGCAGCCTGGTGGCGGGGGCGCTGGTGCAGCAGGCCGCCCAGCAGGAGTCCAACATCGGCGTGGTGACGCCGTACAACGCGCAGGTGGATCTGACCAAGAGCCTGCTGGCGGACTCGGGGTTGGGAGAACTGGCGGACGTCGGCACATCGCATCGGTTCCAGGGGCGCGAGTTCGACACCGTGGTCTTCGACATGGTGGAGGACGGCGACGGGTGGGTCGCTAAGGCTCGGCTTGTCGAGGACCCCAAGGACGGCGGGGAGCAGTGGGCGCTCTCCGGCCTCAAGCTCTTCAACGTGGCGGTCACGCGGGCCAAGCACCGGCTCTACCTGGTCGGCAACGGAACGGCGGTGGATCGGGCCCGCAGGGGTCCCCTCCTCGCCGTGCGGGACGGGATCAAGCGCGGCGACATTCAGGTGGCGGGCGTCCGCGACATCCTGGACAACCTCCCAGCGCCGGAGACGTTGACCGGCGTCAACCTCACGCTATGGGAGGCACTCAGCCAGTTCGTCCGCTATACGGGCCTCTTTGACGAGAGTGACGTTCCCGAGCAACTCGTCGACCACATCGGCCGCGCACAACGCAGCATCTGGCTGTGGTCGCCGTGGATTTCGACGGCCTCCGAGCGCTTCCTCCCGGAACTGGTGGCGGCGCGGGACCGGGGCGTCGATGTCCGCGTGGTGACGATGCCCAAGTGGGGCCTCAAGAGCGAGACCGAGCAGCGCGCGCACGACGAACTCGTGGCCGCCCTTCCGCACACCGTCTTCCTCACCGACCAGCACCAGAAGCTCGTGGTCATCGACGACCAGACCACCTTCATGGGCAGCATGAACGTGCTCTCGCACCCGGGCCAGGGCGGCCGGCGGGAGACGATGACCATCGTCGAGAGCGCTGCCTTCGCCGCCTCCGTGCTGCGGTTCGAACGCGTCGACGAACTCGTGCGGGTCCGAAAGTGCCCCAACTGTGGCAAGCGGCTGCGGGTGGTGACGTTCACCGAGCAGATCAAAAACCCGACGCTGCGGTGGATGTGCCGGTCGGGTAGCAGCAAAGCCGCGCTCTGCTGGCGTGGACCGGAGTTCCCGCCGCTCGCGGGCGCCCGGAACCAGCGTCCGCTGCGGCGTAACGGCGGTCAACAGCGCAGGTGACCGGGCTGGAGCCCGAGTGACGATCGTGGTGGGGGTGGCGGACGCGCCACCCCCACCACGTGTCTACCTGTAGGCGCTTTGTCGTAGATGTAGCATTTATATCTTCTGTATTCTCTCAGGAGTGCTAAAGTTGCTGGCATCGCGATGGTGAGCGTCCGAGAGAGGTCCTGCTTCATGCCCGAACTGCCAGTCAAGCTCCCAGAGGAGACGATCGCGAGGTTGCGCTTCGCGGCGAAGATGTCCGGCCGCACCGAGGGCGAGATAATCGCCGTTCTCGTCGACTCGATGAGTGCAGGTGAAGTCGACGCTGAGGATCATGGGGATGGTCGGAAGGAGGCCACTCGCACGCCCGTGCCCGTGTACGCGGTCTACGAGGGGAACCGGGTGGAGGGAGAGTTCCATCCAGAAACGGGGACGCTGGTGATCACGTCTCCGCCATGGTCCGGAGAGCGGTTCCGGTCAGCGAGTTCGGCCGCGAGCGCGGTCGTCCGAAACTTCAAGCCCAACGTCGGATCTGCCAACCGCAGCGGTAACGAGTTCTGGCGCCAGAGTGGCGAGGGCACGAAGCTGGGCGCTCTGAGGGGTCGATGATGGCCGAACAGAGCAGGCTGTCGCGGTACATCGTGGATCTGCCAGTGGGATCCGTGATGAAGCTCCGCCGCCAGGGACCGAATCCGGCGAGTACAAAAGAGTTCGAGATCCGATCCGTCGCCGCGACTGTGGACGGTCAGGTGGTGGGCGGCGAGCGGAAAAACGCTGATCAGGGCCGGGTTTCGGTGTACGCCGTCTACAAGAACAAGCGGGTGGAGGGCGAGTTCCACCCACAAAAGGGGGAGCGGACGGGGAAAGTCGTGATCACGTCAGAACCGTGGCGCGGACAGCCTTTCAGGTCGGTGAGCGAAGCGGCCGCGGCGGTCATCCACCACTACAGCCCCGACGTGGTTCCGAACTGTAATGGATGGCGTTTCTGGCGGCTCACCTCCTCGGGAGAGCTCATCAACGTCCTCCGGCGCCAATAAGACGCTTGGCCTGGCGTTCCCGAATGTCGTGATCTCCGCCTAGAGTCTGCTCCATGGGCGAAGGACGCGTGCTGCAACCCCCCTCTGAGCGGGCGGTCCGGGCGGAACTCGAAGAGCTGGTGATCGCCGACCTCTACGGGCCGATCGGTGGCGACGAACACGAGGAGTTCTCCGGCGAGCGTCCCACCGATCGGTACATCCTCGGTCGCCTCGCCCCCAACGGCGCCGTCGTACGGCCGGACGACCAGGACAGCTACGCAGAATCAGGGGTCGACCACCTGTCCAATCCCGGGGTCGACCCCGACCCGGCGGACACCGAACCCGAGGCGCCCGCCGTGCCCAGCCTCTCCTGCTCGGCGCACGGGTTCACCGCCTACGTGGCGAAGGGCACCGAACGGCTGCGGGTCCGCGCGAGCTGGGCGCGGTACGTCGAGGCCAAGCCAGACGACGGCTCTGGGCGGGCGCGGGTACGGCGCCGCGAACCCCGGTCGGGGGAGACGGTGATCGAACTCCGCGAAGGAGAGATCAGGCCGCGTTACCTGGACCCCGACCCCGATATCCGCAAGCATGTGGCCGTCCGTGGACGGGTGCGCGCGCTCGACGACCATCTGCTCGTCACGCTGTTCCTGGTCAACGCCCAGCGGGGCGAGGAACGGGAATGGCGGAAGTGGATCTTTCAGGCCGAGCTGGAGGCGACGGCCATCGACGGCCAAGCCCCGGTGTTCGTTCCGCGTCCGCACAACTTCTCCGGCGGCGATGAGCTGGACCAGATCGAGCAGAGCCGGCTGGCCATGAACTATCGCTTGACCCGCGAGTTCGCCGTCGGCCACAGCACCGCCGTGGACGTCACCACCGCCGATGGCGATCCGACGCGTGCCGTTCGCGTGCGCACGGCCGCTGTGCCCCGTTACGAGCTTCCGGCCACGGACGTGCCCAGCGCCAAGGATGACCCCGACCTGCCGGAGCTGGCGGACTTGACCCTGGACATGCGTGTTCTCGCCGATCTGCCGGCGACGCAGGTGCGCTCCCGGCTGGGCCCGCTCGTCACCGGATACCGGGCCTGGATCGACCGGGAGCGCGGACGCCGCAGCGCCCCGGACCTGGTGGAGTTCCGCGACGAGGCGGACCGCAACCTCGCGGAAGCCACGCACGCGGCCGACCGCATCGCCGCCGCTGTCGACCTGCTCGTCGAGGACGCCGCGGCGCTGCGTGCGTTCCGGTTCGCCAACGAGGCGATGTACCGGCAACGCGTGCAGTCGCTGGTGGCCACCAAGCGAGACGGGACGGGCGACCGCGCCGTCGCCGATCTGGTCGCGGATCTGGACCGCCCGAAGAACCGCAGCTGGCGCCCGTTCCAGCTCGCCTTCCTGCTGCTCAACCTGCCGGCGCTGACCGACCCTGCGCACAGCGAACGTTCGCCCACCGGAGCGGAGCTGCCGGTCGCCGACCTGCTGTGGTTTCCGACCGGTGGCGGCAAGACCGAGGCGTATCTGGGGCTCACCGCCTACACCTTCGCCATCCGGCGCCTCCAGGGCGAGGTCAGTGGCCTGTCCGGGCACTCGGGGGTCGCGGTGCTGATGCGCTACACGCTCCGGTTGCTGACCATCCAGCAGTTCCAGCGCGCCGCCGCGCTCGTCTGCGCGTGCGAGGTCATCCGCCGTGCGGATGAGCAGACCTGGGGCCGCGTTCCATTCCGGATCGGGCTGTGGGTGGGGAGCAGGGTCACCCCGAACCGCACCGACGAGGCCGAGCGGTGGGTGAAGGCCAAGCGGAACCCGGAGAGCGGGTCGGTGAACCGGGCCGACGGCTCGCCGCACCAGCTGGTGAAGTGCCCGTGGTGCGGTGCGAAGATCGCCGCGGAGCGGGACATCGAGGTCGACGCGGTAGCCCGGCGAACCCGGATCATCTGCCCGGACTTGGAGTGTGCGTTCACCACGTTCAGCAGCGGCGGAGAGGGACTCCCGGTCATCGTCGTCGACGAGGAGATCTACCGGCTCGTGCCGTCCCTCGTCATCGGGACCGTCGACAAGTTCGCCCAGCTCACCTGGATGGGCGAGACACGCGCGCTGTTCGGCAGGGTCGATCGGGTGTGCGAGCGGCACGGCTACCTCACGGGGGAGCTGCAGGCCCGGGCATGCGACGGGGCGTCCCAGCACAAGGCGGTGGGGGCGCACTCGAGTGCGCGGGTGCGGCAGGCGGCGGAGCTGCGTCCGCCGGACCTCATCATCCAGGACGAGCTGCACCTCATCTCGGGCCCTCTCGGCTCCCTCGTCGGCCTGTACGAGACCGCCGTGGACCGGTTGGCGGCGTGGGAGCTGCACGCGACACAGGACGGCGCGACACCGGTTCGGGTGCGGCCGAAGATCATCGCGTCGACGGCGACCGTCCGCCGGGCGTCTCGACAGATCATGCAGCTGTACGCACGCGACACCAAGATCTTCCCGCCATCGGGGCTGGACGCCGGCGACAGTTTCTTCGCCCGTCAGCGCCGTCCTGAGAAGCAATTCGGGCGGCGCTACGTTGGGATCTGCGCACACGGGGTCCGCGTCAAATCCGCCCAGATCCGGTTGTACGTCGCCATCCTCGCCGCGGCCCAGAAGCTACACGAGAAGTACGGGGCCAGTCCGGTCACCGACCCGTACATGACCCTGGTCGGCTACTTCACCAACCTGCGCGACCTCGGCGGGATGCGCCGCCTGGTGGAGGACGATGTCACCGCCCGGCTGAGGCTGGCGGACAGGCGCGGGCTGGCCCGACGCCCCGATCCGGTGCTGCAGGAGCTCACGTCCCGGCTCAGCTCCGACGAGATCCCGGAGGTTCTGGAGCGTCTCGCGGTCGACTTCGTGGGCGATCCCAATGACGGTAACCGTGCGGCGCGGCGGCGGGCGCGAGCCAGCGGCACCGACCGGAAGTGGCCGCTGGACGTGCTACTCGCCACCAACATGATCGCCGTCGGCGTGGACGTCTCCCGGCTCGGGGTCATGGCGGTCAGCAATCAGCCCAAGTCGGCTGCCGAGTACATCCAGGCCACCAGCCGGGTCGGCCGCGACTCTCCGGGCCTGGTCTTCACCCTGTACAACTGGGCACGCCCCCGGGACCTCTCCCACTACGAGCGGTTCACCGACTTCCACGCCACCATGTACCGGCACGTCGAGGCGCTCTCGGTCACGCCGTTCGCCGCCCGCGCTGTCGATCGGGGGATCATGGGGCTGCTGGTGGCCCTGGTGCGTAATCTGAACCCCGGTCTCAACGCCAACGAGACGGCGTACAAGTTCGACCGCACCAGCGCCACCGCCGATCACGTCGTCAACGAGATCTGGCGCCGCGCTTCTGTGGTCACCGGTGATCGAAGGTCCACAGCGCAGGTGGCCGACCAGCTGAACCATCGCCTGGACATCTGGGAGGCCCGGCGCAAGAAGCCCGGGGTCCGGCTGGTCTACCGCGAGCCACACCGCAACACCGACGCGCACCCCCTGCTCGGCCAGCCGGACGGCGGCCGGTGGCAGCCGACCACCTGCCCGACGTCACTTCGCGAGGTGGAACCCGGGATCCGGCTCATCCTCGATCCGCGGCGTGATCTCGGCGACGACGAAGCGCCGCCCTTCGTTCCGCCCACCAATCCGGAGGCCGTGTCGTGAACAGCAACCCGCAGCGTGTGGGTGAACTGCGCACCAGCCAGCTGATGCACACCTTCGGTATTGGGGCGGTCGCCGACATGCCGAACCTGTCCGTGGCCATCCTCGGCCTGGACTTCTGGGATCGCTTCCGGTGCGACCCGATCGCCGAACCGCGGCTGCTCGCCGCCGTGCGGGACAAACTCGGCCCGCAGGTCGAGACGCTCCGGTCGCCGCCCTTCGTGGCGCCCACGAGCACGAACGTCTACGACGAGTGGGCAAGAGTCGGCGTGCCGGTGGCGATCTTTCCGCGGTGGCTGCGGTGCACCCGCAGGCAGTGCCAGCAGCTCGGTCCCGTCACCGCCGCCTACTTCCAGCTGGACGCTCATCCGTATCGTCCGGAGCGCAGCCGTATGGTGCACACCTGCACCAACGGCAGCATCCGCAAGCAGCCCACGGCCGTACCGGCCCGGTTCGTACTTGCCTGCGAGGAGGGGCATCTCGACGACTTCCCCTGGATGTACTTCGCGCACAAAGGGGTGGAACCGCCACCAGGAGAGGACGTCCACACCCTGAAGTTCGTCGAAACGGGAACGTCGGGCGAAGCCGCCAACGTACTCATCCGATGCACGTGCGAGCAAGGGCGCTCGATGGCCGAAGCCATCGGTCCGGCCAACGCGGCCCAGAACCTCCCGGCGTGCCGAGGACGCCACCCGCATCTGGGAACCTTCGAGGAGTGCGGCCGGCCGGTACGCGCGCTCGCACTGGGCGCGACGAACGCCTGGTTCCCGATGCTCATCAAGGCGTTCACGCTCCCCGTGGCGGACGACCCGCTGGAGAACGCGCTCGCCGAGGAGGATTTTTCGGTCCTGAAGAGCTTGACGGCCATCCCGCAGGAGCAGGCGCGGTCGATCATGGGGGGAATGGCGTTCTGGCCGCGCGTCGAACACCATGGTTTCGATGCCGTGTGGAAGGCGATCCACCGCCGCGTTGCCGAACTTGCCGTTACGGAGCCTTCAGGCAACGGCGACGTCGATCTCGCCGGGCCGGAGTGGCGGGTCTTCACCCAGCAGGACGTCATCGAACTGGAAGAGCTCACCACTAAGCGGGTGGCGAACATGGCGCGCCTGCACGAGACCGCGCCCTACCTCCAGGACGTCGTCCTCGTGCCCCGGCTACGTGAGGTCAGCGCGCTCTACGGGTTCACCCGGATCGACGCCCCCGAGTTCGACGTGCTCACCACGGACTCGGCGCGTGTCGCCCCGCTGTCGGTCGAAGCCCCGACCTGGGTTCCCTGCGCCGAGCAGCGGGGTGAGGGCATCTTCCTGAGGTTCGATGAGAACGAGATCTCCGCATGGGAGGCCCGGCCCGAGGTGCAAGCTCGGGCGAAGGAGTTGCGCGCGGGACACGAGCGCTGGCGCGCCGATCGCCGCCTTGAGCCTGAGGAGTGGCCGGGCATTCGCTACGTGCTGCTCCATTCGTTCGCGCACGCCCTCATCAGGGAGTTCGCTCTGGAGTCGGGGTACAGCGCGGCCGGGATCGCCGAACGCGTCTACGCGCGCGGCGGTGACGAACCTATGGCCGGCGTCCTCCTGTACACGGCAGCTGCCGACAGCGAGGGCACACTTGGCGGCCTGGTCGCCTTGGGAGAGTCGCCCGCCCGCCTCGGCACGCTGATCAAACAGGCCGTGGAGGCGGCCCGGCTGTGCAGCTCCGATCCCCTGTGCGCCGAACACGCTCCGACGGACCAGGCCCGTCTCCACGGGGCTGCCTGCCACGCGTGCCTGTTCGCCGCGGAGACCTCGTGCCATCGCGGTAACCACTACCTGGATCGCGCGCTCGTGGTGGACACCGTTCTGGGCGGGCTGGCCGGCGTCGGCTTGGTGGCATGAGCGGGTCGCGGGCCAGACTCGTCGAAACGATCACCGAGGTCGCCGAACACCTGTCGTCCGAACACGCGGTCGCATGGGCGCAAGTGCTGTCCGGATGGCGCGGCGCCGCCGACAGCGGTCTGGAAGCTGCCCTGCTGGAGGCGAGCCAGGGCTACGGATTCGCGGTGCCCAGCGCGCGGCTGGCACAGGCGTGGCGAGCCGCCCCGCAGGAGTCCGGTGCCTCGGTCGCCCTCGCCCTACTCACGGCCGCCCAGGTGGTGGAACGCGCCTCCGGGCGACGTGCCGAAGTGGTCGTGACCGGTCCCGAGGTGCCCGGGGAGCCGACCCGGCTCACGCCGGCTGTGTTGAGCGGCTTGATCCGATCGGCGCGACGCGAGCTTCTCGTGGTGAGTTTCGCCGCCTACAACTCGGCCCCCGTCGTGGGGGACATCGCGGCAGCCGCGAGCCGCGGCGTGCGTGTGGACCTTCTGCTGGAGGAGACCACAAAGGCGCACGACGCGTTCGCTGAGTTGCGTGGCAAGGCACGCCTGTGGCACTGGCCGGCGAATCAGCGCGGTGGCGGCGGGAGCGCCAAGCTGCACGCGAAGGTGATGGCGGCGGATCGGAGCATCGCGCTGATCGGTAGCGCCAACCTCACCGGTCGTGCCTTGCATGACAACATCGAGGTCGGCGTGATGCTACGAGCCCCTGAGCCTGTTGGCCGCGTGGTGCGCTACTTCGACTCTCTCATGAGCACTAGCTCCGGAGCGCTGGTGCCCTGGCGGCCGTGATGGTCTCACACTCTCGTCGGGAAGCATGCCTCCCGACGAGAGTGTGCTTCATGCTCACCCCTTGGCGTTTGTCCCCCGGCTCCGCAGGCGGTACAGCGTCGTGCGTGCCTCCTTGCGGACCTTGGGGTCCGGGTGGTGCTCGCCCACGTAGCCCAGCAGGAAGGCGCTCTCGGGGTGCTCGACCTGCATCACGATCTCGAACAGCTGCGGGTCCGCGCCCAGCCACGGGCTGGCCATCAGCTGCTCGTCGTCCATGAGCCCCAGCCGCGCCAGTGCGGCCTCGGTGTCGAGGGTCACCCACGTGCGGTCGTCGGGCTGGAGGTCGTCCTCCTTCAGGAACCCGGCGTCGAACAGCCACGTGCGGGCCTGCGGGCCGAAGGCGGGGTCCTCCCGCAGGGACTCGTAGACCGGCCGGGCCGCGGCGGCGTGCTCGCGGGTGGCGCAGGCGACCACGAACCGGTGGCCGCAGTCGTCGGTGCGCCGCGCGACCTCGACCAGCTCGCGCACGGCGGTGGCGGTGTCGCGCGACTCGATCCAGTCGTCCAGGTCGACGTCCGCGGACGGCTGCCCGGACGCGGCACGCTCCACGAGGACCTCGGCGTTCTCGGCCATCAGCTCCTCGAACGTGCGGATGACGTAGTCGTCCGCCGACAGCTCCTCGTACCCGATCCACTCGCCCAGCGGCGTGAGGCGCAGCACCGGCTCACCGGCATCCTCGGCCTCCTCGCAGGCGGCGTCGCGTTCGAGGACGCCCAGCTTCTCCAGCTCGGCGATGACCGTGTCGACCAGCGGGCCGAACCGGTCCGTGAGGTCGTCGGTCAGCGGCTCGTCGTCGTCGAGCGCCCCGGCGGCCTCGGCCACCAGTTCGAGCACCACCGGGGCCGGCAGCGGCGGGCGCTCCGTGAACAGCACGGTGACGGCGGCCACCACGAACTCTTCGGGGTCGAGGCCGAAGGCGTCCTCGAACGAGCCGGCGTCCAGGCCGAGCCCCTCAGCGATCGCCGGACCCACGGCGTCGTAGGCCTGGAGCCACGCCTCCTCGGAGTCCTTCGAGAGCTCGTCCGGCGACTCCCGGCGCAGCCGCGCCAGCGTGGGAGCGGCTTCCATCGCGGCGGCCAGCTCGTCGCCCTCCAGGAGGCGCGGCGCCCGCCACACGTAGCCGACGCGCCCGATGCCGTCCACCGGCGCCTTGGGCGCCTCGATGCTGCCCTCGGCGATGCCGGCCAGCGTCTCCTCGTCCACCGGAAGGTCGCCCGCGTCGATCCCGGCCTCGAAGTCCGCGAGCTGCTCGGGGTCGTCGACGTCCACGTCGGAGTCGAGCAGCGCCCGCTGCAGGTACTTGGCGATCCGGTGCTGCTCCGGGTTGTCGACGGCCTGCCGGTAGGCGTCGGCGAGTTCGTCCATGGTCGCGAGCAGGGCGTCGCGCCCGTCGGAGCGCGGGTCCAGCCAGCCGTTCGCCTGCAGGAAGCCGTACCAGGCGTCCAGCGCGGCGCGGAGGTCGCGGAGCGGCGGCGGGGTCTGCACCGCCTCCTCAGGCAGCCAGCCGAGCAGCAGCGCGGCGACGTCGTCCTCGTTCCAGCGCGCGAGCAGCCCGTCACCGCCCTCGTCGGGCTCGCCGTACTTGAAGTCGAGCAGGATCTCCAGCGCCGCGCGGGGCACGGTGGTGCCCTGGGCGCGGCAGTGGGCGAGCGTTCGCGTGATGAACAGCGACCGGTACTCGTCGAACGTGTCCTGATCGGCGTTCGTGAACACCAAGCGCATGGCGGCGACCAACCTGTGAGGATAGGGAGTGACGGCAGCGGCGGGTGAGCACGAGCGGCGCCGCGGCCATGCCGACAGCAGACGGTACGGAAATCCCCCGTGCGCGCAGGACCGGAACGCGTCCGCCCACGGACGCCGAAGACGAACTCTACCTTCGGGCGGCCTCCCGGCCGACCGCTGCCTCCGCTGCCATGCGCGGCAGGAACGGGCTGGGCGCACCGTGCCACGACACGTACAGCGACTCGCGCGCCCGGGTGCACGCCACGTAGAGCAGGGAGCGCTGCGCGGCGAGGTCGGCCTCGTGCTGGCGCTCGTCCACCTCGGCGCCGGTGACGTGCTCCATGTTCGGCAGCGCCTCGGCGGTCGCGCCGAACACCGCGATCGCCCGGAACTCCAGACCCTTCACGCTGTGCATCGTGGTGACCCGGACGGCCGGCGACGCGTCCGTCACCGTGTCCCGGTTCGCCTGGAAGACGGCGGCCGGCACCCCGCGGTCGGCCAGCTCGCGGACGACCGCGTTGCGCAGCCGCTGGGTGCGGGTCGTCACGCAGACGTCCCCGGGCGCGATGCCGCCGGCCAGCCAGCGGCGGACCCGCTCGGCCAGGGCGTCCAGCTCCTCGGCGAGGTCGCGGGCGCCACGCAGCTCCGGCGGGCTGCCGCGCAGTACCGAGCGCGTGCTGCCGGCCGGCTCCGGGACCGACTCGCCCAGCTCGCTGACCTGCTGGCCGCGAAGGATCTCCCCGGCCCACGCCAGGATCTCGCCCGTGGTGCGGTAGTTGACCCGCAGCGGGTAGGAACGGCCGACGATCCGGATGCCCAGCCGTTTGAACGAGACGGTGTTGTCATAGATCCGCTGCCGGTTGTCGCCGGCGATGAACAGGTCGTTCACGCCGGGCGCCGCCGCGGCCCGCAGCGTGCGCCACTGGGTCGGATGCAGGTCCTGGGCCTCGTCGATCACCACGTTGGTGTAGGGCTTCTCGGGACGTTCGTCGAGGATGCGGGCGGCCTCCGCGTGCAGCTCCAGCGACGGCAGGCGGCGGTTGCGGCGCATGCGGACGCGGGCGTCGGCGATGGCGTGCCAGACGTCGCGGCGCTCCGCCCGGTCCAGCGCGGCCGAGCGTCCGCGCCGTGCGTCCGGGTCCAGGTAGCCGTCCACCGTGGTGATGCCGTGCGCCATCACCACGTGCCGGTACTCCTGGAACAGGAACTCGGCGGACCACGGCAGGCCGTGGCGCTGGGCGATGTTGGCGAGCAGGCCCCGAACGTCGTTGTCCGACCAGAAGCTGACGTCGGGCTGCTCCTCCTTCACGACGTTCATGGCGAGCTTGTCGGCGGTGATGACGTCGACGTCCTCGATCAGCTCCGGCGGCAGCAGCAGCGCCAGGTTGCGCTTCAGGGACTCCACCAGGGCGTTGGTGAAGCTGGTCAGCAGCACCCGCCCGCCTAGGGGCAGGTGCTCGGCGAGGAACTTCACGCGGTGCAGCGCGACCACCGTCTTGCCGGTACCCGGGCCGCCGGAGACCTTCGCGGGACCGTTGAAGCGCGGCCGGTAGGCGAGGTCCCGCTGCTTGGGGTGCAGGTAGATCCGCCAGGCGTTGAACTCGCCGGCGAGCACGTCCTCGATCTCCTGGTCGTCGTTGACGACGATCACCCGCTCCCGCGTGTTGCGGATGGCGGTGTCGTAGTCGTCGGCGGCCACGGCGCCGACGGCGGGCCGCCGCGGCTCGACGACCTCGCGCAGCACGCGCTCGACCGGGTGCCCCTCGGCCAATTGGCTGAGCACCTCGTACTGGTCCTGCGGCAGCGCCGGCTCCCAGTCGGACAGCTCCTCGGCGGTGCTCAGCGTGCGGCAGAACTCCAGGATCTCGCTGTCGATCCCGAGGCGCCGCAGGTCGCGGTCGCTGACGTGCTCGAACAGCGCCGCGCCGGTCCTCGGCGGCTGCGGCGCAGCGACCGTTCCGGCACGTCCTACGGCCACGCCGACGGGTGCGGGCGCGGTGGCCTCGGCGGCCCGGAGCGGCCGCGCCGGCTCGTCCCCGCCGCCCACGGCGCGCCCCAGCGCGGCGGCGTCGCGACGCTCCAGCGTCCCCATGACCGTGTTCACGTCATGGCGCTGGTCGCCGGCCCACTGCTCGGCCGAGTCGCGGGGCAGCAGGTGCACCAGCAGGAACGTCTCGCCCGACTCGGGCGCGAGCATCACCCCGGTCCAGGTGTCGCTGATACGGAACGTCCGGATACGCGGATCCTGCCCGGCGGTCAGCGGCCGGATCCGCAGATCGGGGTGGGCCAGCAGCGCGTCCAGCGGCAGTTCCCGGAACTTGCGGGTGGCGGCGAGCAGCCGTTCCCGCGTCGGCCGGTCGAGCTTGTCGTACTGCGGAAGACACGTCGCGTCGATGGCCAGCTGGGGCATGAGCCTCCTTAGCTACGGGCGCCTCTCCAACCCGGCCCCCGGCCCGTACGTTCGGGTACGCCGTCTCCGGAATGCCTTCCCCTGATCTTGTAACCGATGGTGCCGACAAAAAGGCCGGATGCGGCCAATCCCTTGCGCGACGGCCAGCACGAATCCCGGCGCGGGAAACCTGCCTATCGGAATCCACCATTCACCGGCACAGACCAGTAGCGAAAAACCGGAAAAGGGAACGCGTGACACGACAGGGATTCGGCGGCGTCCTCACCGACGACCAGTGGACCCGCCTCACCAAGGCGGGCACCCGGCGCCGCCACGAGGCGGGCTCCCAGATCATGCGCCAGGGAGAGCCGGGGGACAGCGTCCACCTGCTGGTAGCAGGGAGAGTCAAGGTGAGCATGGTCCGCCCGGACGGTCAGGAAGTGCTCCTTGTGGTCCGCTCTTACGGCGAGGCCCTAGGGGAAATGGCGGCCATCACCGGCCGACCTCGCTCGGCGACGGTCACCGCGATCGGCACCTGCTACACGCATGTGGTGCTCAGGGATCGCTTTCGGCAACTGGTCAACCAGATGGGTCTGGACGCGGCCCTGCTTGAGCACTTCGTCGTCCGCCAGGTCGAAAGCGACGCAACGCGCGCCGAACAGACAGCTCTGCCGGCTGAGCGCCGCCTAGCCAAGATTCTGGTGCAGTTGGCGGCCTTCGGCGGGGAGAACATCGCCCCCGACGTCACCGCGAACGGGCGCAGGTCGCGCCAAGGTGTGCTCTTCGGGCTGTCGCAGCAAGACATCGCCGACCACATTGGGGCGTCCCGCTCGTCCGTCGCGCAGGCGTTCATCCGGTTCCGGGAACTGGGAATCGTGCGTACCGGCAGGCAGTTCGTCGCCGTCCACGATCTCGACCGGCTCCGCGCCATCGCGCATGGGGGCAGTGACGCGTGACACACATGGGAGTTGTGTTCAGTTCTGAATACGGCTCCCACGGTACTCGGCGGATCGTCAAGGGGCGCGGCCGACCGGCTGCGCCCCACGATCCCGAACGAGGTGCCATGAACGACATCCTGCGCTTCGAGCGCCGAGCGCCCCGCGTCAGCGTGCCGCTTCCTCCGTACCAGGCAGTGCTCGCTGTCGACATCGTCAAGTACACCCGGAATCCAGACCTGGACCAGCAGATCCTCAGCCGGGCGGTGCCCCGAATCCTCGAAGTGGCGTTCCAGAGGAGCAATCTGGCTGACGTCTGGGCGAACCGCCGGTTCCCGCAGGCGGCCGGTGACAGCTACGTCATCGGCGCTGAGCCGCGGAACCTTCCCTTCCTCATCCATCCGCTGCTCGGGTGCCTCCAGGAGACCCTCGAGGACGCACGGTCCCAACTGGCCGCCCACGACCGGAACTTGCGGCTGCGGCTGCGGGCAAGCATCGACGTCGGCCCGCTGCCGGAGGCAAGCGAGGGCGGGGCACCCGACGGGATCGGCGGAGCGATGAACCACACGCACCGCTTGCTGGACTCCGACCCCGTCCGCGATGAGCTGGACAACGCCGACCCGGATGCCACGCTGCTCGCTGCCATCGTGTCGCGTCGAGTATATGAGGACGCCGTGCTGGGTGGGTTCGTGGGCGTGCCCCCGAGCAGGTTCCGCGCCGTGCATGTGGACATGCCGGCGAAGGAGTTCGACGCCGAGGGGTATCTGTACATCCCCTTCCCGACGTGGCGCGCCGACGCCAAAAGCAGCGGGCGGGTGGCTTCGGACGAGAGCGAACCGGCGCCGGCTACCGAAACAGGCGTGGCGCCGAGTTCCGGGGCGGGCGGAAACCACAACAGTGGTAACGCCCAGCAGGTCATCCAGGGGCAGACCTTCCAGGGCGGGATCACCTGGAACGGGGAGCAGAAGTGAGCGAGCGATCGGCTGAGCCCCTGGAAGGACTGCGGGGCATGGACGGCATGGTGGCACCGGCCACCAACTGGAACGGCGGAGACGCTGACCTGATCGTTCAGGCGGGACGGATCGACGGTGGCGTGCACCAGACGTACAGCTACCAATTCAAGGGGGAGTTGATCGAGGCCAGCCAGATCGACGAAGACCATCTCAGGGAGCTGAGGCGGACGTTCGTCGCTCCTGAGGGGTTCGACGCATTCATCGCCGGAGTCACGCGGAGCCGCTTCGGTGCCGTCATCGGGGACCCGGGGAGCGGGCGCTGGACGACGGCGATGCGTACCGCTGACCTTCTGGACATGCCGCCGCGCCCGATCACCCTGGAGGACGATGAGGACTGGAGTCTGCCGAAGCTACCGTGCGAGTCCGGCCAGGGCTACGTGCTGGACCTGTCCGAGAGCAGTCCGCTCAGCGAAGGCCGATTCCGGGTGCTTCTCGGTTACGCGGCGAAGGCGAAGCAGCGTGGTTCGGCCGTGGTCATCGTGCTCCGCCCCGAGCAGTGGCTCGAACCGGCAGTCGATGCGGACTGTGTGCTTCGGCTCTCCGCTCCTCTGGCCGTCGACGTCTTCGAGCACCACCTGAAGGCGCTCGCCCCGATCGACCCGCAGGTCTGGCGTTCGGATTCGCGAATCCTCGGCACCCTACGGGGGGCTCAGCCGGGCGACGCGGCACGACTGGCCCGCCTCGCGGGCAAGGCGCTGGGCGCGGTGTCGGAGGGCGACACAGACCAGGACTGGATCAACACCGCCATCCAGGCGTTCGGTAATTGGAAGGACCAGTTGCGACCGTGGTTCGCCGACCGCCTGGCGGCTGAGCGGACCTACGAGCGGGTGCTGTTGGCGTGTGTCGCGATCCTCGAGAACGAAGCCGCCGACCACGTTCTCGCTGCGGCCGACCTGCTCGCCGAGGAACTCGACGTCCCACCCTCGGATCCGACGGGCATCTCGGGCCCTGGACTGGACTCAGCGATGACCGCCGTGGCGGCAGAGGTGACGTCAGGGCGCCGAGTCCGCTTCCAGAGAGTCGCCTACGCGTCGGCTGTTCTGGACTACCTCTGGGAACAGCACCCGCGCATCCGGCCGGCCCTGCTGAACTGGAGCGGCAGGGTGGCAACGGGCAGATTCCCAGCCCTTTGGCGGTCCAAGATCGCGGATCGCTGGTTGGAGTTGGCGGAACGCCACAACGACTGGCAGTGGGTGGGGCAACTCTTCGAGAGCTGGGCCCAGGCCCCCCAGACGCGCGGCTTGGCCGTGAGTATCGGCCGCAGGGTCGCCGAGCAGCCGAGGGCCGGCCGAAACCTCCGGCGGCGTCTCTACGAACAGGCGAAGCGGCCGGTCTCCACACGCACGGCAGTGGTGGTGGCTGAGGTGTGCGCCGGTTACGGTATGAGTTTTCCCAACTCGGCGCTTACCCGGTTGAAGTGGCTCGCGGATCAGGGCGACGCGGAAGTGCAGGGAGCCGCCCACGAGGCACTGCGAACGCTCTGGGCGGAGGCTGCCGTGCGTCCGCTGGTTCTGGCCGAACTGTTCGAGTGGGTGTCGGACGCGCAGCGTCGGGAACGCGTGGGCGTCGCGCTTCAGGCGCTTGTCCGGTTGGTGAGTGAATCGACGGAGAGTGGGGCGCTCCTCGTGGTCGGGGACGGCGCGTCGCAGGCGGAGGTCGACGTGCCGGCCGTGACGAGGGCATGGGAACTCCTCCTGACGCACGCCGACCGTGAAACCGTCGATCAGACCGTGGACGTGTGGATGGCTGCCCTCGTCCGAGGAACCATCCCACCCGAGCTCATGGTCGGCATCTTCACCGGGGCCGTGCGCGGGAGCTTCCCCCGTGTGCACATGGTGGCGCGATCGATCGTCTCCTGGGAGGCGGCCACGGGTACCGCCGACCCTCGTGTCGCCATGGTTCTCCGTCATGTGCTGGAACGAGATCCGTTGCGTTCCGGCTCCTTCACGACGTCAGCGGACGTACAGGCGGGGAGCCGGAGATGACGTGGACAAATGGCGGCAGCGAGCCGTTCTTCGGCAGGCTGTTCGGGGTTGAGCGCGAGAAAGAGGTCAAGGCTCCGTTCACGGCCCGCCTGCGAAGCGGCACCGAAGGGCTGTACTTCACCGCCCGCTTCAACCTGCGGCTGCTGCCTGCGGCGGAGAACGGCCGGTCGCGTGCGAAGCTCGTCAATGATGCCCAACAGGCAGCCCGGGCAGCGGCCGAGCAGGTCAGCGTTGGATATTCGATCGTGGATTCCGGCAACGCCCAACTCGCTGTCAATGAGCGGCTGCTGTCTCTCCGAAGCCCTGCGGTTTCCGCGGCTTCATGGGCGACAGCCGACATCTCAGCGCATGAGGCGGACATAGAGCGCGCCCGCGAGATCGAGGCGGCGAACCACCGAGCGGTGATCGAGCTCCGCCAGCAGGAGGACATGGTCCGCCAGATCCGGCACTTGCGTGACGGGGTCTTTCGGGACGGGGACCTCGCGCGCCTGTGGTGGTTGATGAAGTATCCCGAACACGTGGAACGGCTTCCGCAGGTCGGGCAGGCGCTGGATGGGATCGGCAGCGGGCAGCCGACTACCACCGCGGAGTCCGAGGTGGCCCGGGTGGTGGAGTTGTGCTTCGCGTTGGTCGCCGGGTTGGCGGACGACTCCAGGAAGCTTCTGGCCCGGCAGTCCATCGACTTCCTCGCGCACGTCTTCACCGCCTGTGACCGCCCGGACCTCGTTTCGCGCCTGCCCGGGATGGCGGGGGCGGAGCCGGCCGTACCGGGCTGACAGCCTGCCTTTCCGGTGAGAGGAGGTCTCCGCAGCGCACCGCGCGGAGCCGGCTCCGTTCCATGGCGGTGGACGCGGCTGCGCCCGGGCAGTGGGAATGGCGGGCGTGCCCCGCATGTTGTCCGAGACCGTAATCGTGGAGTGATCGACAGGAGGCGACCATGCGAGCCATCGTGTACGACGAGTACGGCGGCCCCGACGTGCTGCGGCTGGCCGAGGTGCCCGATCCCAAGGTCGGGCCCGACTCGGTGCTGCTGCGGGTGGAGGCCGCCGCCGTCAACCCGGTCGACTGGAAACTCCGCGAGGGGTACCTCGACGGGATCATGGATGTGTTCTTCCCGGTGATCCCGGGCTGGGACGTGGCCGGGGTGGTCGAGGCCCCCGGTGCGGCGGTGGGGGAGTTCGAGGCGGGGGACGAGGTCATCGGCTACGTGCGCGAGGACGTGGTCCGGCGCGGGACCTACGCCGAGAAGGTGGCCGCGCCGGTGCGGACCCTCGCGCGCAAGCCGCGCAACCTCGACTGGGCGCAGGCCGCGAGTCTGCCGCTCGCCGGGCTGACCGCCTACCAGTCCGTGGTGCACGCGCTCAAGGTGACCGAGAGCGACACCCTGCTCGTGCACGCGGCGGCCGGCGGGGTGGGGGCGTTCGCGGTGCAGATCGCGCGGGCTCTCGGGGCGCGGGTCATCGGGACCGCGTCGGAGCGCAACCACGACTTCCTGCGGTCGATCGGCGCGGAGCCGGTGAGCTACGGTGACGGGCTGGCCGGGCGTGTGCGCGAGATCGCGCCCGGCGGTGTCTCCGCCGTCCTCGACCTGGTGGGCGGACCGGCGCTCGACACCGTCGCCGAGGTGGGCGCGGCGGGGGTCCGGGTGGCCTCCATCGTGGACACCTCCGTCAAGGAGCAGGGCGGAACTTATGTGTTCGTCCGCCCGAGTGCCGAGGATCTGACCGCCCTGGTGGAGCTGGTCGAGGCGGGCAAGGTCGCCGTGGAGGTCAGCGAGGTGTTCCCGCTGGAGAAGGCGGCCGACGCCCACCGCCTCAGCGCGGAGGGGCACACGCGGGGGAAGGTCGCCATCCGGATCGGCTGACGCCGCACGGGCCGGGGAGCGCGGCCGGAGCGCGGTACCGGGCTCCGCGCGGACGGGGACCGGCGCGCCCGGCGCTCGCTCCCCGTGCGGCCAGGTCGAGCTCGGCCTCGGGGGGCCGGCGCGCGCCGCCGGCCCTCTCGCACTTCCCCAGGAGCCCCAGATCCCCTGCCCTATAGGGCTTCCGGCGTCGTGGGAGCGCGCGCCGGGGCGCCGCGCCATCCTCTACGTTGGTGGCGTGGACGCGGAACGACGGCGAAGAGCGGCGGGGTGCGGCGGATGACGTGGACGGTACTTGCCGTTGTGGGGGGATGCGCCGCACTGGCGCTGCTGCCGACCGCCTGGACGTATGCGGTGAGCGCCCGGCACCGGCACCGGCCGGAGACCGCGCCGGCCCGCCCGGTCGCCATCGTGCTCGGTGCCGCCGTCTGGGAGAGCGGTCCGTGCCCGCTCCTGGCACGCCGACTGGACATCGCCGCCGAGCTGTACCGCGCTGGACGGGTGCGTGCGATCCTCGTCTCAGGCGACAACCGGGAGCGGTCGAGGTTCGAGACCGACAGCATGACGGACTACCTCGTGGCGCACGGCGTTCCGGAGGCGGCCGTCGTCGCCGACCCGGCCGGCTACCGCACGTGGGACACCTGCGCGCGGGCGCGCGACGTCTACGGCGTCACCGCGGCCACGGTGGTCACCCAGTCCTTCCACCTGCCCCGCGCGGTGACGCTGTGCCGGGCGGTCGGGATCGACGCCGTCGGGGTCGGTGACGCGAGCCTGTCCGGGCGGTCGCGCTCCACGGTCTACGGCTACGCACGGGAGATGGGCGCCAATGCCAAGGCGCTGCGCGACGCCGTCCTGCGCCCCGCGCCGGCGGTCACGGACCCCGCCGACCCCGCCGCCGTGGCCCGGCTCGCCGAGGCCGGCTGAGGCCGACCGGCGCGGCTCGCGGCGCCGCTTAACCGGCGTCCGGGGCAGGGGCCCACTCCAGCGCGACCAGCGGGATCGTGCGGCCCGCACGGGCCCGGAAACCGGCGAAGGCGGGGTTCCGTTCGACCTGACGCCGCCACAGCTCGTCGTGCTCGTGCTCGTCCACGACGACGGTCCGTGCCGCAAACCGCTCCGCCCCCACCTCCACGAACACGTCCGGCGAGCGGACGACGTTGTGGAACCAGCCGGGCGCCGCCGGAGCGCCGCCGTTGGACGCGAAGACGACCAGCCGGTCGCCGTCGGGCAGGTACACCAGGGGAGTGGTGCGCGGCAGGCCGCTGCGGGCGCCGCGCGTGGTGAGCAGCAGCAGGCTCGTTCCGGCGAAGTCCCCGCCCACCCGGCCCGCGTTGCGTCGGAACTCCTCGATGATGGCGCGGTTGACCGGGCTCGTGTTGTTCGGTCCGTCGGTGTCCGGGCTGGTCGTCATGGCGGTCACGTTAGACCGTGACATCTGTGTGAAGGTCAAGCGGACGTCACTCCCGTGCCGCCGGATGCCCCGGTGGGGCGCGGGCGGTCGGGGGTGTGGGTGAGCACCTCGACGGCGGTCGCGACCTGCCATGGGGCTCCGCGGCGGCCGCCTGGAGGTGACCGCGCCGCCCGCCCCCGGCTTGGGGCCGCCCAGGAAAGCGGGGCGGACCGCGGGGCGTCGGAGAGCGCTGGGACCGGCGCGGCCGCCTCGGACCGGAGCCGGTGGCGGCCAGCCGCGCAGGGACACCCGAGCACCGGGGCCTCCGACCGCGGCGCGCGGCGAGAGCAGGCCGCTCCGAGGGCCAGGCACGCGGGGAGGCCAGCGCCTCCCGTGCCCCGCCGGGCACGCCGAAGGACCCGGTCCGGCTGCCGGGGGCGCTGCCGAGCGCTCCGGCCGGGGCAGGGCTCCCGCCGTCCGGTCGGCGGTGGACCGTGGGCGAGGACCTTCGGGGTTCCCTCGCCGGTGTCGGCGAGGAGGGGAGGTTCCACAGGCACGGGGGCGCGGGAACCGCCGCGACCGCGGCCGGGACCCCGGACGGTCCCGATGGCGGCCAGCCGACTGGGAGCGCCGGGGCCGCCCGTACCCGGGCCGGAGGGTCGATGAGGGCGTGAGCCAGCCGCGTGGAGGGCGCCGGGGTCCGCCTGACGGGGGGCCTCTCCCGCCGCCACTTACGGCCGGCCGGGCGGGTGCCGCGGTCCGCCCCGTGGCTGTGGACTCCCGTGTGGTCCCGCGGCGGTCAGGTGCGCGGGGACGACAGGGCCTCGCGTATCCCCGGCTCGGGGTCGCCCAGGAAGGTCGGGTCCGGCCGCACGGTGGCGTCGAGGACGGCCTTGAACGCCGCCGGGACCTCCCGTGCGTAGCCGTAGCCCATCGTGGCCGCCCGGTACCCGCCGAGGCCGTTGTCGGCGACCCCCACCGTGTCGATGCCCGCGGCGCGGCACAGCGCCACCGCGCGGGGCAGGTGGAAGGACTGCGTGACCACGGTGGCCTCCCGGACTCCGAAGACGCGCCGTGCCCGTGTGCAGGACTCCCACGTGGAGAAGCCCGCGTAGTCGCCCACGACCTGGGGCGCGGGTACGCCGGTGGCGATGAGGTAGTCCCGCATCGCGTCCGTCTCGTTGTAGGACTGGCGGCTGTTGTCCCCGGTGACCAGCACGGCCTCGACCCGGCCCTGGTCGTACAGCCAGGCGGCGATGTCGAGCCGGCGCGCCAGGAAGCGGGTGGGTCGGCCGTCCTCGGTCAGGCCGGCCCCCAGCACGACCGCGACGGGCCGCGCCGGCACGCGCTCGATCACCTGGTGCCGCTCCGCCGCGTCGTCGATCGCGTAACGCCGCTCCGCCGTGCTCGCGTGCAGCCACACGACTGGCGCGAACATCGCCACCAGCCCCAGCCCGGCCGCCGCCGGCAGCCACCATTTCCTCGGTACTCCGCGCAGTCGCTTCACGCTCTGTGGACGTCGGGCGGCCCGTCCGGGGTTCCCCGCGGCGCGGGAGCGGGGCGCGCGGCCGGAAGCGGCCAGCGGACCGGCCGGCGTGCCCTCTCGCGATGCGCGCGGGCCGCGGCGCCCGCACGCCGGCCCCGCGACCGGCGGCGGGGACCGCCCCCCCCGGCCCGCGGATCGGGCACCGCCGGCCGTTCTCCACAGGCCGGCGGCCGAACCGGCGGCCGGACGTCCGCATCCCCTAGGGTCTGGGCATGGACGACCTGACTCCCCGGCTGCGGGCCATCGCCGATCTCACCGTCGCGACCACACGGGAGGAGGGCGGGCGGCACGAGTACGACGGGCGCATGGCCGACCTCTCGCCGGAGGGCGTGCGGGCCGGACTGGCCCGCCTCGGGGCGGGCGACCCGGAGGAGGACCCGCACGACGAGGCGCACCTCGCCGCCGTGGAGCGGGGGCTGCGCTACGAGCTCGGCGAGCTCGAACTGCACCGCTCCAACCCCAACTACCACCTCGGCGAGCTCGACCTGTCCGGCTACGACAAGGCCTACGCCCCCGAGGCGGAGCGCCGCGCCGCGGTCGAGCGGCACCTCGCGGCCTGGCCTGACGGTGTGGACGCCGCCATCGCCTCGCTCGACCGCGTGAGCGCGCCCGTGGCCACCGCCCTGCTGGCTGGCGCGCGCGGACTGGCCGAGGCCGTGCCGGCCGACGTCGGGGAAGGCGTGCGGGAGCCGGCACTGGCCGCGCACCGGCGGCTCGTCGCCCACCTGGAACGCGCCGCGGCCGAGGGCGACCCCAGCGCCGCGCTGGGCGGCAGCGCGCTCGCCCGGCTCATGGCCACCTCCGAGGCCGCCGAGGTCGACCTCGGCAGACTCGCCGAGCGCGCCGACGCCGAGCGGGACCGCCTCATGGCGTTGCTCGCCGAGTCGGCGGCCCGGATCGACCCCGACCGCGCCCCGCTCGACGTGGCACGTTCACTCGTGCGCGACCACCCCGACGCCGCTGGCGTCCTGGAGGCCGCACGGGCGTGGACGGAGTACGCCATCGCCTTCACCCGGGAGCGCGACCTCGTCCCCTACCACGATGGCGAGTGCGTCGTCACCACCTCGCCCGCCTCCCGGCGCTGGGCCACCGCCATGCTCAGCTGGTCGGCGCCCGCGGAGCCCGACGGCCCGACCTACTACTACGTCACTCCGCCCGATCCCGCCTGGAGCGCCCAGGAGTCGGCCGAGTGGCTGGAGATGTTCAGCTCCACCACGCTGCCGGGGATCACCGTGCACGAGGTCGCCCCCGGCCACTTCTCGCACGGAAGAGCGCTGCGCCGCGCCCCCGGGCAGGTGCGGCGGACCCTGTTCTCCATGTCGTTCGCCGAGGGGTGGGCGCACTACGCCGAGGAGATGTGCCTGGAGGAGGGATTCGCCCAAGCCGCCGCCCGCGCGTTCGCCGACAGCGGCATCACCGCCGCCCACCTGGAGATCGGGACCTGGCTGGAGGCGCTCATCCGCGTCACCCGCCTGGCGTCCGCGATCGGCGTGCACACGGGCGCCATGACGGTCGAGGAGTCCGCGCGCCGGTTCACCGCCGACACCCACCTGGCCGGTCCGGCCGCGCTCGCCGAGGCCGAGCGCGCCGCCCACGACCCCACCTACGGCTGCTACACATGGGGCAAGCTGGAGATCCTGGACCTACGCGAGCGGGCGCGCGCCCGCTGGGGGGCCGACTTCACCCTCAAGCGCTTCCACACGGCGATGCTCGACCTGGGCTCCCCGCCGCTCGGCCTCCTCGGCACCGCGCTCGAACGGGGCTGAGGCCGGGCGGAGGAGGGCGGGCGCCCCGCGGCCGCACCGGCGCACCCACCGAGGCCGAGCTCGCCGAGACCGGGTACCGCGCGGCCCGCGCCGCCGTCGCGGCGCTGTTCCGGGAGTATCCCGACCACCGCTTCTCCTCCTGCGCGCTGGTGACCGCGAGGAGCGTTCGCCCCCGCGCCGCCGGCGTGGCCGGCCGAGCCCTCACCGCCGTGGCGAGCGGCGCCCACCACGCCGACGACCTACGCGGGTCCTACGCCGACCCGCCGGTCCGCCGCTACGGCGGACGCCACCTGGTTGCGGTCCGGGGAGCTGTTCGACGCGCGTCCCCAGGTGTTCGCGGACGAGGAGGCCGCGGCCGAGTACGGGCTCCGGACGCGCGCGATGGAGTCGGCGATGGCGCGGCTGGACCGCGAGGGGGCCCTCCGGTGCCGGCGACCGGAGGCCGGGCATCGCCGCCAACGTCGCGGTGGTGTCCGCGGAGGCCGGGCACCACCGCGCGGGCGGTGCGGTTGAACCCGCCCGCGGCCCTCAGACGGCTGGCCGCGGCCGCCGTGCCGGCGGAGGAGGGCGGACAGCCCCGGGCCGGCAGAGGAGCGGCGGCGCCGCTGGCTCGCCGCCGGCCCTGCGCGGCGGGCCGCGCGGCGGCCGGGGGGACGGTCGGCCTCACCGGCCTCACCTGTTGACGCCGGCGGTGAGCCCGTCGACGACCTGGCGGGTCGCCAGGAGGAACAGCAGCACCAGCGGCAGCGTGGTGATCACCAGGCCGGCGTAGAGCAGCGACTGGTTGAGGCCGTACTCGGTGAAGAACGCGGTCAGCCCCACGGGGAGCGTGTAGCGGTCCTGGTCGCGGATGAGCACCAGCGGGAAGAAGAAGTCGTTCCACAGCTGGATGAACTGGAACAGCATCACGGTGGCGAGCGCGGGGCGGACCAGCGGCAGCATGATCTGGCCGAACAGCCGGAACTCCCCCGCACCGTCGATGCGCGCCGCCTCGGCGAGCCCGGCCGGCAGCTGGCGGAAGAACGCGGTGAGGACGAACACCCCGAACGGCACCCCGCTCGCCGCGTACACGAGCACCAGCCCCCACAGCGAGTCGAGGAGGCCGAGCATGTCGAACAGGTAGAACACCGGCACGATTCCCAGCCGGATCGGGATCATCAGCCCGGCCAGCAGGTAGATGAGCAGCAGGCCGCTCCCGGGGAACGTGTAGCGCCCGAGCGCGTAGGCGGCCAGCACCGACACCGCCGTGCCCAGGAGCACCGCCGTGACCGTCACGAAGACCGAGTTGGCGAAGTAGCCGCCGAAGTCCGCCTCGGTCCAGGCCCGCGCGTAGTTGCCGAACTCCGGGATGGTCGGCAGCCCGAGCGGGTCGGCGCGCAGCTCGGCCTCGGGCCGCAGCGAGCTGACCGCCATCAGCACCAGCGGAGCCAGCGCCACCGCCGCGTAGCCCCACAGGAGCACCCGGGCCGCGACGCCGCCCAGCGCCGCGCCCGCACCGCGGCGGGCCCGGCGCGGGCCCGCCACCGACGCCTCGGCGCTCATCGCAGCCTCGCCTCCCAGCGGCGCAGGACGCTGGTCGCCGCGATCGAGATCCCGAACACGAAGACGAACATCACCACGGCCAGCGCCGAGGCCTGCCCGATCGCCCCGGGATCGGGGTTGTTGAACGCGGTCCGGTAGAACAGCAGGCCGAGCACGTCCGTCGACCCGCCGGGAGCGCCCTGCGACCCCTGCATCGCGTAGACGAGGTCGAGCACGTTCATGTTCCCCACGAACGTCAGCACGCTCACGACGCCGATCGCCGGCACCAGCAGCGGCAGTGTCACATGCCAGAACGCGCGCCACGCCGAGGCGCCGTCCACCCGCGCCGCCTCCTCGTACTCCGGTGGCAGCCCCGCGAGCGCGGCCGTGAACAGCAGCATCGGGAACCCGATCCACTGCCAGGCGTTCACCAGGATCAGCGTGGGCAGCGCCAGGGCGGGGTCGCCGGTCCACGGCTGGGCCAGCGCGTCCAGGCCCACCGCGCGCAGCACCGCGTTCACCGCGCCGAACTGCGGGCTGAGCATCAGGCTCCACAGGTAGCCCACCACGATCGGGCTCACCAGGTGCGGCAGGACGTAGGCCGTCTGCAGGAACCGCCGCCCGGCCCGCGCGCGCCGGAGCAGCACGGCGAACGCCAGACCGAGCGTGGTCTGCACCAGCATCGTCCCGGCGAAGAACGCCAGGTTGTGGCCGAACGCGCGCCACAGCCGCTCGCCGTAGATCCCGCCGAAGAGGTGGCGGAAGTTCTCCAGGCCCACCAGGCCGGTCTGGCGGGTGCCCTGCCACCCGAAGAGGCTGTACTGCAGCGCGCTGAACAGCGGATAGACGATGAACACCGTGTACAGCGCGAGCGCCGGCAGCACGAACACGGCCAGCACCCACCACGGCGGCCGGTGCCCCGCGCCCCCGCGGCGGGCCGGGCGCCGGCGCGGGGGTGGCGCCGCCCGTCCGGCGCGGAGTCCGGCCGGACTCAGCCGGTCGGTTCGAACCACGCCGAGATCTCCCTCTGGATCCGCGCGCCGGCCTCCTCCTCGGTGCTGCGGCCCAGCAGCATGTCGGCCAGCGCCTGGCCCTCGGCGTCGCGGCCCAGCGGCTCGCCGTAGCCGAAGTACACGCTCATCATGTACGGGGTGCCGTGCTCCTCGTAGTTGCCGCGCATCTCGGCGAGCAGCGGGTCCGCGGGCGCCACTCCGGGCACGGCCGGGATCTGGCGCAGCTCCTCGGCGAACGCCCGCCCGAACTCCTCGGTCGCCATCCACTCCACCAGCGCGACCGCCTCCGCGCGGTGCGGGCTGGCCGCGTTCACTCCGTAGGAGCCGTCGGCGAAGCCGGGCGTCAGCGGGGTGTCCACCACGGCGTCGGGGGCGGGCGGCGCGTCGAAGTAGCCGATCTCCAGGTCCGGCGCTGCCGTCGCGAACGGCGCCAGCTCGTAGCTGCCGCCCGGGTACATCGCCGCGCGTCCGCTCGTGAAGAGCGTCTGGGCGTCGGTGTAGCCGACGGCGGTCACGTCCTCGGGCAGGTAGGGCTCCAGGTCGGCGACCGTCCGCAGCGAGGCCGTGTAGTCGGGGTCGGTGAAGTCGGTGCGGCCGGCCAGCACCTCCTCCGCGAACTCCCCGCCGCCGGCCCGGGTCGCGCCCATGGTCTCGCGCAGGATCGCGAGCACCCACGGGTCGCGTCCGGCGGTGGCGAAGGGGATGACGTCGGCGTCGCGCAGCGTCTCGGCGGCCTCCGTCATCTCCTGCCAGGTCGTCGGCGGCTCCAGGCCGTGCTCGGCGAACAGCTCCTCGTTGTACATGACACCGAGCGTCTGGAACGCGAACGGCACCCCGTACAGCCGGCCGTCGTCGCGCCCCCGCGCCGCCGCCACGATCTCCTCGGGCCACGCCGCCAGGTCGACCTCGTCGTCGAGCGGCACCAGCTGCTCCGCTCCGATGAACGACTGGATCGGCCCGAACGGCTTCAACTGGACGACGTCCGGACCGCCGGAGGACTGGGTCAGCCCGGTCTGCAGGATCGCGGGGTACTCGCTGTTCTGGTAGCCGCGGAACTCCACCGTCACGCCGGGGTTGCGCTCCTCGAACGCGGCGAAGATCCGCTCGTAGCCCTCGGCGTCCTCGGGGCGCCAGGACCACACGGTGAGGGTGACGTCGCCGTCGCCGTCCTCGCCGCCGCCGTCGGTGCTCGGCGCGCACGCCGATCCGGCCAGTGCCAGCGCGACGCCCACCGCGGCGGCGCGCAGCACGCGTGTTCTCAGGTGTCGGGAGACGGACATGGGGGCCTCCTTGGACTTGTCGGACTCCGCCCGCGGGCGGAGCTCCTCACACCCCGGTCAGCCGGCGCAGCGCGGCGCGCACCGACCCGCCGGCCGCCCGCACCTCGGCGGCGGCCCGGTCCGGCTCGGCTCCGGTGAGCAGGCAGACGAGGGCGACCCGGGTGTCGCCGCCGGCGGCGGCGAGCGCGGCCGCGCACACGTCGGCGGGCTGGCCGCTGGCCTCGGTGAGGATGGTGACGACCCGGCCGCGCAGTTTGGTGTTGCCCGCGTTCACCCCCACCATGAGGTTGGAGTAGGTGTAGCCGAGCCGCACCATGACCGCGGTCGAGAAGGCGTTGAGCACCAGCTTCTGCGCGGTGCCCGCCTTCATCCGGGTGGACCCGGCGATCACCTCGGGTCCGGTGGCGACTCCGATGTGCACGTCGACGTCCGGGGCCAGTGCCGCCGCCGGGTTGGCGCTGACCAGCACGGTGTGCGCGCCCCGCTCACGGGCGCGGCGCAGCGCACCGCCGACGTAGGGGGTGCGGCCGCTGGCGGCCAGCCCCACGGCGAGGTCGCCGCCGTTCAGCGCCTCGGCGTCGGACGCGCCCAGCGAGGAGTCGTCCTCGACGCCCTCGGCCGCCTCGCGCAGCGTTCCCTCGCCGCCCGCGTGGTGCGCCACCACACGGGCGGGGTCGATGCCGTAGGTGGGCGGCAGCTCGGCCGCGTCCATGGTCGCCAGCCGGCCGGACGTGCCGGCCCCGAAGTAGTGGATCCGGCCGCCGCCGCCGAGCGCCGCGACCCCGAGGTCCACGGCCCGGGCCACCTGCGGCAGGGCCGCGGCGACCGCCTCGGCCACGGTCGCGTCCTCGGCGTTGATCAGGCGCAGCGCGTCCAGCGTGGGGACCAGGTCGATGTCGAGGGTGCGCGGATTGCGCTCCTCGGTCGGGGAGCGCACCACCTCCACGCGCTCCGCGGCGCCGCCCGCACCGGCGGGATGGGTCTCCAGATCGGGCTCCATGGCATTCCTTCCGCTGGTGGCTCGCGGATCGCTAACCATCGCGATCCCGTATCCTGCGTCGGTCGTCCCGCCCCACCCGCAGCCCGCGGACCGCCTGGTAGGTGGTCTCCAGAGCGCGCCGGCTGTCGGCGTAGCGGAGCTGCGCGAGCCCGACGAAGACGCAGTCGATCACGGTCAGCTGGGCGAGCCTGCTCGCCGTCGCACCGGACCGGAACGTGGTCTCGCGGGCCGCCGTGGTCAGGACGAGGTCGGCGGTCTCGGTGATGGGGGAGCGCAGGAAGTTCGTGATGGCGACCGTGCGCGCCCCGTGCCGCCGCGCCTCGGCGAGCGCGTCCATCGTGTCGATCGTGGCGCCGCTGTGCGAGACCCCGATCGCCACGTCGCGCTCGTCGAGCAGCGCGGCGCTGGTCAGCATCACATGGGTGTCGGACCAGGCGTAGGAGGCGAGCCCGATCCGGTGCAGCTTCTGCTGGAAGTCGGCGGCCACGAACGCGCTCGCGCCGACCCCGTAGATCTCGATCCGGCGGGCGGTGGACAGGACCTCGATGACGTCGTGCAGCACGTCCACGTCGAGCTGGGCGCCGGTGTCCTCGACGGCGCGGGCGTCGGCGTAGGCGATCTTCTCGACCACCGTCACGAGGGTGTCGTCCGGGCTGATGTCGCCCGGAGCCTCGCGGGCGCTCTCCCGGGCGCCCCGGGCCTGCCCCGCCTCGGTGGCGAGGGTGAGCCGCAGTTCGCGGTAGCCGCTGAAGTCGATGGTGCGGCAGAACCGGATCACGGTCGCCTCGGAGGTGGCGCAGTCCTCGGCGAGCTGGGTGATGGAGGAGGCGGCGACCCCCTCGGGATCGTCGACGATGCGCTGCGCCACGCGCTGCTCCGCCGGCGCCAGGGACGGCATCAGCGCGCGGATGCGCAGCACCGTCGTGGGGGCGGCCGGGGCCGGGTCCTCCGGGTGGTCGGACGACGAGGAGGCCCCCGAGGCTTTCGCCGTTTTCGCCATGTCGGAAAGTTTCCTTCTACTCGTCGTGCCGAGTCAATGCGCACAGTGGAAGATTCGGCAATTCGGGCCGATACACAAGTCTGCGATCCCAGTGAACTCGATTGCGCGCCCTCCGGTCACGGGGCACCCTGAAGGCGCGCGGATCGCGTGCCGCATCACCGGACAAGAAGAAGGGCCGGCTCACGGGAGTCACAGTGGCAGACGTCTCGTTCGGAGTGCTCGGCCATCTCAGCGTGCGCGTCGGTGACCGCCCCGTCAAGATCCAGGGCAACAAGCGCCGGGTCCTGCTGGCCACGCTGCTGCTCCGCGCCAACCGCACCGTGCCCGTCGACGAGCTGATCGACCGCATGTGGGGGGTGGGCCCGTCCGAGGCGCACCGCGGCGCGCTGCAGGTGCACGTGACCCGGCTGCGCGCCGCACTCGCCCTGGTCCGGGCCGGACAGCTCATCATGAGCGGCACGCACGGGTACCGGATCGAGCTGGCCGACCACCAGCTGGACCTGCTCCGGACGCGGGCCCTCGCGGTCGCGGCCCTGGACGCCGAACACCACGGCGACCTGCCCCGCCGGTGCGACGCGCTCGGCCAGGCGCTGGCACTGTGGCGCGGCCCGGTGCTGGCCGACGTGGTGTCACCGAGCCTCCACGAGCACGAGGTCCGCCACGTCACCGAGGAACTGCTGCGGACGGCCGAGCTGCGCTACGAGACGATGCTCGCGCTGGGCCGGCACGGGCCGGCGCTGCCCGGACTCGCCGAACTGGTCGGCCGCCACCCGCACCGCGAGACGCTGGTACGGCTGCTGATGGTCGCGCTGTACCGGTCCGGGCGGCAGAGCGAGGCGCTGGAGGTGTACGAGCGCACCCGGCAGGCCCTCGCCGAACGGCTCGGCATCGATCCCGGCCGCGACCTGCAGGCCGCCTTCCACTCCGTGCTGCGCGGCGACCTGGAGGACCAGCCCCTCGTGCCGCGGCAGCGCTCGGTGCTGGCCGGGCCGCAAGCCGCCGCCCTGTCCGACTCCGCGGGCCGGGTCCGGCTGCTGCCGCCGGCCCAGCTCCCCGCCGACATCCCGTTCTTCGTGGGACGCCGCGGGCAGCTCGCCGCGCTGGACCGGCTGCGCGCCGACGTCCGGGAGCCGCGCCGCGCCCTCATCAGCGGGCCGACCGGGGCGGGAGGCACCGCGCTCGCCGTGCGCTGGGCGCATCGCGCGGCGGCCGAGTTCCCCGACGGGCAGCTCTACGTCGACCTGCGGGGCGACACGGGAGCGCCGCGCGACCCCGCCGACGTCATGCGCCGGTTCCTGCGCCCGTTCGGCGTGCTGGAAGGGCTGCCTGTGGAGACCGACGAACGGGCGGCGCTGCTGCGCTCCGTCCTGGCGCGCCGCCGGCTGCTCATGGTGCTGGACAACGCCTACTCCGCCGAGCAGGTCCGGCCGCTGCTCCCCGGAACGCCCAGCTGCGCGGTGGTGGTGACCAGCCGCTACTGGCTAGCTGACCTGATCGTGCGGGAGGGGGTGCTCGCGGTCGCGGTGGGCGAACTGGCGCCCGGCGAGGCGCGCGTGCTGCTCCGGCGGCTGGTCGGTCCGGAGCGCGTCGCCGCCGAACCCGCCGCGGTCGACCGGCTGCTTGACCTGACCGGCCGGCTACCGCTGCCGCTCCGGCTGGCCGCGGCCTGGCTGGTGACCCATCCGGGGGTCGGGATCAGCGCCCTCGTCACCGACATCGCGGCCCGGCGCGCTCGCGATCCCGCCGCGCGGGTGGCGGCGGCGCTGGGCGGCGATCCGCGGTTCCTCATCGGCGAGGGCGGGGCGGGCGAGGGCGCGTCGCTCGGCAGCTGAGCCACCCGGCCGACGTACCGCCGGGCCGCGGCCCCGTGCCGCGGGTGCGGCTCCGGGCCCGGGCGGCCGGCTCCCCAACCGGTGCCGCCCGGAGAACCCGGCGCCTGTGGTGTCTGGCGGAGGCGGACATGCGCGCACGAGGCCCGCTGCCCTCCGAGCGGCTTCGCCCGGAATCCCCCGAGCGGGCGCTGCGCGCCCCCCGATCCGCTCCGCCAGACACGTCTCCCCGGGTGCAGGCCGTCCTCCTGCCTCCGAGAGCTCCCCCGCATCGCTCTTCCTCGCTCACAGGGGGTGCGACCAGTGCTGCGGTCGCGTGCACCAGTCTGCAGCATCGGCCTTACGGCGCGCTGGCATTTCGCTTTCGCTGGACCCAGGAATTCAGCGCCGCGCGGGCCGTGTTTTCGATTCCCTCCCCACGCGGCGCCCGGACGGTGCGACAAGGCGGCCCGGCGGCGGCCACTGGCCGGAATCGCGGGTTCCGGCGGCAGAATATCGACGGAAATCGTGGAATGCCAGAATGTCCGAGTAATGTTACCGATGTTCGCTGGAGGGACGGGTGTCGTCTTTCGGGGCGCTGCCCGTGCGCGCCTGGGCGGTGACGTGCCGATCACCCGGACGGCCGCCGGGGTGCCGCCGGTTTTCGGCGGACCGGAAAAACGCCCCCATCGCGGGATCGGCCGCCGGCTTCGGCTTGGCTCCGCGGTAATCGGAGGCGCGGGGCGGGTGTGCCGAAATCCGCGATCGCAGCGATCATTGAGGTGAATTCAGTTCAGTAGGGCGAATCCGCTCCGCTCGGCCGCGACCGGGGCGCCGGCCGGCACGCGATCCTTTCCGGCGGCGGCTGTCGCCGGCCGGCCGCTTCTCCTAGAGTTCCCCCATGAGCGTGGACGTCGTCATCGGTGTGGACGCCGGCGGGACCAGCACCCGGTGCGCTGTGGTCGCCCTCGACGGGCGGGTCCTCGGCCGGGGCCGGGCCGGGGGCGCGAACCAGTACTCCAGCAGCGATCCGGGGGAGGCCTTCCGCGCCGCGCTGGGCGAAGCCCTCGCCGAGGCCGGCGATGTGGCCGTCGTGCGGGCGGTCTTCGGGGTGGCGGGCGCGGCGGCGTCCGGACACGCCCGCGCGGTGGCGACGGTGCGCGGCGCGTGGTCCGGACTCGGACTGCCCGGCGACCCCGTGGTCAACGACGACATCGCGGTGGCGTTCGCGGCAGGCAGCCCCGAGCCCGCCGGCCTGGTGCTGATCGCGGGGACCGGCGCGGTCGCCGCGCGGGTATGCGACGGCGAGGTGCTCCGCCGCTGCGACGGCTACGGCTGGCTGCTCGGCGACGAGGGATCGGCCGTGTGGATCGGCCTCGCCGGGCTGCGCGCCGCGCTGGCCGCCATCGACGGCCGCGGCCCCGCGACGGTGCTGCGCGACCGGCTCGCGCACGCGCTCGGGGTGCCCCCGGGTGACCCCCAGGCCGTCATCCGCGCCGTGCACGACCGGCCGCCCGCCGAGCTGGGGCGGCTCGCTCCGGAGGTCATGCACGCGGCGCGGGCGGGCGACGCCGCCGCGGCCGGAATCGCCGAGGACGCGGCCCGGCGGCTGCTCACCAACCTCGCGTCCGTGGCCCCCGCGACCCGGCCCGCGGGCCAGGCGGCGGAGCCGGCCGCCGAGCCGGTGGTCCTGGCGGGGGCGGTCCTCGCCGGCGGTCCGGTCGCGGACGCCGTCCGGGCGGGTGTGCGGCGCCGGTTCGGTGCCACCCCGGTCTCCGCCACCGACGGCGCGCTCGGAGCCGCCGGCCTCGCCCTGCGGCAGGCCGGAGTGCCGGCCGCCGTGCACGCGGCGCTGCTCACGCGTGCCGCGTCGGCGGTGACCGCCGCGGACGGTCCCGACCCCACCCGGCCGGCCGATCCCGCCGGCGCGCCGTGACACTTTGCGACCGCACTGTCGCTGACCGGAGGAACCGGGAAATTCGTCACGACCCGCCCCGTCGACCGGCGGCGGTGCGCGGCGCATCCCCGCAGCTCCGCGCGGCCATCGCGGCGTCCGGGCGCCCGCGCCCGCGCGCGGCTGGTCCGGTGCGTGCCGAGAAACGCTTCAAGCAGTGGCCGCGAGTCGCTAGGGTCGGGCTCATGTCACAGAACGAAGAAAAGCAGGCCGATCCCGCCGGCTCCACGATGATGTTCCGCCGCTTCGTGGCGGAGAACAAGGAGACGGAGACCGCCCCCCGCCGCCCCCTGACCCCCTACATCCTGGCCGGCGTGGGCGTCGTCGTCGCGGTCGGCATCATCGTCACGGTGGTCATGACGTGGTCGTAGCCGCACCGGCCCGGGGACGTCGCTGAGCACCCACCCCGCCCGGGAGTGGGTGCTCATCCGGCCCCGGCAACGCGTTCGCGACCACTTTCCCGGACTGCTACAGTTGTGGACGTCGGTCCGATCCGGTGCTCGGCACCCGGTCCGGCCAGCCGCACGGCGGGCGCCATTAGCTCAATTGGCAGAGCAGCTGACTCTTAATCAGCGGGTTTGGGGTTCGAGTCCCTGATGGCGCACCCTGATCGACGCGTGTAACCCCAGGTTCGCCCCATATGTGGGCGGGGACCTGGGGTTTCGTGCTGTCTGAGGTCGACGAGGGGTGCGGTGCTGCCCCCGCGGTTGCCGGAGTGCGCACCGCCCACCATGCTCCCGCCGGCGTCGGCAGGCCGCCCCGCTCGGCGGTGCCGGCCACCACGCACGTCCCCGCCAGGCCGCCCTCGCCCCAGCCGCGGAGACCGGTCGGCGGCGGCCGGGCGCTCGTCCGGCTACCTGCGAGGTAATCGCCGTGCGCCGCGGCGGCCGGTAGGACTGTGGACGCGCCCGCTTCCAGACGCGGGCCGGACCGGAGGGACCAGGCCATGTCCGCGGACACACCTACGACCACGCTCGCCGTCGTGCGGGAACTCCTGCACCGGATCGGCGAGGGCGACCCCGACCGCATCGCCGCGATGTACGCGGAGCGGATCGACTGGAAGGTGGACTGGCCGGAGTCCGAGCACGGCCGGGCGGCCACGCCGTGGATCCGCCACCGGAGCACCCGCGGCGACGCCGCCGCGCACTTCCGCGCCCTGGGCGAGCACCACGTGCCCGGGGAGGCGGCCACCGCGGTCGACCGCGTCCTCGTCGACGGTGACGAGGCGGTCGTGCTCGGCGAGATCCGGCAGACCGCGCGGTCCACCGGCAGGGCGTACCGCGCCCGGTTCGCCCTGCACCTCACGGTGGAGGACGGCCGCGTCACCCGGCACCACGTCTACGAGGACAGCCTCGCCGTCGCCCAGGCGTTCGACGCCGACCGGGGCCACGCGCCGGCGACCGCGCCCGGCTCCGCCGCCTCGTAGCCGGGCGGCGGGGCGGTCCCGGTGCGGGCGCCGCCGCCCGCACCGGGTCGCGCCTGCGGCGGCGGTGGCCGGTCGCCGGTCCGCCACCGCCGCCGAGCGTGCTACCGGGGGCCGTTGCCGCGGTAGTACTGGTTGTCCTCCCGCCGGTCCAGCTTGCGGTCGCCGCTGAGCGGGCGGAACCGCAGCACCTGCGGGTCGTGGTCGCTGGACTGGTCGTGGAACTCCGCGTTCAGGTGGACGATGTCGTAGCGGACGCGGTGCGCCACCCGCGGCGTGACGAGCATGTGGTCCAGCGCCTGGGCGTTGCCGTCGTAGACGTAGTTGTACCGCTCCTCCGCCGGCAGCTCCGTCATCGGGTTGTGCAGGCCGCCGTCGGCCGTCAGCGTCTCCAGGGTCCGTGAGAACTGGAAGTCGTTGAGGTCGCCGACGACCAGGACGTTGGCGTCGGGGTCCGCGGCTGTCAGCTCGTCGACGAACCCGCGCACCAGGTCGGCCTGCGCGTTGCGCTGCTGCTCGGAGGACCGGTTCGGCGGCTGCGTGGTGCCGTGCAGTGGCTGGTCGCCGCCCTTGGAGTTGAAGTGGTTGGTGACCACGAAGACGTCGCGGCCCTGGAACCGGAACTGGCCGACCAGCGGCTTGCGGGAGGACCGCCACGCCGGATCCTGCGGCTCGATGCGTCCCGGCGACACGCTCAGCCCCACCTGTCCGCGCCGGGTGGTGACCTCCACCGGGGTGGTGGCGTCCCCGCCGGCCACATCCACGAAGGAGGTGCGGGCCGGGTTGAACAGGAAGGCGTTGCGGATGTTGCCGCCCGGCTGCCCGCCGTCCTGGTTGTTCTCGGGGCTGATCTGCCGCCAGTGGTAGGTGGGCCCGCCGGCGTCCTTGATGGCGGCCACCAGCCGCTCCAGCGTCTCGTCGGCGTCGACCACCCCGTCGTTGGCCGGGCCGCTGTTGTCCTGGATCTCCTCCAGGTTGACGATGTCGGGGCTGCGCAGGTTGGCGACGATGCCCTCGGCGAGCCGGTCGAACTTGTCCTGCTCGTCCGCGGGGGACAGGTTCTCCACGTTGTACGTCGCGGCGGACAGCTCCCAGTCGCGCCCGCGCGACGTGGTCTCGCGCTCCAGCCCGTTGCCGACGTGCTCGCCCAGCGTCGTGGCCCGCAGCAGGTACCCGCCGTACTGGCTGTAGTAGAGCGGCCCCTCCGTCACGCCGCGCAGTTCGTCGCCCACGTCGGCCCGGGGGAACGGGCGCTCGGCGAACGGGATCAGCGACTCGATCTTGAGGCGGCCGGAGTTGGCGTCGTCGTAGGAACCGTAGACGGCTCCGCCCCTCGCGGCGGCGTTCTGGTCCGGCTTCGTGGTGATCCAGAGGGCGTTGAAGCCGTCCGTCGCGCCCACGACGCGGGCGTCCTGGACGCGCAGCAGCATGTGCTCGTGGGCGGCCCAGAAGTCGAGTGCGTAGTCGTCCGGGCGCAGGTCGAGGCCGGACACGTCGCCGCCGGCGTCGGGCGCGTAGGCGTCGGGCACGGTGTCGGGCCGCAGCGCGACCGCGGCCGGCAGCGTGTTCCCGGAGGACAGCACCGTCCAGACGGCGCCGGTGAGCTGGGTGATCGCCTGGAGGCGCATGTCGGCCGCACCCGGCCGGTACTCCTCGACCCTGCCGCTGACCAGTACCTCGTCGCCGACCGCGACGTCGGGCGTGGTGGACCCGGTGAACACGAACAGCGCCTCGCTGGTGCGCGGGTCGTCGTCGCCCTCGGCGTCCTGGAACCAGAAGCCCCGCGCCGAGCCGGTGGTGTTCACCGCCGTGACCACCCCCGGGACCCCGGTCACCGGCCGGCCGGCCTGCGGCGACACCCGGGTCGTCCCCTGGATGTCGTGGATACGCAGCTCGCCGGGCTCCTCCGGCTCGGGCGTGCCGCCGTCACCGCCGTCGCCGGTCTCCCCGGCGGAGTTGGTCGGCGTCGGGTCGCCGGCCGTGAAGTCCGCGGAGTTGTCGTCGGTGTCGGCGAGGCCGCCGTCCCGGGCGAGCGAGGCGGTGTTGGAGCCGGCCGGCGCGGGCGCGGTCTCGTGGATCGCCGCGGCCCCGTAGCCGACCAGGTCGACGACCGCGTCATCGGCCGCGCACTCCGCAGCCGTCCGGCAGGTCACCGGGTCGGTCCCGTCGACCAGGAGCACCGTCCCCTGCCCGGCCGCCATGGCGATGCCACCCGCGGCGTCGGCGGCCGGCAGGTCCCGGGTGCCGCCACTGCCGGCGCCCTCCTGCACGAGGTAGCGCCCGTCGGCCGCGATCACGCCCGAGAGCGCCGTCACCTGCGCGCGGGTGTTCGCGCCCGGCTGGGCGGGCAGGTACTGCACACTCCACCCGTCCAACCCGACGTCCGCGCCACCCGGGTTCCCCAGCTCGATGAAGTCGTTCCGCCAGGTGGCGCCGCTGTTGCCGCCCCCGCCGTACACCTCACTGATCACCACACCGGGCGCATCGGCCACGGCAGCCGTCCCCGGCACGAACACGGCACCGCTGGCCAGCACTACTGCGGCGGCCGCGCCTAACGCGGACCGCGGATATGAGAGTCGCACTCTTGTCTCCAAGCTCTTCGGGGGCCTCATCGTGCTGCGACCTGATGACGCGAACGAGACTGGAGTGCGAAGACACGACGTCGGGCGTCGGGCGGATAACGGTTCGACCCGCCGCCCCCGGCACACCGCCGCGCCCCGCCCGCGGCGTGCCGGGCGGGGCGCGGAATCAGGTAAAGTACTGGTGTCGGCCACCCCAGGGGTAGCGCGGCCGACGGGGCGCCATTAGCTCAATTGGCAGAGCAGCTGACTCTTAATCAGCGGGTTTGGGGTTCGAGTCCCTGATGGCGCACCAGTGGTAGACGAGTAAAACCCCAGGTCAGGGCCTGTTTTCCAGGATTCTGGCCTGGGGTTTCGTCATGTCACGGGGCCGGTGTGTGCTCCGTATGTGCTCTTAAGTCGCGGGTGAGTCGAGCACCGGGCGCCGTGGGCGCCGGGCGGGCGGTAGCGGGACCAGGGCGGCGGTGGCTTCGGCGGCTGCCTTGGCGACCTGCGGGTGCACGCTCTGATAGGTGTCCCGGGTGAAGCTCGTGGACGAATGCCCGAGTTCGACCGATACGACCTTGACGTCCACCCCGGCAGCCAGACTCAGCGACGCCGCACCGTGACGCAGCCCGTGGAGTCCGATCCCACCGCAGCGGCTCGACGCCTACACCCGGGTTGCCCAACGTGGTGTCCAGGCTAGGACTTGATGAGAGGCGGCGCGGGACGCCGTCCGTTCCGGGCGGCGTTGCCCCACATGCCAATGGGACGGTTTGTTTACGCCGCGACGAGGTCATCCGCTCTGCGGAACAGCGCCGCCGCGGCAGCGTTCCCTGAGTGCCGCTGCACGCTGCTGCGCAGGCGCGCCAGCGCGGCGTCGGCGCGTCCTGCTGTCAGGTACGGGTAGTCGTCGAGGAAGGCGTGCCAGGTCTGGCAGGCCGCCTCCAGGTGCCCGGCGCGGAACTGGTAGTCGCCCAGGAGGGCCGTCGACAGCGCGCGGGATCGCCGCTCGTCCTCTGGACGGCGCCTGTTCGATGCGGTCATGGCCGTCACCGCGCCGTGGACGTCGCCCAGGTGGGCACGCAGGTGAGCCTCCTGGAAGGCGAGGGCCGCGTGGTGATAGGAGCCGAAGGGTTCGACCTGGCTGGTGGCTGACTCCAGGTGGCGCTCTGCCTCGCTGAGGGAGGCGACGGCCGAACGGCGGTCACCGAGCGCGGCTTGGGCTACCGCTCTCTGCCCGGCCAGGAAGGCCCACATCCTTGGGGGCGCGTCCTTCGCCGCGGACTCGGCCGCCTCCACGAGATGCAGGGCCTCGTTGTGGTGGCCGAGGTCGCTGGCCTGGATGCTCATGCCCCGAAGCACGGTGGCGTAGGTCAGAGGGGCATCGGCCTCGGCGGCGAGCCGCAACGCCTGGAGGTAGTACCGCTCTGCGAGGCCGTGGGCGTCGTCGTCCCAGGCCATGAACCCGGCGAGGTAGACGAGATCGGCGGCGGCGGCGTGGAGGGCGCGTCGCGTATCGGGGGCCGCATCCGCACGCAGCCAGATGGCCACGTCGTTGGCGATGTAGGCCGCGACAGAGGAGCGTGCGTGCCCTCCGCCGAAGCGGTCGTCCACAGTGGAGAAGGCTTCGGCCATCGCAGAGACGGCATCGACCTCTCCCGGGCCGACACGCCCCATGTGCGATTTCCTGCGGGCGTGCTCGGCGCGGTCCGCGATCTCCTGCCAGTTCGGGATGGCGACCAGAGCTGCCAGGGAGTACACGCTGTGCCGGAGTACGGCCCGGCGGCTCACGTCCATGTCGGCCCTCCCCAGCTCTGTCAGCGACGTCGCGACGTCTCCGTGCCACTCCAGCCCGATGTCGCTCGGAGGCGGGGCGGCGACGAACCCAGTGTCCGTTGGCGTCAGCGGACGGCGCAAGCGCCTGCCGATCGCCTCGGTGATGACGTCGGGCACCTGACCGCGCGGCCGGGCGCCGGAGAGCCAGTGCGCGACCGACGTCCGGTCGTAGCGGAGATCGAGGCCGGCCTCGGCACCGACGCGGTTCACAGCGCGCGCGAGCGCGTCGTAGGTCAGCCCCGCCTCGGAGAGGAGCGCGGCGAGCTTCGCGTTCGGGCTGCGCGGCATGGGGAGCTCCGTTCAACACGTTCAACATGCTCAGTACCACAGCACCCTCCTCTCCAGCCTCCCGTTGGCATGTACTGGTCACAGGCCCCGAGGTAAGACCCTCGGGAGCCGCTGCGGCCGGCACCCTTCCCCGATGGGCTGCAGCACAACCGTCCCCGGCATCCCGTGAGGGGGCGGGCCTTCCTGCTATCGAAGACCGAGGTGGAGCATGCCTGAGCGCCCAGAGCTGCCCCGGCGAGATCCGGCCCGAACCTACTTCCCGCGACCCCCGAAGCCACGGCCACTGCCGGCCCCCGCTCGCCCTCACGAGGCACCGCCGCGGAGCATGCCGGCTGCGGGGCCGAGGCCCCGCTGATGATCGCCGCGCGCCTTCGGCTGTGCGGGGTCGCTGGTGCGCGGCGCCCGGTCCGGAGAGGCCCCAAGGCTCGGCATCCCTCAGTACGCGGTGCGTCCTTCCATCCCGTGCGTGCCCGAAGCACCGTCGCCCTCCCCAAGAAGCGACAACGCGGCCAGGACAGACGCTTCATCTCCAAGGAGCAGCAATGCCCTCAACTTCGCATTTCAGCGCACTCGCCTACTACTGCGACATCACCGGAGTCCCGCTGCCCTTTCCCCTTCCGGAAGCCGTATTCGACGTCAAGGCCACCGTCCTCGACTGGCTCGGCTCCGCCCGCCGGCTCCTGGCCGGCGCTGTTCACCCCCGTGCCGAGATCGAAGGCGAGGTCATCGTCGAGCCCGGCGCCGTGGTCGACGCGGGCGCCGTCATCATCGGTCCGGCACTGATCTGCCGTGGCGCCTACGTCGGCCGCGGCCTGGTGCGCGATCACACCGTGATCGGGCCAGGTAGCAAGATCGGCTACTGCTGCGAGATCACCCGGAGCCTGGTCCTCGCCGACAGCAGGGCCATGCACTTCGTGTTCGTGGGCGACTCGATCGTCGGCAGCCGCGTCAACATCGGATCGTCCAGCGTGCTGGCGAACCTGCGCGTCGACCGGCCCGTCGTCGAACCAGCCGTTGACGAACTGTTCGTCACCATCGGCGGGGCCAGGGTCGGCACCGGCCAGACCAAGTTCGGCGCGGTCCTGGGGGACCGCGTGCAGCTGCCCGCGCTCACCTCGGTCGCCCCGGGCACGTTGATCGGCCCGGACGTGACCATCTACCCGACCGGGCAGCTCGGTGGCCTCTACCCGACCGAAGCGCGGGTGAGGATGTGAACCGGCTGCTGATCACGGGCGGAGCCCCGCTCAACGGGCGCGTTGACGTGCAGGGCTCCAAGAACGTCTTCCTGCACCTGGCAGCGGCGTCACTACTAGCCACCGAGCCCGTTCACCTGCGCAACGTCCCCGCCATCACCGACACCGGCGTGTGCATCAACATCGCCCGCGCACTCGGCGCGCACACCGCCTTCGCCTCCGAAGGAGGCCTCACCGTCCACGCCGCCACACTGACGAGCAGCACGATCCCCCACCATCTCGGAACGCGAATCCGCCCCACGGTGTGCTTCGGCGCCGCGGTGCTCGCCCGTGTGGGCGCGGCCGTCATCCCGATGCCGGGCGGGGACGCGTTCGCTGATCGGCTGATCGACCGCCACCTCACCGCGATGCGTGCGGCCGGCGCCCACGTCGAGTACGCGGACGGCGCCGTGCACGCCCGCGCTCACCGCTTGACCGGGTTCACGTTCGACGCCGCCACCGACTACGGTCCGAGCCTCGGCGCCACCGTCACGGCGCTGCTGCTCGCGGCGACCGCCTGCGGCACGTCCCGGATCGCAGGCGCCAGCATCGAACCCGAGGTCGAGCACACGGTCGCGTTCCTGCGCTGCCTCGGCGCCGTCGTCGAATGGACCGCGCCCGGCCTCCTAGAAGTCGAAGGCCGATCGGCGTTGCGCGGGACCGCCTACACCGTGCCGCCCGATCGCATGGCCGCCGGGACCTACGCGATCGCCGCCGCGATCACCAGCGGCAAAGTCGACCTGCCCGGAGTCAGCATCGCCGACCTCCCCCCCGGGGTTCTGCGGTGCCGCCGCGGCTGCGGGGATCGCCCTCACCCCTGTGGCCGGTGGGCTGCGCGCCACCCGCGGCACGCTCGCGCCGGTCGCGGTGAAGACCGCCCCGCATCCCGGGTTCCCGACCGACCTGCAACCACAACTGTGCGCGCTGCTCACCCAAGCGCCGGGCGTCTCTCATGTAGTGGAACGCGTCTACGCCCACCGGGCCAGCCACGTGCCCGCGCTCGCGGCCCTGGGGGCGGACGTGCACGCCGCCGGGCCACGCGTGACGATTCGCGGACCCCGGCGCCTGATCGGCGCTACGGTGCGGGGGACGGACATCCGCGCCGCGGCCGCGCTGGTGCTCGCCGCGCTCGCGGCGCGCGGACGCACCGAACTACGGGGCGTGGCGCACCTGCGGCGCGGCTATGCGGACCTGCCGGGCGTCCTGCGCGCGCTCGGCGCCCACATCAACGAGGAGGATGAGTGAGCGACGACGCCTGGGTGACGACCACGGCCGACACGCTGCGCCGGGCCCTGCAGTCCATGGTCGACCGCCGCCAGAGTCCCGGCGCCGTCGCGGCGATCGGCTCCGCCACCGAGCGCGCGTTCGTCGCCGTCGGCACGACCGCCGTTGACGGCCGGCACCCCGCCACTCCCGCCACCTTCTACGACATCGCAAGCCTGACCAAGGTCGTCGCCACCTGGCCGCTCGTCGGCCGCGCCGTCGCCGACCAACTGGTCGACCTCGACACCCCGGTAGCGGCCTACTTCGACGTCGACCCCGGCACGCATCCGGGAGCCGCCGTCACGCTGCGCCAGGTGCTCACCCACACCTCCGGCCTGAAGCCCTCGACCCGCCTGGATCGCTACATCGGCGGCGACCGCGACATCGCCGAGGCCATCCTCGCCGAGCCGCTCGACGGGGCCGGTGGGCACCGGTACATCAACCGCGGGTTCATCCTGACCGGGCTGCTCCTCGAACGCCTGCGCGGCGCCACCCTCGGCGAACTATTGGACGCCCACACCAGCGAACTGGGGACGCGCGGGATCACCTACGGGCCGCTGGCCCGCGGCCCGAAGGTCGCCCCGACCGAACGCCGCCTCGTCGGCGGCCACCCCGTCCACGGCACCGCGCACGACGAGAACGCCGCCACCTTGGGCGGTATGGCCGGCCACGCGGGCGTGTTCGCCACCGCCGACGCGCTCGCCGACTACGCCGAGGCGATCCTGCGAACCCGAGACACCGCCACCCCGTTCGGCGCCTACGTCCGCGCGTCCTGGCAGCCGGCCGTCCGCGTGGACGAGCGCACCCACCGGGGACTCGCGTGGCTGCTCACCGACACCGGCCTCGTCTACCACCACGGATTCACCGGCACCAGCCTGTACTTCCACCCAGTGACGGGGCGCTACCTGGTACTGCTGACCAACGCCATCGCCTACGGCCGGGCCCGCCCCGGGCTCACCGAAACGCGGAAGGTCGCCGCCGGCGTGTTCGGCTAGGAAAGCGGGCCGTTCCTTAGACAACGAAGTCGGCGAAGCTCACGCTGGCGGACAGCGACGAGCGCGAAATGTCGGATAACACCCGGAAGGCGCGAACGTCGATGAACCTCTGTGCCCCAGGCTGCTGAGGCCTCCTTCTGGTCTACAGGAGGAGCGCGTCGATCTCGGATTTGCGGTAACGGCGGTGTCCGCCGGGCGTGCGGATGGTGGTGAGCTTGCCGGTGTTGGCCCAGCGGGTGACGGTTTTGGCGTCGACGCGGAACCTGGCGGCGACTTCGCCTGGGGTGAGCAGTTCCTCGAACGTGTGGACGAGGGGGGCCGTGCGATGTCGCAGAAGCGGGCGATGTCGGCGCGTCGGCGGAGTTCGCGGACGGTCTTGGGGGTGAACCAGCGGCCGAGTTCATTACGGTAGGCGACGTCGACCTGCCCTTCGTCGGCCAGCTGGGTGAGCTGGCCGACCGTGATCCGTGCCCGCCGGGCGGCTTCGGATTCGTGGATCACCTGGATCCGCGCCATAGGGGGTGGCTCCTCTCGAAGGTGCGAAGGTGTGGGAGCAAGGGGTCTTCGGTCGGCTTCACGGCGTCCCTCCGCGCTTGAGAGAGGCCGCAGGCTCTGCCGCCAGAAGCGCCGTCCGTGCATCGCTCACCGCCGTGGCGACGGCTTGCAGCCAGGCGAGCTGGCGGTCGTGGTCGCCGGCTCCGCGGATGAGGCGGACTTCAACGGCGTCGTCCAGATCCAAGGTGACGCGGCGTTCGTCCACCATGACGCCGACGGCGTCAGGGGTGACGCTGGTGATGACCAGGACGGTGCTCATCGGGCCACCACCACGTCGAGGTAGGGCCGCACATAGGAAGGGATCCCGGCTCCCTCGGCTCCCAGCGCGGCATCGAAGAGATCCAGGTCGTCGCTGGCGACCGTGATCCCGTGCCTCTCGTCCTCGGCCAGGAAGGGCAGCGCGCCGTCAAGCAGGCGCACCACCGGCCAGCGTTGGTGGCGTTCAGCGACTTCCGCGAACGCCGGATAGTACACAGGTCGACGGCTGAGGTAAGGGCGGGTACGGCAAGCACGCCGGGCATATGCGGCGTCCGGGTCTGTGGGAGGCCCGAGGCGATTGCTATATGCCTGGGGGACCGGCGCCGTGGACGGAGCCCGGTCCGTCCCTGGGTTGCTGATCTGGGAGCTCATGGTGCCCAGTTTTGAATTCGGGCCCGGAGGATTCGAGATAAAGGTTTAATGGATAATCGTTAAAGCGCTTGAAACCGCAGCTAGCCGTGCGGGGGTGTTGGGTGATCTGCCGGAATTGCGGCCGTGAGTGGGATTGCCGGTGTGTTCCGTCGGGCTTTTGGGAGCGGACGGATGTGGTCGCGGCCCTAACGCAGTGGGACCTGTCGGAGATCATCGTCCTGTTGCGCAGGTACAGCGACCTGTCGCAGTCCGCGCTCGCCCGGCTGACGGGGCTGTCGGTGGGGATGGTGTCCCTGGTGGAGAACGGGCGCTCTCAGGTACGCGACATCGTCAAGATTCGCACGGCGTTGCAAGGCTTGCGTGCTCCTCGAATGGTTCCCGAGACGCCTGAAATGAAAGCCCGCATGCCAACGGCGGCACCAGCGGGGAGTACACGTCAGAAGACGGGCGGCGCGACACCTTTCTCGGTCGACCTCTCGCCTCGCGCCGTGCGCAGCCGGTTGTCATCGGTCATGGAGATACCGGCGGAGGAAGCGGTTCGAGAGTTCCGCATCGTCGACCGGCAGACCAGCGGCCAACACGTGTACGCGGCCGCCATGGAGTACCTGCGCAGGAGGGTGGGGCCGCGGTTGGTGTCGGAACGCGGCTCGGCGGCGACGTTCACCACAGCGGCCGGGATGCTGGAGATGGCCGGCTGGATGGCACACGACGCCGGGCGCGATGACGTTGCCGACCAGCACTTCCGGCGGGCCCAGCACTTCGCCGAGGTTGGCGACGATTCGTCGTTGACGGCCCAAGTATGGGCAAGCCGCAGCCACCTGGCGCTCCACCACGGCCAGCTCCGCCAAGCCGCGGTCCTCGCCGAACGCGGCTATGAGGCGCTCGGAGGGGCCGACAGCGCTGCCCTGCGCGGTCGGCTGTTGGCGATGCGCGCCCGAAGCTACGCGGCGTTCGGCGACAAGACCGCCTGTCTACGGCTGCTGGGCCAGGCCGAACGACTTCTTACTGGAGGCATTGTCTCCTCGGTGTCCCGGTGGACGAGCCCATTCGACGAAGGATCGTTGGCCGGCGAGGCCGCACGCTGTCTGTACGATCTCAAAGACTTCGCTGCGGCACGGGCGTGTGCGCAGCGCGTCTTGGAGCTACGGGCGCCAGAGCGAGTGCGATCGAGGTCGCTGGCATCCCTCACGATCGCGCACAGCCTGATCGCCGCGGGAAACCTGGACGACGCGTGGGCGATCATGGAAGAGCTGAGTGACACTGTGACGACGTTGGGCTCAGACGTCGTCGTCAGAGAGTTCGCCGGCGTCGTCCATAGGTTGCCGAAGTCTCAGGCCACCGGGAGACTCGCTGCGACAGTGTCGCGCTTGCCCACCGGATACTTTGGGCCAGGCTTGATGCGTTGAGCGGGTAGGAGGCGGCGTATGCCGAGCGCTGGACAGGACTCCGACGAGCCGCTGTACGAGCGCGACCCACAAGCGTGGCACCGGTACCTAGCGGAGGGGAACCGGCGTCAGGCACGTAAGAGGGTTTCCGTCGAAGTCCTGATCCATGATGCCTCGGGCCGGATCCTTCTGGTGGACCCGTCCTACAAACCCGACTGGGACATACCCGGGGGGATGGTCGAAGCCAACGAGCCTCCGATCCGCGCGGCACAGCGTGAGCTCGCTGAAGAACTCGGCCTGACCGTTCCGATCGGTCGCCTGCTGTGCATCGACTGGTCCGCGCCGCACGGACCATGGGACGACCTTCTCACCTTCGTCTTCGAGGGCGGCCCCTTGACTTCGGAAGAGGCGAGTTCTCTGCGCTTTGTGGACGGTGAACTCATCAGTGCCGAGTTCTGCGACTACGCGGAAGCTCGGCGGCGGCTCCGGGACTATGTGTGGCGTCGTACATCGTCGGCACTTGAGGCGAAGAAGGTGGGAACCACGGTCCACACCCACAATGGAGCCAGAATATGACCGTGGGTGGTCAGTGAAACGCTAGCGCTGTACGGCAGCCGTCCCAGCGCAGACCTCGGATATGTCCGGACGAAGACTCAGATCTGCTTGTTCTAGCGGAGATCTGCCGCCCGATGATAAATCAGTCGAAACCGGGACTGATTACGGCACCCGTCTGGGGCTCCATCAGGTTGTCTTTGTGGTCATCCGTCTGACTGCCCATCTGGGGTCCGCTTTAGAGTGGATACTGCCTTGGACCGTAATCAGTGGCGAACCTCCGCCCCTACTGGTCCTCCTCATCCGCGGTAGAACCGGTCCAGGTCTGGACTTCGAGCGACGTACGAAACAGTAGCTACGCGGCCGGCGACGCGGCCTCAATGACGCCCGCGCCTGCCTTCTGCTGCACCGCGACCCGCGCGCACCTCGGGCGCTGGAGACCGGCCAACGCCCTGGTCTGCCGGGCCAGGACGTGATGCGTCTGGCGACTACCAGGGGGATCTTCAGACCTGGCGCCTGGACGATTGCACGGTTGTGTCAGTCCAGGCACTTGGCGATAGCCAGCGCGATGCGCTCGATCCAGTCGATGGCGTCAGCGACATCTGCCTCGGTAATCGCGCGACGCTGCTTGAGATCCTCCAGAAGATCGGCCTCGTGGGCAATCTGGTTGCGGCGCTCAGTTATGGACGTGTACACATCCTTCAGCGACTTTTCTGTCATCGAGGTGCGTCCGCGATGCCAGTCGTTGATATTCTGAGCGGCGGTTGCCCAGACGTTCACCTCTGTCACCAGCTTCAGCGCCTCGCTGATCTTGCGAGGGTTTTGAAGCGATGCGTTCATCCACTTTTTCCTCACATGCTCGGCCACAGCCTCGGCGAGGGGAGTGATTCCGCGGCGGACCTCCTCGACCTTGGCCAGTGGAAGCTCGAACCTGGTGAGCTGGTACGGCATATCGAGGTCGTCCTGGGCAGCGAGCTCAGCGACTCGACGATAGAGTTCCTCGTGAAACCAGTGGTCGATGGCACTGACGGCCTGCACCCACGCGGCGCGGTAGAAGTCCCCAATGTCGACCCCGCTAGGCTGAAGCCCCTCGAGGCTCTTGCCTGCCCTCACCATCTTCCGCGCATAGTCGATGTTGGTTCTGAACGACTGGAACTCCCGCGTACGCGGATACGGAATCGCCATGAACACCTCCGCCCTCCCCGAACGATCTCAAGACAGACTCTCGGGAAGGGCGGGCGAGGTCAAATTAATTGTGATTCAGATCGTTTCAGTCGGTGGGAGGTCATCCGCGTCCGCAGCGGTCTCGCCTCCGAGGGCCTCGGCGATCGCAGTGAACTCACCGAGTGCGGCCTGCAGGTCCGCCACGATCTCCTGTGCGATCACTTCAGGCGGGAGCAAGCTGTCAGCGTCATCGAGCGCCGGGTCCTTCATCCATGTGATGTCGAGGTTGACTTTGTCACGGGCGATGAGCTCGTCATAGTCGAAACACTTGAACCGCTCGGTCACCTCACGGGCGGTACGAGGCTCATCGGGTTTGTAGACCTTGACGAAGTCGTCCAGGTCGGAGCGGCGCAGCGGACGCTGCTTGAGAGTGAAGTGTTTACCAGTGCGGAGGTCGTAGACCCACAGCTTGGAGGTGTTGTGACTGCCCTTCGCCCTGGGCGGCTTCTTCTCGAAGAAGAGCACGTTCGCCTTGACACCGCCCGCGTAGAAGATGCCGGTCGGTAGGCGCAGGATCGTGTGCAGGTCGAACTCATCGAGCAGGCGTCTGGATTGTGCAGATGACCACCGACGAGGTGTCCTGGAGACCCGCCGCGCCGAGCCGGTCCACGTTGTAGATGTCGGAGAACGTGCGGCCGTCGTCAGGGGTGGTGAACGTGCGGAACTCGTCCCGCGCCTGGCGGCCCAGGTTGTTGCGGTCGACGAGGAAGAGAACCCGGCGTGCCTTGGCGTGCTTGAGCAGCCGGTAGGTCTGCGCCACAGCCATGTAGGTCTTTCCCGCGCCAGTCGCCATTTGGATCAGCGCCCTCGGCCTGTCCTCGCTGAGCGAGTGCTCCAGCTGGGCGATCGCGTCGAACTGTGCGAGACGCAGGCCGTTCTGTTCAAGCTTGGGCAGGCGGCGGAAGCCGGCCCGCAGCGTCGGGGAGCTCGGTTTCTCGTCCGCGCGCCGCATCCACGTCGCGACCGTCTCCGGGCGGTGGAAGAAGAACACCTCTCGGGAGCGGGGGGTGGGGTCCAATCGGTTGACGAAGTACGTCTCGGTCCCGGTTGTGGCGTAGCGGAAGGCGAACGGCTCGTCAGCGCGCCAGACTGCGAGGAGGTGTTCGCGGAGCACGCCGGCCGCATACCGGTCGTTCTGCTCCACCGCGGCGGACAGCGGGTCACCCTCCCGCTTGGCCTCCACCACCCCGACGATCGCGCCGTTGACGTAGAGCACATAGTCGGCGCGGCCGTTGGCGAGGGAGAACTCACGGACGGCCACCCCCTGCCCCGCTTGCGGGTTCAGCTCATCGCGGTCCTGGATGATCCAGCCGGCCTTGCGTAGCATCGCGTCGATGACCCCGCGCGTCTGTACCTCGTTGAGCGGTGCCGGACGCTGTGCGCGGTGGATGAACCCGTCACGGTGCTGGGCGTCGACCTTCTTCGGGTTCTTGCGGGCCGATTCATAGGCGGCGTGCTGGTGAGCGCGGAGCTCCTCGATCTGTGCGCTGAGCTGCTCGATCTGTTCGAGAAGATTGGCCTTGTGGGCGTCCGCGCTGGCGATGAGGTTCTCGGCCTCAGCGCGTGCGCGGCGCTCGGCATCGAGCGCGTCGTGGGACGCGGCGAGCCGGGTCCGGGCCTGGGTGAGCGCGTTGCGGTGGTGGTCGAGGGCCTCGCGTAGCTCCGCCAGCTCGGCGGGGTCCGTCACTAGTGCGGACTCGCCAGGGTCGGTCGGGGGGACGAACTCGGCCACGGTCCGCCGCCCATGCAGAGTGTCGCTGAACCACAGTCCAAGCCGATAGCAGACGCGAACCGCGGCCAGGGCCCGGCTGGTGTCGAACAGGTGCCGGTGTGCTGCCTGGTTTCGGTCACGGCGCAGCTGGTCGAAGCCGTCGCGGATGTCCTTGGCGAGGACCCCGGCCTTGGTGAGTGCGCGAAGCCGGTCGACCTGCCTGTCGCCGTCGATCCGCATGCCCAGATGCGAGATCAGCTCTTCGGCGAGTACCTCGCCGAACTGTCCGGACTGCACCAACGACGAGTTGGGGTTCGTGAAGACGGTGGCTTCGGCGGAGGCGCCGTACAGGGACAGCAGGGGATGGACCTGGAAGAGGGCCCCGAAGTTCGGTGAACCTTTCGCGAAGTCGCGCAGCCGGTCGTCCACGTCGTCTGGGCTCCCATCCCTGTCCGCATGTATGAGTGATCCAGCCTATGCAATTGCGGTGCCTGAAACGCCGGCCGCGTAAGGGATCGGGTCTGTGCTGGTGCTGACTCGTGTCGGATGTGAAGCAGGATCACCAACCTGGGAAGACGTCCGAGACAAGCCGAGAACCCGATACGACCTTGACGTCCACCCCGGCGGCCAGACTCAGCGACGCCGCACCGTGGCGCAGCCCGTGGAGTCCGGTCGGAGGCAGTTCTGAGCTGCCCTGCGTGTAGTGGGCCTTTCGCTCGGCACGCTGTCGCTCAGGTGCACTCCGCGTACTCGATGGTGAAGATGCCGATGGCGGCGTCGTAGCAGATTCCAACCGGGGGGAGCTCCTCGCCGTCAGTGGTTCGGCCCTGGAAGGCCAACAGGCCGCTTTCCGGGGCTCCAGGGATCGAGAGCGTGAACTCGTTGGTCTCCTGCCCCTGTGGCTCCTCCGGTGCGGGGGTGTAGCCGAACTGCGAGTCCGGGGTCAGCTCCTCGCCGTCGGCGACCACGTAGAGCGCGTCCTGGGTGAACCCGGGCGCCTCCGCCCGGACTCCCTGGGACTGCCCGTTGACGGTGAACTGGATCCCGTCGTCGGTGGGTTCCGGGCTATGGACAAAGACCTGCGTTGCGGCGAGGCCGCCGCCCAAGAGCGAGGTGAACAGTCCGACGTTCCCCTGCGCCGCGCCGACCTGGGCTGTCGCGCCGTCGTTGTTGCTTCCGCCGGAGACCTGGTCGACGGCGGCCTCGGGCGGGCCGTCCTCCCCGCCTGCGCTCTGGCCGCCCCCACCGTCGCTGTCCTCACCCGCCTGGTCACCGTCGTTCCCGTTGTCCGCCCCGCCGCCGTTGGCTCCGCCGTCGTTTCCCCCCTCCTGTTCGGACCCCTGTTCGGACAGCGTGTCCACCAGTACGGGGGCAGCGACGGCCCCGCCGCCGAGGAGCGCCAGGGCACCTACGACCGCGCCGGCGACCAGCAGGGGGCGGCGGCGCTGCTTCCGGGGCGGCTTCGGCGGCGCCGCCTCCATCCCGGTCCATTCCGCCTTGAGTAGCGTGGTGACCGCGCTCGCCGGATCCTGGCTGGGAGCGGCGCCCAGGGCGCGGGTGCTTCTCCACAACTGTTCGACGGCCTGGAGCGTCTGCCCCGCCGTTGGCCGGGCGGCCGGGTCCTTCGCCAGCGCCGCCTCCAGCAGCGGTCGGAGTTCGCCTGGCGTTCCCTCCAGGTCGGGGTCGGACCGCATCACCCGGTAGGCCAGCGCGTTCGGCGCGCCGGAACCGAACGGCTCTCGGCCGGTGGCGGCGAAGGCCACCAGCGCTCCCCAGGAGAAGATGTCGGACTGCTCGGTGACCTGGCCGCTGCCATACTGCTCCGGGCTCATCCAGCCGGCCGTGCCAACGACTCCGCCGGTGCGCGTGAGCGCGGTCTCCCCGACCGCGCGGGCGATCCCGAAGTCCAACACCTTGGGGCCCGACGGTCCCAGGATGACGTTGCCCGGCTTGAGGTCCCGGTGCACGATGCCCCGGCCGTGGATGGCATGCAGCGCCTCCACGAGGCCGGCGGCCAGCGCCAGGAGCTTCCCGCCGCTCAGCGCGCCGTTCGCGCGGACGTACTCGCGCAGCGTGGGCCCGGGGACGTACTCGGTGGCCAGCCAGGCAGTGGCGCTCTCAGTGTCGGCGCCGCGGAACGCTGGTACGCAGGGGCTGTGCACCCGCTGCACCAGGTCGACCTCGCGGGCGAACCGGGCCCGGAACTCGGGATCCGCGGCGAGCTCGTCGCGTACCACCTTCACCGCGACGTACTGGTCGCGCTGGTGGTCCTGGGCGGCGAACACGCTGCCCATCCCGCCGGCACCAATCCGGCCCACCACCGTGTAGGGGCCGATGTGTCCGGGGTCGTCGTCCAGTAGGGGGGCGAAGTGCGTGGGGGTTCCGTCAGTCATCGACCTGGTTCCGTGTCAGGGGGGCGGTGCGAGGTTGTTCGTGTGGTTCGACGCACGGCGTCGCGGTCCGATTCAGCCGCGTCTACCCGGTAACCCCGGACTGCCCCAGGGCCGGGTCACCCGCACGGCATCCCGCCGCCCTCGACGCCCCCGAGCGGCTGCTGGTCATGCCACTCGGAGCCCTCCTGGTAGCACACCCCGAACGCCCCGCGTTCCTGCTCCGTGAGGGTGTGCCCCCATAGCTCCTCGGGAGGCTCGTAGCGGAGATAGCGCATCTCGTACGCCGTGACCGGGTTGGCGGCCGGGTTATCGTTCTCCGGTGGGACATCGTGGATGGTGAGGGTGAACTCGGCGGTGGGCTGGCCGGCGTCGAGCGTGGTCAGGACTTCAGAGTCGGTGGACCGGTAGAACTTGTCCCAGTCCCGGTTGTAGAGGTTCTCCATGTCCTCCTGCTGCAGCCGGAATTCCATCACCTGGAAGTCCTGTGTGTGCAGCGTGTAGCTGCCCGTGTCGCGGAAGTACTCGGCGCTGCCGGTGAAGACGACGTTGCCGCCCTCGCGTACGGCGGAGGAGAAGCTGATGTGGAGCTGCGGTTCCGCCGCCCCGACAGTCGAATTGCCGTCGCTGTGTGCCTGCCGGGTGGCGACCTCGATGGTGTCCGGGGAGATGTTGCGCACCTGCACCGCGCCGACGGTGAAGTCGTCCTGGGAGTCGCTGGCGCGCAGGTTGGCGCCGCCCTGCTCCACCTCGGTGAGCTCGTCGCCGCCGGAGCCGCCGTCGCCAGCCTGCTCCCCACCGTTGTCGCCACCCTGCTGCTGCTCCCCGTTCCCGTTATCTGGAGCGCTCGCGGTGCGCTGCCAGGAGAGGGCGCCCATGCTCCCGATCAGCACCAGTGCGAGCGCCGACGCCACCGGTACCAGCACCTTGCGGTTGCGCCACCGGGAGCGTTTGGGCGGGGCGAGGCTGCTCCACAGGGTGGTGCTGTCCCCGGCGGCGCCAACCTCGGTCCAGCGTTCGTTGAGCAGGCTGGGGAGTACGCCGGTCGCCTCCTCGTTGGTGACCTGTGGGCGTCCCGCCCACATCGCGGTGACCGCGTCCAGTGCCTGGGCGGCGGTTGGGCGCCGGTCCGGGTCCTTCGCCAGTGCCGCGGCGACCAGTGGAAGCAGGTGCTCCGGGACTCCCGCAAGGTCGGGTCCGTGCTCCATGGTGCGGAACGCGAGCTCGTCCGGGGTGCCCGAGCCGAAGGGGCGCCGGCCCGTGGCCGCGTAGGCCACCAGTCCGCCCCACGCGAACATGTCCGACTGCGGGGCGGGGGCGGCACCCCGGTATTGCTCCGGGGCGAGCCACCCGGGGGTACCGAGGAGGCCGCCGGTGCGGGTGATCGCGGACTCCTCGACCGCGCGGGCGATCCCGAAGTCCAGCACCTTGGGCCCCGTCGGAGCGAGGATGACGTTGCCCGGCTTGAGGTCGCGGTGCACGATCCCGGCGGAGTGCACCACCTGCAGCGCCTCGGCGATCCCCGCGGCCAGCCCCAGCAGCATGTCGCCGGTCAGCGGACCGTTCTGTTGGATGTGCTTGTTCAGCGTCAGACCCGGCACGTACTCGATCCCCAGCCACGGGCGAGCGTCCTCGGTGTCGGCGTCGAGGAACGCCGGCACACAGGTGCCGGTCACCCGGCGCAGCAGGTCCACCTCGCGGGCGAAGCGCGCGCGGAACTCGGGGTCGGTGGCGTACTCGCGGTGCACCACCTTCAGCGCCAGCGGCGCGCCGCTGTTGTCGACGGCCGCATAGACGGCCCCCATCCCGCCCGAACCCAATCGCCCCACGACACGGTAGCTACCGATGTGGGTGGGGTCCCGGTCAGTGCGGGGAGCGAGGCCGGCGGCGGCGAACTCGTCTGGAGTGCTGTGCACGGGACTCTTCCTGGGGGAGCGGGATCAGGGGGCGAAGACGAACGAGCGCGCGGCTCCCGGACGGGTTCGGTGCGGGGCGAATCCGGCATCGGTCCTCACAGGCACGTCATGGTATTAAACCCGACGAAGCCGGACCGGAAGCGCTTCAGCCGGTCCCGGCCTCGTCGCGACGCCCCCTGTCGCGTTCGGCCCGATGCGCCCGCGCGTACGCCCTGGCCGTGAGCCGGGGGCATGCCCGGGCCGCTCTGTGCTCCGCATGCGCTCCTGAGTCGCCGGTGAGTCGAGCGCCCGCCGCCGGGGCCACCGGGCGGGCAACGGGTCCAAGGCGGCGGTGGCTTCGGCAGTTCCCCCGGGGCGGGGCGGCGGTACCGGGGTGCCGTCCGCGCCGCCCCGGTGCCTCACTTGGCGGCGGGTTCGGTATCCCGTTCCGACCTGCCGGGTACCAGCTTCAGGCCGACGACCGCGGCGATGATCCCGGTGAGGAAGACGATCTTGGCCGCCGAGACGCTCTCGCCGCCCGTGGCCATCGCGTAGAGCACGGTCAGCGCGGCGCCGATGCCGACCCAGACCGCGTAGGCGGTGCCGATGGGGATGTGCTTGGCGGCCCAGCCCAGGCCGGCCATGCTCGCCGTCAGGGCGACGAAGAACACCAGGGTCGGGACAAGGCGGGTGAACCCCTCGGACATGCCCAGGGCGGTGGCCCACACGGCCTCGAACACCGCGCTGACGACCAGGACGATCCAGGGCATGTCAGCTCACCGCCTTGAGGCCGATGATGGAGCCGACGAGCAGGAGCAGCAGCAGCGACTTGCTCCAGGTCGCGCGGTCCTGTCCGGTGCGGAATCCCCCCAGCACGGTCAGGGTGGCGCCGATGCCGACCCACACCGCGTAGGCGGTGCCGGTCGGCAGGGAGGTCATGGCCCAGGCCAGCCCCGTCATGCTCAGGACCAGCGATACGAGGAACAGGACAGCCGGGCGCCAGCGGGAAAAGCCGTGGGAGGCGGCGAGCGCCGAGGCCCACACCGCCTCCAGGACGCCGGAAACGATGAGGACGAACCACGCCATGGACAAGACCCCTCTCCAATGGCCGTCTTGTCGTGGTGCGGGTACGGCTCCCTCGTCCGCGGGCCCGTCCACCGGGCCCCGGTCGCAGCCTATGCCATCGCCTCCGCCCGGCGCTTCGGGGTGCGCCACCACCCTCCCCGCAGGCCCGCGCTGGCGTGGGTGAGCGGTTCGGTCCGGCCGAGTAGGCGGGCCGGGGTCAGTCCACGTGCGCCACCCGCGGCTCCGCACAGGGCGCCCCGGCGGGCGCACGGTCCTTCCCGCAGGTCCTCCTCGGTGTCGTGCGCATGCGAGGCGGGGCGGCGGGCGGCACACCGCTGGGGAACCAGCGCTTCCGGAACCGCCCGTGGTCCGCGATCCGGCGCCCGGACTGATGCGGCACCTCGACGTGCCGCGCTGAGCGCGGGCCCGGCGGGAGCTGCGGACTTCGGCCCGCACGGTGCGGTCGGGTAGCCGCTCAGACGTGCGGTGCCGTGGCCCGGATGCCGGCGGTCACCACGCTGATGATGAGCTCCGCGTCCGCGCGGGTGAACGGGCGCATGCCGCGGTTGATGATGAGGTGCATCGGGCCGGAGATCATCTCGCCGAGGAAGGAGCCGTCGACCGGCGGGAGCTCGCCCCGGGCGGCGGCGAGGCCATCGCCGTGCTGCTCGCCGCGCCCAATCTCGGCATCGTCATCGGCGGCACGTGCGCCGGATGGATCGCGGAGCGGTCCGGTCCGCGCTGCCCCTTCTTGGCGGCATCGCCGTCGGGACAGCGGCGACCTTCGCGGTGCTGGCGGGCGTGCCCGCGGCCAGCCGCTAGCCCGGCCTGGCGGCGGGCCCCGGCTCGGAGCCTGTGCCAGGAAGCCTGACCGCGGCTCCGCCGTGCCACGGGGCCGGGCGGGCTCCCGATGCGCTCCCCTCCGAGGTGGCGTGGCGCTACCGGCTGCCGCGACCGGTGATGCTGACGCGGAGCCGCTCGATGAGCTGGGTGCGCTGCGCGGCCTCCGCCGGGTGGAGCCGGGCCACCTCCAGCGTGAGCGCGTGGGCGAGGACCAGGGCGGCGAGTGTCTCGCTGGTGGTCGTCTCGACACTGGGCGGGGTGGTGAGCACGACGTCGGCGTGCCGGCGCAGTTCCCGGGTGAGCGTTTCGGTGATGGCGATCGAGTGGGCGCCGGTGCCGCGGGCGTGGTTGAGCAGGATGGGGACTTCTCGGAACAACCGCAGGGGCGCGAACACGACGATCGCCCAGTCCGCCCGCACCTCGGTGAGCGCGTCGGCCAGCTGCACGCCGGTGTCGTGCACGGCAGTGGCGTGCCGGCCCACGCGCGACAGGGACACCGCCAGGTGCTGGGCGACGGCGGCCGAGGGACCCGTGCCGAAGCAGAGCACATGGGCGGCTGCGTCGACCAGCTCGACGCACTGGCGCCACTGGTCCGGCGGAACGTGGGCGTTCAGCTGGTGGACCAGTCGCTCGCTGTCCGTGCGCACCTGGTCCAGCACGCTCAGCGCGGCCGGCGGTATCGCCTCGGTCCGGGCGGCGAGCTGGGTGGTCAGGTCACTGCGTCGCCGCAGGTGAGCGACCAGCGCGCGTTGGAGCTCCGGCAGCGAGCGGTAGCCCAGGGCGCGTACCGCCCGCAGGACGGTGGCGTCGCTGGTTTCGGTGAGGCGGCCGAGCGCGGCCGCCGAGGACACCACCGCCGTTTCCGGATTGTGGTGGACGAACTGCGCGACGAGGCGTTCGCTGCGGGTGAGCTCGCCGACGCGGGCGGCGAGCCGTTCGGTGAAGCTGGGACCATCCAACAGTTCTGTCGAGTTCACGACATTGATTATGAACCGAACTGTTGATCCCGCTACATTCCGATTGGCCAGCTCAGGTGACGGGCGTCACTTCACCGAGGGGACCGCGGACCGCCGCGGGCCCCGAACCGGGGCCGGGACGCGCGGCACGTGACGTGCCGGTCGCCGGCGGCGGGGTGGTCGGTGTTCCGACCGCCCACCGCGCCGCTCGCGCCGGGGCGGGCCGCACCGGCTGGCTGGGCACCGCCCGCGCACAGGCCGGTGCCCGTCATCCGAACGGTTCGGATGTCCGTACGTACTGCGAGGGGGGACCACCTGTGACCGGACGCTTGGAGAAGTCACCAGACGAGGTCGTCCGTCGGCTGATCATCGAACCCGGCCTTGAGCGAGATCTCGCCCACCACTTCGAGTACTTCCTCGATGTCAACACCGCACACCTGGTGATGCTGGTCGAGGCGGGCATCGTCGACGCCGGCACCGCGGCCAAGATCCAGGCCGCCACGGACGAGATGCGCCAGGCCGGCCCCCGCGCGCTGCGCATCGACCCGGCCCTGGAAGACCTGTACTTCAACATCGAGGCCAACCTCATGGCCAGGGTGGGCGCCGAGACCGGCGGGAAGCTGCACACGGCCCGGAGCCGCAACGACATGCTGGCCACCGTCGCCCGGCTCCGCCTGCGGAGCGAACTGGTCGAGGTGTGCCACCAACTCCTGACCCTGCGGCGCCGGCTGCTGGCACTCGCGGCCGAGCATGTCGAGACGGTCATCACCGGCTACACCCACCTGCAGGCCGCCGAACCCATCACCGTCGGCCACTACCTGTCGGCGGCGCTGCACACGCTGCAGCGCGACCACGCCCGGCTGAGGGCGTGCCTGGCCGACGTCAACTCCAGCCCTCTGGGGTCCGGTGCGTTGGCGTCCACGACCTTCGACATCGACCGCTCGGTCACCGCCGAGCTGCTCGGCTTCGAGACGGTCATGGGCAACTCACTGGACGGAGTCGCCTCCCGCGACTACATGGCCGACGTCCTCGGTGCGCTGGCGATCCTCACGAACAACCTCGGCCGGTTCGCACAGGACCTCTACGTGTGGGCCAGCGGCGAGTTCAACCTCGTGGAGGTGGACTCCTCCATCGCCGTCACCAGCAGCATCATGCCGCAGAAGAAGAACCCGGTGACCCTGGAGCACATCAAGGCGAAGGCGGCCCACCTGCAGGCCTGCTGGATCTCCTGCCTCGGTGCCCTGAAGAGCTCCGGGTACTCCCACTCCCGCGAATCCAGCGTGGAGTCGCTCCGCTTCGTCTGGGACGGGGTGGCCGAGGGCCGGGTCGCCGTGGAACTGTTCGAGCACACCGTCACGAGTCTGACGTTCAACACCGAGCTCGCGGGGGAGCGCGCCGCCGCCGACTTCAGCAGCGTCACCGAACTCGCCAACGAACTCGTCCGCCACCACGGACTGCCCTTCCGGACCGCTCACCACATCGTCGGCGCCGTGGTCGCCGACTGCCTCGCCAGCGGCAGGACCGCGCGTGACATCGATCCGGACGTGATCGCCGCCGCCTCCCTGCGGGTGCTCGGGCACCCCATCGACGTCTCGCCCGAGCTGGTCGCCCGCAGCCTCGCCCCGCTGAACAACGTCGCGGGCCGGACCGCCGAGGGCGGGCCCGCCCCACGCGAGGTGCACCGCCAACTCAGCCGGCTCAGCCACGTGCTCGACGAGGACGAGGCGCACCTCAGCAGCGTCGTCGCGGCGCGGCGGCAGGCCGCCGAGTCGCTGCGCGCGCGGGCGGCGGCGTTGGCGGCCGGGCGGGTCCACGACGACCGGACCAGGGCGTGACGTAGGCGCCCGGCACCGCACCTCCGACTTCGGCGCGTCTTCGTCCACAAGACGAAGCGCGGACGACGACCTCCCGGGTGACAACGGGCGGTGACACGTTCCGCGATGGGCGCGCGCCCAGACGATCCACGCCCCGGTAGGCGATCCCTGCCGGAGCCGCGGTTCCCCCAGGGCGACGGCAGTCCGGTGGCTGATCTGCCGATCGCCGGAACCGGATCCACCACCAGGCGGCAGCCAGTCCCTCCCCCGCGAGAGCGCGTTTCCGCGGCGGCCGCCGCCACGCAAGGTTCAGCCGCCAGCAGCTCGCGTAATCCCTACCGCCCATTCCATCGGCCCTGCTCGTCGGCCGGTAGCGTGCCGTACCCGGGAGACCGTCATGAACCAGCCCGTCCTGATCATCGCCGTCAACTCATTAGCGCTTCTGCTCACCGTGTGCTTCTCGCTGTGGATCAGCCGGCGGACGCGCACCGCGGAAGGCTGGTCGGTCGGCGGCCGCTCCCTTCCGCTGATCGTCGTCGTGCTCACCCAGTTCGCCACCGCCTCCGGCGGCGGCATGCTGGTGGCCCAGGTCGGCCTCGGCTACCAGTTCGGCTGGGGGGTCGTCACCTACGGCGTCTTCACCGCCGGAGGCGTCCTCGCCCTGCTGTTCATGGCCAGGTGGCTCCGCCAGCACGACTTCGTGAGCCTGCCGGACATCATCAAGAAGATCTACGGCGGCCACCGCGTCCTCATGACCGTGGTCACCCTGATGACCATGGTCGTCCCGTTCGGCTGGCTGTGCACCCAGCTCGTCGCGTTCGCCAACCTGTTCCACCAGCTGACGGGCGTCAACAGCACCGTCCTCGCCGTCGCGTTCGCCATCGTCGGCCTGCTCTTCGTCCTGCCCGGAGGCATGACCTCGGTCGCCTGGAGCGACGCCATCTTCGGCGCGTTCATGCTGCTCATGGCCTTCGTGGTCGGCTTCTACGCCCTGCACGCGGCCGGCGGCTGGTCCGAGGTCGCCGCCGCGGCCACCCCCGCACGTGTCGGCTGGGAGGGGTTCCTCGCCCCCGGCCTGCTGACCATCGGACTCTGGGCCATGTCGCTGACGCCCGGCACCATGACCAACCAGATGTACTTCCAGCGGATCTACGCCGCCAACACCCTGCGCACGGTGGTCTGGTCGTTGATCGGGACCGCGGCACTGCTCCTGGGAACCAAGGTCTACGCCTCCGTCCTGGGCATGTCGGCGTTCGCGCTGAACCCGCGGCTCGGCAACCCCGAGGACGCGGCGGGAACCATCATCGCCGGGATGCCGCTGATCCTCAGCGTCGCCTACTCGGCCTTCATCTGCCAGACCCTGCTGTCCACGGTCACCAGCGCCGTGCAGTCGGTGGTCGTCAACATCACGCAGGACATCTACAAGAACTACACCACCCGCGACGTCACCTCGCGGGACATCCTCAAGCTGTCCCGGATCCTTTCCGCCGTCGTCCTGGCGGTGGCGCTCGTCCTGTCCCTGGCCTTCCCGTCCGCCCTGGACTGGATCGTGTCCTCCTACGCCTACTCCGCCGTGGGGCTGTTCTTCCCCGTGTTCCTCGGCTTCGTCCTGCGCCGGACCAACCTCGTCGGGCCCTACACCGGGATCGCCGGAGTCGTCGCCGGCGTCCTCGTCGCAGGCGTCACGCAGGCACTCGGCACCAACATCCCCTACGTGGCCTACGGACTCGCCGCCTCCGCGGCGGCCATGCTCGTCACCGGCTGGCTGACGCGCTCCCGTGAACGCGTGGGGCAGGATGGCGCCGTTCCCGTCGGTTGACGCGGAGATCGGCGGGCCACCACCAACACGATCGGGGCGCCTGATGAGGCCCGGACCGGGCGGGCGGCCCAGGCCCGCCCGGACTTCCCGATGAGGCAAGACCGGCGAGACCCGGCGATAACGCCCCCGGGCCACCGGTGCCGCCGCACCGGTGGCCCAGCCGCAGCACCTCCTATTCCGGGCGGAGCGGCGGCCGCCGCTCCGCCCGCGGAGCCGCTCCCCAGGGGCGGACCCCTGCGGCGGACGGCGGCACCCGCATTCGGGCGGCCCGGCCCACCGCGGGCCGCCGGCGCGACCACACGCGGCCAGACCGCTCCGGTCCGTGACCTGCCGACTGGTGGCGCCCCGGAATCTGGGCCAAGATGGAGCGCCGTGAGCGCAAACTCCTTCGGCGGGCAGGTCTCGGGAACACTCATCCAGATCGGCACGCTCAGCGGTTCCGTCGAACTGGGACAGCGGGAGCGCAGGACGGTCCGGCTGCTCCCCGCGGTCACCTCCGTGTTCCAGAACCGGGCCGCCGAGTTCGCCGAGCTCGACGCCTGGGCCGAGCAGGCCGCGGCAGGCGGCAGCAGGCTGTGGAACATCACCGGGGCGTCCGGTATCGGGAAGACCACGCTCGCCCTCACCTGGATCAACGAGAACCGGCACCGGTTCGACCACGCCCAGATCGCGATCGAGTGCGGAGGCGGCCCCGGTGACGGCCGCGGCCGCGCGGTCGACGAGGTGTGCGACCGGTACTTCGCGCTGACCGGCCTCGCGACCGACGGGCACGCCCTGGGCACACCGGCCGCGAAGATCGAGCTGTTCCGCGCCCGGATCGAGGAGCGCCCGGTGGTGCTCCTCCTGGACGACGTCCAGTCCGCGGCGCAGGTCCGTCCCTTCCTGTCCAACCTCCCCGGCCTGCACGTCATCGCCACCAGCCGCGCGCCGCTGGCCGGCCTCGCGCAGTGCCGGCCGCGCCGCCTGGCGCTGCCGCCGCTGGCGGACGACGCCCTCGTGGAGCTCTTCGTCGGCATCCTGGGCGCGGAGCGCACGGCGGCGGAACCCGCGGCGTTCGCCGAACTCGTCCGCACGTGCCAGGGAGTCCCCCTGGTCGCCAGCCACGCCGCCGGCCTGCTGCACGACCGGCCGGAGCTGCCGATCGGCGAGCTCGTGGACCGGATGGCCGAACACGGCCGCTTGGCCGCGCTGGAGGACGGGAACGACGACACCATGGTCCGCCCCTCCTCGGTGTTCGACATCTCCTACGCCGAGCTCAGCCCGTGGGCGGCCGAGATCTACCGGGCGATCGGGCTGCACCCGACCCGGGACTTCGACGCCGGGCTGGTCCCGGCCCTGTTCCAGGAGGCCCCCACGGAGGCCGCGGCGGGGCTGCGGGAACTGCACCGGCGCGGCCTGGTCAGGTCCGACCGCCGCGGCCGCCTCCTCATGGACGACCTCACCTACGAACACGCCACGACGCGGGCCCTGCGCGCCACCGGCCCCGGCGAACGCGAGCGGCTGCGCGGCCGGATCGCCGACTACTACCTGCGCGGCGCCGTCGCGGCGGACTCCCACCTGTCCCAGCGGTGGCGGCTTAGCCCGCTCTACGAGGAGCAGCCGCCGTCCGCGCTGCCGGACTTCGCCGCGGCCCTGCGGCACACCCCTGACGCGGAGCGGCGCCCGGACGGTCCGCCGACACCCGCGGAGTGGATCGGCGACAACCTCGCCGCCATCATGGCCTGCATGGAGCGCTCCGGCCGCGTGTGGGACGGCAGCCGCCCCGCCCCCGGCTACCGGTGGCAGATGGCCGAGGCCACCAACGCCTACTTCACCGCCCACGGGCGCGGCGACGAGCGCGCGACCGTGCTGGCCTGGGCCGAGGCGGACGCGCGGGCGTGCGCGGACCCCGACGCCGAGGCGCGCGTCCAGGCGCAGTGGGGCGAGATGCTGCTCGGCCGAGGCCGCGTCGAGGAGGCGGCCGCGCGGTTCCGGCTCTCGCTGGCCGCGGCCGAGGCGGGCACCGAGCGGCGCGGGGTGGGGGCCGCGCTGGAGTGGCTGGGCATCACCGAGCGCCGCCGCGGAGCGGCCGGGCGGGCACTGGAGTACTTCGACCGGTCGCTGCCGTTCCTCGACCCCGCGCGGACCCGCAGCCGCGCCCTGCACCACATGCACCGGGCCGACGCGCTCGCCGTGCTCGGCGACCGGCCCGCGGCCCTGGAGAGTTACGCCCGCGCCATGGCGGCGTTCGACGAGCTGGCCGCCGAGGGGCGGCGGGACCACGCCAACGAGGGCAAGGTCCTCATGGGGCAGGGCGAACTGCTGGCGGCGGACGAACTGCGGCAGGCGCGGGCCTTGTTCGAGGAGGCGCTGCCGCGCTTCCGCGCGGCCGGCCGCCCGTACCAGGAGGCCAAGGCGCTGGAGGCGCTCGGCGACCTCGCGGACGGCGCGGACGCGGACCGGTACTGGCGGGAGGCGCTCGACCGGTATCAGGGAAACGGCCACGAGGCGGCGGCGGAGCGCGTCCGCGGCAAACTGCGGCCGGCAGCGTGACCCGGTGATCGGTGTCAGCGGACGGTGGCGCGGAACCGGGCCGCGACCGTGCGCTCCGGCGACAGGCGGAGCAGCAGGGGAGTCAACGCCGCGATGTCGTCCAGCGCGTCCTTGGCGGTGAGGATCCGCTCAGCGAGGACGGAGAACACCAGCTCCGCGTCGGCGGGGTGTGCGACCGGGTCGAGGAGGAGCGACGCCGTCCGGCCGTCGCGGGAGCGGATCCGGGCGCTCGCGGTGTCGTGCACGACGGTGAGCTGGACCCCGAGGCGGTGCTCGAAGACCGCCGCCGACCAGCTCTCCTCGTCGGCGGGCAGCGCTGTGACGGGGACGCGCATGATGTCGGCCAGCCCGGCCAGCCGGTGGTCGAGCTCCTCGTCGGAGACCACGAGCACTCCCGCGTGGGGGGACGGCGGGGCCGGGAGCGCGCCTGCGACGGCGGCCGGGGTCCGGCGTACGGCGAACTCGCCGGGTCCGCCCCCGGCGACCGGTTCGACGTAGGTCCACAGCGAGGTCGGCGGCGCGTCGTCGATCCGCGGGGCGGGGACCGCGAGCAGCACCGGCTCGGTCTCAGGCGGCGGGGCGCCCATGATGCGGTAGGACTCCGCCCGGATCAGGCGCAGCGAGCGGCCCGGCGCGGAGCTGACCCAGGAGGCGGCGACCGCCTGCGTGCGCTCACGCAGCTCCTCGGCCCGCCGCAGCTGCGGGAGGATGGCGGCGAACGGCTCCAGCGTGGCGGCGGCGTCGAACAACCTGCTGAGGCCGGACCGGGGATCGAGCGAGGAGCGGGCGCCCTTCTCCAGGAGCACCGGCCGGCCCGCGGCGGCGGCGTACATGCTGACGGACCCGTGGTCGGAGACGACCCAGTCGGCGGCGACGACGGCGGCCCGCCAGCCCTCGTCCGGCGGCAGCAGGATCAGGCCGGCCCGCAGCGCGTCGGAGAGCCACGACTCGATCTGGAGCCGGCTGTGGGAGGCCCAGACGTTGGGGTGCAGCACCAGGGCGACCCGGAACTCGTCATGCGGGAGCTGTGCGAGCAGCCGGGGTACCAGCGTCGGGTCGAGCCCGAAGAGGGAGTCCGCCTTCCACGTCGAACTGACGGTGATGAGCCGCTGCCCGGGACGCAGACGGAAGGCGCTCCGGTAGTGCAGCCGGCGGGGGAGGCTCGCGAGAACGCGGTCGTAGCAGGGATCACCCGCGACGAACGCGCGGGGGAGGGCGTCGGGACAGCCCTCGGCGAGCCGGTCGAGCTGCTCGGGGTGCGAGAGCGCGATCGCCGCCGGAACCACGCGGCCGTCGTGTTTGAGCGTGCTGTCGGAGAGCCCGAAGGCCCCTGTTCCCTGTTCCCTGTTCCCTGTTCCCTGTTCCCTGTTCCCTGTTCCCTGTTCCCTGTTCCCTGTTCCCTGTTCCCAGCGTTTATTGTATCCGTTTCCGTGCGGGAGGCGCAGGACCGGGGAATTCAATTCGTGGAGATTGTCGCCGAGACTCGCCGCGACAGCGATGTCGAAATCCATTTCTGTCGCCTGTTTCCACGTCAGGCTGCGGAATCCCCGCGCGCCCAGATATTCCTCGACACCGGCGGAGAACACGGCATTGGTGGTCTGGACGCAGAAGAGCTGGACCCTCTGGTCATGGAAGGCCGGGAGCACGTCGGCGATGCGGGTGGCCGCGGTGACGCTGTGGATGACGACCAGCACCCGAAGCGAGGTCCGAGCCGTTCGCCATCCCGGCTGGACGGCGAGCACGCCGTCGCCCGCCGGCCCGGGGCCTGTCACCTTGTCCGTCACAAGCCGGACAGCATACTGCGCACCGCCATAACGCAACAAAGGGTGCCACGATCGGCGGAACGGCAGGCGGCTCAGGAACAGGAAGCCGCCGTCCATTGCTCCAGGGGACGGGAGCAGCGGTACGCCGCCTGAGCATGGGCATCGGCTGCCGGAGCGCCGGCGGGGCCTGCGCGAACGCGCCGCGGAGACCGGTCACGCGGTGGTGGTGACCGCCGCGCTGGGAGATCCCGGCGTGGAGGGCCGACCGAAGGGCGTCCGCTGGCCGCTCCGGCTTCGGCGGCGGATCCTCGCGGGCTCCGCGAGCGCCCGCAGGGCTGGGCCGAGGAGCACCCGGATGGGCCGGCCTACGTCTCGTGGCTGCGCATCGCGGTCGGCGGAGCGAGCATGGACACCGCCCGGGCGCTGGTGGTCGGCCCGTTCCCCGCTGAGTCGGACGTCGCCATCCTCCTCGACGGCAGCAACCGCAGGACCATCGCGCGGCTGCGCTTCAACGGCAAGTCGAGGACGTACCCCGGCCTTTTCGACGCGGACAAGAATTCGACGCGGACAAGAACGAGACCCGCTACCTCATCGAATCTGGACGGCATCCACCAGCACGCCGAAGCGATCCGCGCCTCGGTGCGTTATCACCTGGCGTAGCAGCGGGACTCGGCCGCGGGGGGCGCCGCGCTGGCCAAGACGGTCAGCCCGCCAGGTGGCCGACCTCGTCGTCGTCCACCAGCCGGGAGGTGAACCGGTCCTGGAACACCCAGCGGGTGACGGCGGCGTTGCGGGCCGGGGGAGTCGCGTGCATGGCCGCCTCGTCCAGGCCGTCGATGACGGTCCGCAGGAGCAGGAGGGTCGCGTCGTGGGCGACCACGAGGACCCGTTCGCCGGCGTGGCGGCCGTGGAGGTCGGTGAGGAGGCTGCGGGTGCGCAGTGCGACGTCGGCCCAGGACTCGCCGCCGGGCGCGCGGTAGTACAGTTCGCCGGTTCTCGCCCGGCGCTCGGCCTCCTCCGGGAAGCGGCGGCGGATCTGGGCCGGGGTGAGGAGTTCCAGGACGCCCATCTCCCGGTCGCGCAGGCGCTCGTCCACGTACAGCGGGAGGTCGAGGCGGGCCGCGGCCAACGCGGTCCGGGCGGTCTGGCCGGCGCGGACGTAGGGGGAGACGACGACGGCTCCGGGGCGGCCGGCGGCGGGGAGGCGGGCCAGCCAGTTCTCGCCGAGGCGGCGGGCCTGTTTCTCGCCACGGCCGGAGAGCGGGACGTCGGCGTCCCGCGCGGGCAGGCCCTGCGGGTCATGGCCGTGCGCCTCCGCCTCGGCGAAGGCGGCGTTGGCCAGGCTCTCGCCGTGCCGTACTACGGTGAGTTCGGCCAGGAACGGCAGGTCGCGCGTGCTGGGCAACGGGTGGTTTCCTTCCGGTTCGGCGCTGCTGCGGGCCGAGGCGGTGCTGCGGGGGATCGGACGCCGGGCCCGGGGGCCGTTCCGCGCCCTTTCCGGCGGGGGGGGACGGGCCTTGGTCGGCCGCCGGGCGGCCTGCGCCAGACCGAAGGCGGGGGTGGGCGGCCGGGCCGGTACGGCGGTGCCCGCCCGGCCGGTGCAGGTACGGCCGCGCCAGGCCGTCGATCTCGTCCAGCTCCGCAGCCGTTCCGGGAGGCCGCGCGCCTTCGTCCGCAGGGCCGCCTGACGGGTCTGGAACCGGAGCGTCTCGTCCTTCCGTCCAGGGGCGGGAGCGTTCGGCGGCCAGCGCGGCGCTCGGACCGGTCCCATCGTCGTGCAGCCGGCTGGGGTGGACGCCCTCGGCGCTGCGCCGCAGGATGAAGAGGTGGTCGACCGTTACCCGGCGGTCCTCGACGGCCAGGGCGGCGCGGGCGACCCCCGCGTAGCACTCGTCGTGGACCTCCGGTGGCACATGACGGCCGTGCCCCAGGCGTTCGTACTGGTCGAGGAACCTGCCCAGGGCGCCCTGCCTGCTGACCGCCTCCGGAACGCCCATGAGGACGAGGTGGGTCTCGTTGCCGCGCGGGCTGAAGTGGCCGACGATGTCCTCGAACTCGGCCGGGGTCCGCATGGCCGATTCGATGATGACGTCGCGCCCCCGGGCCGCCGCGTACTCCTGTGCCTGCCGCCACCAGCGCAGGCCGTCCGGCCACGGGTGCGCGCTCGCGTTGCCGGGATCGTCGCGCCGCAGCGAGTAGTAGTCCGGATGGTGCGGGTTGAGGTCGTCCATGGTGATGTGGAGGACCCCGCCGCGCCGGTTCAGTGTGCTGGTGATGGCGTCGGCGACCTGGGTCTTCCCCGCTCCGGTGGCGCCGCCCACGATGACGAGGATGATGACGAGGATGATGACGAGGATGGGGACGCGCTGGCGCGGCCGGCCGGCCAGGTGGTCCGGGACGATCTCGTCCCGGAAGATCCGCGCGTTCTCCTCCTCGGGGAGCGTGTACGGGCCGGGCGTCGCGTCCACTACGCCCGGGCTTCCGCGTCGCGGATGAAGCGCAGGACCTCCTCGGTCGACCGGCGGACGCGGGCGGTGTCGTCAAGCCGTACGTCACGAAGCACGTCGGCGAACGACCGGCGCCGCCGCCCCAGCTCTTCCGCGCGGCGGGTGTCCCCGGCCGCCTCGGCCGCGCGGGCGAGGCGGGCGCACAGGCCGATCGCCTCGCGCAGCAGGTCGCGCAGCGTCTCGTAGTCCGACTCGGCGCGCTCGTCGGACGAGACCGCCGCCGCGCCGCCGAGCAGTCGCTCCAGGTCGGCATCGCGCCCCGGCTGTGCTTCCATACCGCCACCCTAGTCCGGCGCCGGTTCCGGGGCGCGGACGTCCGTTCCCCGCGGACGGCGCGACGTCAGCCGTGCCGGCGGAACGCGCCGAACGTTCCCCGGTGGTACAGCAGCGGAGCGTCCGTGCGGTGCACCTCGGCACCGGCGACCCGGCCGACGACCAGCCAGTGGTCGCCGAGCGCCCGGATCTCGTGCGTCCGGCAGATCAGGTGTGCGGTCGCGCCGTCCAGCAGGGGTGTGCCGTGCGGCCCCGTCCGCCATGCGGTGGGGGCGCCGAACCGGTCCGCCTCCCGGGAGGCGAAGCGGGCGGCCAGCGCGCTCTGGTCCTCGGCGAGCAGGTTGACGGCGAAGCGGCCGGCGCCCCGCAGCCGCGGCCAGGTGGACGAGCCGTCCGCGACGTAGAACGACACGAGCGGCGGACGCAGGCTGACGCTGGTGAAGGAGGAGGCCGTCAGGCCCACCGGCTCCCCGCCGGCCTGCGCGGTGACCACCACGACACCGGCGGGGTGCCCGGCCAGCGCGTGCCGGAAGCCGTCGGGGGAGATGTCCGCGGTGTCCGCCGCGTCCCCACCCGCCGGAACGGGGACGCGGCTCGCCCCCGGCCGGGCGTGGTCGATGCTCACGATGCGCTCCTTTCCACGGACGGGGTGGCCGATGGTGCGGCGTCCGCCGCGCGCGGCAGCCACACGTCGCCGGTCCCGGTGCGGACCCGGACGGCGTCGGTGGGCGGGCGCCCGCCCGCGAGCAGGGCGACCTCGGGGCCGGTGAGGGATCCGGTCTCCCGGAGCAGCCGATCAGCGGGCGGCAACGGGCGGGCGCGGCCGGTGCTGCCGGGGAGCAGTTCGGTCAGCGCGGCCTCGTACTCCTCGGTGCCGCGGAATCCGGGCAGCACGATCGTTCGGGCGCCGGCCGTGAGGACCAGGGTCGGGAAGGCGTAACGGTGGCCGGAGCCCTCGGCGACCGGGTGGCCGGGAGCGGGTGTGCCGGGACCCGTTGCGGCGGCCGCCGCGGTGGCGGGGTGGACGCGGCGGGTCTCGGCGGCGTCGGCCCGCAGGCGCGTGCGGACCTCCGCGGATTCCATGGCGGCCAGCAGCCGTTCCGGGTCCAGCCCTGGAACGCCGGCCAGCGCGGCGCGCACTCGCGGTGGCGTGTCGGCCGGCTCGCCGTGCAGGAACACCGCCTCGCGCAGCCGGCGCAGGACGCGGGCGGCGACCGCGTCACCCTGGTCGCGGGCGGCGATGGCGGCCCGGCCGGCCGGTGCGGTGGAGCCGTGCATCCAGTGCAGCCGGGTGGTGAGGGGGGTGCCGGTGCGCTCGGCGACGGAGGCCCACCGGCGCAGGTACTCGGGCGCGTCGGCCCGTGGGTCGAAGTCCGGTCGCTCGGCCCGCAGGTCGGCGATCTGCACACCGAAGACCTGGCGCCAGGCGAGGAGGTGGCCGTACCGCAGGCGCAGCCAGCGCAGCCGGGGCTCGGCCGCCCAGGACCACACGCAGCCGGGATCGGTGTACTCGGTGACGGTGACCGGCGGTGCGGCGTTCACCGGGCGGCTCCGTCGGCCGGCGCGGCGCCGTCCGGGTCCGGCCCTCCGGCGGCGTCGGCGGGCAGCCCGTCCTCCGGGGCCGCCCACAGGCTGGGCAGGTTCACCACGATGCCCTCCTGGGTGCTGCGGCCGATGACCACCACGGCCTCCTCGTCGGGGGAGGGGTTCTCCTCCCGGTGCGGCACGTAGGGCGGCACGAAGATGTAGTCGCCGGGGCCGGTGTCGATGCGCACCTCCTCGTCGCCGTCGGCGAACACGAACGAGGGGTGGCCGGAGACGACGTAGATGGCGGTCTCGGCCTCGCCGTGGTGGTGGTCGCCCGAGTTCGTCGCCGGGCCGACGTGGGTCTCGCCCATCCAGATCTTGCGTGAGCCGACGGTCTTGCCGGAGATGGCCTCGAAGCGCCGCATCCCGGACGTCTGCCGGGTGTCGCTGGTCAGGTCGGCGGCCCGGACGTGCTCCAGGCGGCCGTGCCAGACGCGGTCGCCGTGCGACGGCGGGTGCTCGGCTCGGTCGGTGTTCTGCCGGGACTCCTCGGACACGGATTGATCCTCTCGATAGCTCACTTACTTGACCAACTTACTAGGAATTATTACATTACGAAGTGCCATTCACGCAATGTGGGATTGAGGGAACCATGGTCGAGTTCATCGGCATGATCCGGACCAGCGACGCCTCGGAGATCCGCCCCGTACGCGGCCCGTTCCTGGACCGCGACTACACCCGCCGGTTCGCGCAGGCGCACGAGGAGGCCAGCTTCGACCGGGTGCTGATCGGCTACCACTCGTGGGACGCCGACGGGTTCGCGGTCGCCGGGTACGCGGCCGCGCACACCGAACGACTCGGCTTCCTCATCGCGCACCGGCCCGGCTTCGTCGCACCCACCGTCTGGGCGCGCAAGATCGCCACGCTCGACCAGTTCACCGGTGGCCGGATCGCGGTGCACATCATCAGCGGCGCCAGCGACACCGAGCAGCGTCGCGACGGCGACCACACCGACAAGACGACGCGGTACCGGCGGACCGACGAGTACCTCGACGTGGTCCGCCGCACCTGGGCGGCCACCGAGCCGTTCTCGTTCGAGGGCGAGTTCTACCGGGTCGAAGGCGCGCTGTCCCGGGTCCCCACGTTCACCCGGCCACGCGTGCCGATCTACTTCGGCGGATCCTCCGCGGACGCCTACCGGGTGGGCGGCCGGCACGCCGACGTCTACGCGCTGTGGGGCGAGCCGCTGCGGGAGACCGCGGAGCAGATCGCCTCTGTGCGGGCCGCGGCGACCGCGGCCGGCCGGGATCCGGCCGAGGTCGGGATTTCGGTGTCCTTCCGCCCGATCCTCGGGCGCACCGACGAGGAGGCGTGGGAGCGGGCGCGGTCGATCCTGCGCGTCATCGAGGGCGGGACGGTGTCTCCGGCCGGCAACGGCAGCGCTCCCTACGTGCTGAACCGGGAGTCCAGCGTCGGGTCGCGGCGGCTGCTGGCGGCCGCGGACCGCGGCGAGGTGCACGACCGGGCGCTGTGGACGGCCACGGCCAAGGCCACGGGGGCGGCGGGCAACTCGACCGCGCTGGTGGGCAGCCCCGAGACGGTCGCCCGCGCCCTGCTCGACTACGTCGACATCGGGGTGACCACGATCCTCATCCGCGGCTACGAGCCGCTGGAGGACGCGGTCGCCTACGGGCGGGACCTGCTTCCGCTGGTCCGCTCGGAGCTGGCGCACCGCGCCGCCGCGGCGGTCTGAGGACGCGGGCGCCGGGCGCGGTCAGCCGCGGCCCGGGGCCTGGGCGGAGAGTTCGGCCGCGGCCGCCGTCACGGCCGCGGCCAGCTCGGCCAGCCGGTCGTCGCCGAACCGGACGCTGGGGACCTGCAGCGCGACCGCCGCGAACACCCGGCCCGCGTGGTCGCGGACCGGTGCCGCGATGGCGCGCACGCCGATCACCCGTTCCCCGTCGCTGACCGCGTATCCGCGCTCACGGACGCGGGCGAGCTCTGTGTCCAGGGACGCGCGGTCGGTGATGGTCGCGTCCGTGTAGCGGGGGAAGGGCTCGGGGAGTGCCACGGCCGGGTCGCCGAAGGCGAGCAGCGTCTTGCCCATGGAGCAGACGTGGATCGGGTTGCGGGCGCCGGGCTGCTGGTCGTAGCGCAGCGGGTGCGCGGACGGCAGTTGCACGAGCACGGCCACCTCGTCGCCGGAACGCACTCCCAGGGTGACCGACTCGCCCGTGGCGTCGCGCAGGCGCTCCAGTGTCGGCTGCATGACCGTGGTGCCGAGCCGTTCGAGGGCCAGCCGACCCAGCACGGCCGAGGTCACGCCGAGGTGGTAGCTCTCCGTGACGGGGTCGCGGCCGAGCAGGCCCGTCTCGTGCAGCGCCCGCATCAGGCGGTGCGCGGTGCTCACCGTCAGATCGAGCTGGTGGGCGACCTGGGTGGGCGTGAGCGTCACCGCACGCTCGAAGCAGCGCAGGATCGCGATGGCGCGGTCCACCGACTGGGTCCCGGCGCGGGGACGCGGTGCCGGCCGGCTGGAGGTGTCGATCGTCATTCTCACAGTGTCGCTCCCGCCCGGCCCGGTCGCACCGGTGTGGGGGCGCGGGGCCGGAGTACCGCTCCGGTAAATCCACTAACTTGACTGACTTAGTAGAGATTACTATATTGCGGGATCATACGAGCACAATGTGGAAGCCGTCGGTGTCGGCGGCGTACCGGAATCGGAGCCCCTCATGACCGTCCACCGCGGTGCCCCGGCCGCCACGCTCGCGCTGGCCCTCGTCCTGGCCGCCGGGTGCGCCGCCGGCGACGACGTGCGCGCCGAGGACATCTCCGACGTCACCCTGCGCGTCGGCGACCAGACCGGAGCCACCCGCGCGCTGCTGGAGGAGGCCGGGCTGCTGGACGACGTGCCCTATGAGATCGAGTGGTCCGAGTACGCCGCGGCGGTCAACCTGCACGAGGCCCTCAAGGCCGACGCCATCGACATCGGGGCCGCGGCGGACGCCCCCACCGTGAGCGCCATCGCCGGCGGGTCCGCCATCAGCGCGGTCGCCGCGTGGTCCAACGACGGCAAGGGCACCGCCCTCCTCGTGCCCGAGGACAGCGCCGTGCAGTCCGTCGCCGACCTCAGAGGCGCCGACGTGTCCCCCACGACCCGCGGCAGCATCGGCCACTACCTGCTGCTGGAGGCGCTGCGCGAAGAGGGCCTGTCGGCGGGCGACGTCAACGCGTCCTTCCTCGCGCCGGTGGACGCCAGTACCGCTTTCTCCTCCGGCAGCATCGACGCCTGGGCGATCTGGGGCGTGTACCAGGCGCGCGCCGTCGGCGAGCTCGACGCCAGGGTGCTCGTCGACGGCGAGGACCTGCTGCCCGGCTACTCCGTGCTGAGCGCGACCGAGGAGACGCTGGCCGACCCGCTCCGGGTGCAGGCCATCGCCGACTACGCCGACCGGGTCGACCGCGCCTACGCGTGGGGGCGGGAGGACCCCGAGGCCTATGCCGAGTTCTACGCCGAGTTCTCCCGGCAGCCCGTCGAGATCGCCCGGGAGGTGGGCGACTCCAACACCGCCTACCGGAGGGTGCCCGTGGACGACGCCTTCGCCGAGGAACTCGCGGCCGTGCACCGCACCTGGGTGGACGGGCAGGTGCTGCCGGACCGCGAGCTGGACCTCACCGCGCACGTCACGGACGTGGTCGACCGGGCCGGGGACGTCGGCTGATCCGAGCCGGCGCCGACCCCGGCTCCCGACCGCCCCAGACCGACCGCCGACGAGGAGTACCGCCCGTGAGCCTCCACCAGCCCCCCGCCGGACTCCGGTCCGATCCCGCCGAACCCCACCCGGCCGAACCCGACACGGCCGGGCCGCGCACCGGGACGCCGGACCCCGCCGTCCCGGCCGAGACGGTGCGCTCCACCGGGCGCCGCCGCGGCCGCCCGCCCCGCTGGCTGATCAAGACCGCCAGCCCGGTCGCCCTCGTTCTGCTCTGGCAGCTCGCCAGCGCCACCGGGGCGCTGCCGGAGGAGACCCTCGCCGCGCCCGGCACCATCGTCACCACGGCCGCCGGACTCGCCGAGACCGGCGAACTGCAGGACGCCGTGCTGACCTCGCTCAGCCGGGTGCTCGCCGGCCTCGGCATCGGGATCGGCGCCGCCGTCGTCCTCGCCACCGTGTCCGGGCTCTTCCGCCTGGGCGAGGACCTCATCGACGCTCCCGTGCAGATGCTGCGCACCGTACCCACCATCGGGCTCATCCCGCTGCTCATCATCTGGTTCGGCATCGGCGAGGAACCCAAGATCGCCCTCATCGCGCTCACCGTCACGTTCCCGCTGTACATGAACATCTACGGGGGGATCCGCAACGTCGACTCCGCGCTGATCGAGGCCGGCCGCACGCTCGGTCTCGGCCGGTTCGGCACCGTCCGGCACATCGTGCTGCCCGGGGCCATGCCCAGCGCGCTCGTCGGCCTGCGTTACGCCCTCGGCTCCGCCTGGCTCGCGCTGGTCTTCGGGGAGACGATCAACGCCTCGTCAGGTATCGGGTACCTCATGAACAACGCCCGCGAGTTCTTCCAGACCGACGTCATCGTCGTCTGCCTCGTCCTCTACGCGTTCCTCGGCCTCCTCGCCGATCTCATCGTCCGCGTCCTCGAAAGGGTGCTTCTCGCATGGCGTCCGGCCTTCAGCGGAACCTGACCCCCGCACCAGCCGCTCCCGCCGACGGCACCGTCGTGCGGGTGCGCGGTCTCACCCGCGCCTTCGACGGGCGTGCCGTCATCGACGGCCTCTCCCTCGACGTGGCGTCCGGCGAGTTCGTCGCACTGCTCGGCGCCAGCGGCTGCGGCAAATCCACCCTGCTGCGCGTCCTCGCCGACCTCGACCACGACATCACCGGCGAGGTCACCGTGGCCCGCAGGCGCGCGGTCGGCTTCCAGGCACCACGGCTGATCCCCTGGAAGCGGGTATGGCGCAACGTCGTCCTGGGCCTGCCCGGCCGCCCCGACCGGAACCGTGCCGTCCGCGCGCTGGAGGAAGTCGGCCTCGGCCACCGGGTGGACGTGTGGCCCAAGGTCCTCTCAGGCGGCGAGGCCCAGCGCGCGGCACTGGCCCGCGCGCTCGTCCGCGACCCCGACCTGCTGCTGCTCGACGAACCCTTCTCCGCGCTCGACGCGCTCACGAGGATCAAAGCCCAGGACCTCGTCGCCGAACTCTGGCAGCGCCACGGCTGCGCCGTCGTCCTGGTCACCCACGACGTAGAGGAGGCGGTCCTGCTCGCCGACCGGGTGCTGGTCATGCGCGACGGCGTGATCGCCCAGGACCAGCCGATCGGCCTCCCCCGCCCACGCCGACGCTCGGCCCCGGAGTTCGTGGCCTTGCGAGCGGACCTGCTGGCCATGCTGGGGGTAGACCGGCACTGACGGGAGTGGGCGCTCGACCGGCTGCGGAGCTGAAGGCGGGGGCTCCGGGGTGGTTTCGGGTGGCGTGGGGCTCACAAGACGACGTCATCCGTCTGGACAGCTCACGCAGGTCCATCCCCACGTGCGTGGGGGTCAGACACGCTTCGACCTCGGCCAGCGCCCGGTCCGCGGTCCACCCCCACGTGCGTGGGGCTCAGGGGGCGATGATGGACGCCGCGTTCTGGATCTCCGGTCCACCCCCACGTGCGTGGGGCTCAGGATGGCGATGACGTCCGGCCAGCGGCGCACGAGAACAGCTCCGGTCCACCCCCACGTGCGTGGGGCTCAGCGCAGCCGGGCCGACGGGGACACGAACAGCTCCGGTCCACCCCCACGTGCGTGGGGCTCAGGGCCATGGCGAACCTGCCCGAGCTGGTGCGCGCGGTCCACCCCCACGTGCGTGGGGCTCAGGATGGCGATGACGTCCGGCCAGCGGCGCACGACGGTCCACCCCCACGTGCGTGGGGCTCAGTGCCTGGTGCGCGACCGCCGGAGCGATGCCGCCGGTCCACCCCCACGTGCGTGGGGCTCAGAGGAAGGAACCAATGCACGCTCAGATCATCACCGGTCCACCCCCACGTGCGTGGGGCTCAGTGGCGGGCGGTGAGCCGTCGCAGTCGCGCGAGCGGTCCACCCCCACGTGCGTGGGGCTCAGGCGGCCATCGCGGCGTCGATCTTCCGGCGCGACGGTCCACCCCCACGTGCGTGGGGCTCAGATGTTCTGCGTCTTGTACGTGTCGAATCCGAACGGTCCACCCCCACGTGCGTGGGGCTCAGGAGGGCAGCGACGGGCTGATGTTCCACCGCTACGGTCCACCCCCACGTGCGTGGGGCTCAGGTGGTCCCCGCGGCTTCGCGGAAGTCGGGGGACGGTCCACCCCCACGTGCGTGGGGCTCAGGCGACCGTGTCGACGCGGCCGGCGTCGGTGACCGGTCCACCCCCACGTGCGTGGGGCTCAGCTCGTTGGGGAACCGCTCGACGCCGGTGGGCCCGGTCCACCCCCACGTGCGTGGGGCTCAGGCCGCTGCCGCGCGTCCGCCCTCGGCCGATGACGGTCCACCCCCACGTGCGTGGGGCTCAGTCCGTGACGCCGGCGTGACGCCGGCTGTGACACGGTCCACCCCCACGTGCGTGGGGCTCAGATCGAGTCGAGCCGCATCTCGATCACCGACCGCGGTCCACCCCCACGTGCGTGGGGCTCAGTATCGGGGCCTCGCGGTGGCAGCCGCGGGGCCCGGTCCACCCCCACGTGCGTGGGGCTCAGCTCCTCGTCGTCTGCCACGGTCACCCCCTCGCCGGTCCACCCCACGTGCGTGGGGCTCAGGACCTCAAGGAGTACCTCGGCGACCGCAGAGCCGGTCCACCCCCACGTGCGTGGGGCTCAGGCGGCGAACAACGGGTCGTCGTCGGAGCCCGGCGGTCCACCCCCACGTGCGTGGGGCTCAGGGCGGCCGATCTGTCGGGCCGGGTGCGCGCCTCCGGTCCACCCCCACGTGCGTGGGGCTCAGAGACTCGCGGGCATGCGACTCACCGTAGGAAACGGTCCACCCCCACGTGCGTGGGGCTCAGACTTCCTCACCTGGGACGACGCGGGCCGTTATTGATTTGTGACATGAAATGGCCGCCAGTTGGGAGTCGCTGTAGCCATTCGCTGACAGAAAGTAGTTGCATGATTTTTCTCGTGAAAGTCTGATAAGTGTCCGCCCTCGTCGCTAATCTACGCGGTATCGGGGAGGGCTGGACTGAGGGGATTGGTCCTTGTCGGAGGATTCTGTTCCCTCGCGTGAAGATCGCGAGGGTTATGTTGATCTTCGCCTGTGGGGGAAATCGGATGGATTGGGTGAAGGCGTCACCTATCCGGTTATCTGTCATCTTCTCGATGCCGGAGCTGCCGCCGAAGCGCTGTGGCGTGACCACATAGCCGCCGGTGCCCGGTTGACCATTGTCGACGCGCTCGGAGTGGATGTCGATGACGCCGGTCTCCTGGTGGCCCATTGGGCCGCGCTCCATGATATCGGCAAGATCACTTACGAGTTCCAGGCAATGGACCCGTCCGCCCTCCCGGGTGAATACCCGGTTTCCGCGGTTCACGGCGGTCATGATCACGTGGCGGCCCAGTGGCTGCAATACGCACTTCCGGGAATCGGATATCCGGCGGAAGGCATGCCCGCCGCTGCCACCATGGTGGCGCAACTGCTCGGCGGGCACCACGGGCGGTTCCACCATCAGGAGGAGAGTCACTCGGCCTCCCCGCTGCGGGCGCTGGGATACGCCGACGACGCGTGGGAGGCGCAGCGTCGTGCCCACTTGGACGCGGTGAGCGAACTGATGGGACGGCCGGCTGCGCCGACGCGGATCGACGGGGCGGCGGCCGCGCTGGTCTGCGGGATCGTCATCCAGGCCGACTGGCTGGTGAGCCAGTTGCACTTCGTGCGGAAGCAGCTGGCCGTTCTCTCCGACGGGCCGGTGGATCTGCGGCGGCATCTCGCGGCGGCGCGCCGCAACGTCCCCGACCTGCTGGTCGAGGCGGGGCTCTCCCGTCCGCCGGCCCGGAGCGGGAACTTCACGGCGGCGTTCCCCGAGATCTCGGAGCCCAACGGGCTGCAGCGCTCCCTCGAACGGTGGCTCCCCGAGCTCTGCGACGGGCCCGGCCTGCTGGTGGTGGCGGCGCCGATGGGGGAGGGCAAGACCGAGGCCGGGCTGTACGGCGCCGAGGTCATGGGCCGGGCGTCCGGCCGCAACGGGCTGTACCTGGCGCTGCCCACCATGGCCACCGCGGACCAGATGTACGGCCGGGTGCGCGCCTACCTGGACGGGCGCGTCGACGCTGCGGCGAGCATGACGCTGCTGCACGGCATGGCGTGGTTGAACACCGACTACCTCCCGGAAACCTCCGAGCCGGCGAGCGGCGACCACTCCGGAGAGGGGGCCGCCGTCGCCGCCGACGCGGAGTCGCCGGAACGGCGGCGTCTCATCGAGGTGACGGAGTGGCTCCAGGGGCGCAAGCGGGGGCTGTTCGCCGACTACGCCATCGGGACCATCGACCAGGCGCTGATGGCGGCGCTGCGGGGACGCCACAACGTGGTCCGCATGCTCGGGCTCAGCGGCAAGACGGTCGTCATCGACGAGGTGCACGCCGCGGACTCCTACATGCAGGCCCTGCTCACCCGGCTGCTCACCTGGCTCGGCAGGTTGCAGGTGCCGGTCGTGCTGCTGTCGGCGACCCTGCACCACAGGATCGCCGCCACGCTCGTCGACGCCTATCTGAAGGGCGCCGGACGGCGCAGGGGAGAGCGCACGCCCCCGCCGGCGATCGCCTACCCCGGTTGGCTCTACGCCGACGGGCGGACCCACCAGGTGACCGCCAACCCGGAACCGCTGCCCACCACGCCGCGCGAGCCCCTGGCCGTGTCGCTGCGCGAGGTCGACCTGACCGGCCCCGAGAGCACGGGACGGGCCGACGCGATCGGCGACGAGCTCACCGGCCTCCTCGACGAGGGCGGCTGCGCGGCCGTGATCTGCACGACCGTCGCCGAGGCCCAGCGCACCTACGACGAGATCGCCGGACGGCTGGCCGACCGCTTCGGAGGCGAGGGCGCCGGCGTGCGCCCGGAACTTCACCTGCTGCACTCGCGGTTCCCCGCCGAACAGCGGGAGCGGATCACATCCGACATCGTGCGCAGATTCGGCAAGCAGGGGGCACGCGAGGGCGCGCGGCCGCAGTCGGCGATCCTCGTCGCGACGCAGATCATCGAGCAGAGCCTCGACCTCGACCTCGACCTGCTCATCACGGACCTCGCGCCGATGCACCTCCTGCTCCAGCGGGCCGGGCGGTGCTGGCGGCACGAGCACCTGAACGTCATCAAACGGCCGGGATGGGCGCGGGAACCGCGCATGGTCGTCATCGCCCCCACCGAGCCGGACGACACGCGATCGCTCCCGCGACCGTGGCGGTTCGTCTACCACCCGTCGCTCCTGCTGCGCACGCACAACCTGCTGCGCAAGTGGGCGGGACGGCCGGTCCGCGTCCCCGAGGACGTGCAGGAGCTCGTGGACGGCATGTACGAGCACGCCGACCTGAACCTCGGCAACCCCGACAGCGACGTGGACCGACTCGCGGAGGAGATCGCGCACCGCCAGCTCGGAGCGAACGCCGCGGTCCCGCCGCCGGCGGAGGTGCGGCGGGACCTGTACCGGCTCACCGACCGCGACGACCTCGGCGAGGCAAAGGTGGCGACCCGGTTCGGCGCGGAGTCGCTGCGCGTCATCTGCTGCTACGAGGACGACCAGGGACGGCGCTGGCTGGACCGGCGGCGCGACCGCGGACTGCCCGCGCGGGGCAGCGGCGCTCGCGGGGCGTTCACCCCCGCGGACCTGCGGCCCCTCCTGGCCCGCACGATCCCCGTTCCGGCGAGCTGGCTGGACGAGGGCGACGAGCGTGCCGCGGTCCCCGAGGCGTGGAGCGCGAACGTCCACCTGCGCGACGTCCGCCTGCTCGTGCACGGACTGTCGCGGGACGGCACGGTGCGGCCCGCCGAGAACGCGGGCCGCAGTGCGCTCCTCGACGACGAACGGGGGCTGGTGGTGGAGCGGGACGGCTCGCGGGCAGCCCGCTGACGAGCTGCCCGCACCCATCGCACTGCCTCCCCGCGCCGCGTCCCCTACCCCTCTTCCCCCGACATCTGGCCAACCGGAGTCCTCATGCCACCTCCAGCCCCTTTCGACCTCTCCGTCGCCCCCTGGTTGCTCGCCCAGCCCAGTGCTGCGGGCGCCGACGTCTGCCGGCTCGGCCTCCGGGACGTCCTCGCCCGGGCGCACGAGCTCTCCGACGTGGAGTTGCCGCTCCCGCCGGCCACCGCCGGCCTCTGGCGGGTGCTCGCGCTGCTCACCGCCCGGGTGACCGGGCTGGACACGGCGGAGGACCCGGAGGAGTGGCTGCTCCGGCGGGCCGGCTTCCTCGACGCCGGCCGGCTGCCGGAGGACAAGCACCGGGACGGCCCCGGAATCGACGCCTACTTCGCCGGACTGCCGGGACGGTTCGACCTGTTCGGGGCCGAGCGCCCCTGGATGCAGGACCCGCGGCTTCGCGCCGAGTGCCCGAAGAGCGCGGGCGTCAACAAGCTCGTGTGGGGGCGGCCCTCCGGCAACAACCAGGTGTGGCTCGGGCACCACGTCGACGCGGATCCCGCGCCGGTCCCCGCGGCGGAGGCCGCGTGGGCGCTCCTGATGTGGCTCTACTACGGGCCCTCCGGCCGGTGCGCGACCAGGAGCGTCACGGGCGAGGCCGGCACGGTCACGGAGGCGAACACCACCGCCGGTCCACTCCGCCGCAGCGTCTCCTTCCATCCCCTGGGCCCGACGCTGTTCCACTCGCTGCTGCTCAACATCCCCTATCCGGGCGACGCCGAGCAGGCCGACCTCGCGCCCTGGGAGGAGGACCGGCTCCCCGATCCGCTCGGGCTGCCGCCGAGCGGTGACGGGCTGGCGGCCCGGCTGGTCAACCGGTACCGCCACGCGGTGCTGCTGAGCCCCTCCCCGGACGGTCGGGAGGTCGAGGACGCGTGGATCACCTGGGCGTGGCGCAGGCCGGGCCCGGAGATCGAGGACCCGTACCTCATCCACGACACGAGCAAGGCGGGATCGCGGTACGCGCGACCGGCCGACGCCGACCGCGCGATCTGGCGGGACATCGACGCCCTGCTGCTGAAGAGCAGCTCCAAGGGCACCACCCGCCGTCCGCTGATCTTCGACACCTGCACGGCCGCCTCGGGCGTGCCGCACGAGCTCCGGAAGGCGCTGCGGGTGCGGGCCTACGGCTTCGACCAGGACGGGCAGACCCGGGACCGGCAGTGGTTCACGGCCGGCACGCCGCCCATCCTCGACCGGCTCGCCGACGAGGCGCGGGACGGAACACCCGAGGCGACGCTGCGGGTCACCACCGCGCACGACGCCGCCGAACGCTCGGCCCGGGCACTGGCCGCCGCCCTGGTGGCCGCATGGCGGGACAGCGCGGGCGTGCGGGATGAGGAGGGGCCGTGGCGGCGTGCGGGGATGGCGAGGTTCTGGCCGCTCGCCGAACGGAAGTTCTGGTCGATCGCGCTGGACGACGACCGCACCGGCCCGGGCAACGCCTTCATCCGTATCGCGCTGCGGGTCTTCGACGAGGTCGCCGGCCCCTACACGCGGCGGCCGCGGGTGGCCGAGGCGGTCGAACGGGCCCGCCGCGGGCTTTACGCGGGCTGGGTGACCGAGAACCCTCCAGAGGAGAATGCGTGAACCAAAAGGAACTGATCGCCGTCGGCGACCGCATGACGGCCCGCATCCGGCACGTCATCGAGAACGATCCGGGCCTCCGGGCGGCGTTGCGCCGCGGTATCGGCCGCCCCCCGAAGGACATCGCCAACTTCCACGCGCACGCGGTGGTCGCGCCGTTCCTCCCGGAGCGTCCGGACCACGCGACGGAGCGCGCCTTCTACACCGTGGCGGCGCTGATCGCCGCCCAGCAGCGCGGGGCGCGCGACCAGGACGTCGCGGGGTCGGCCTCGGACGGCCACGAGGGCGCGGAGGGCGGTCCTACCGGCGGCGCGGGTACGGCCGCCGGCCGGAGCCGGCGGCGCAACCTCGGGGAGACCCTGGCCTGGGCGGTGGAGAAGGGCCGCGTGAACGGCGACGCGGCGCGGGACCGGCTCCACCTGCTCGCCCGCTACCGCGTCGACCGGCTGCACCGCGAGCTGCCCAAGCTCATCTCCTACCTGCGCGCCGACCTCATCCCCGTCGACTGGGGGTACCTGCTGCGCGACCTCGCCCGCTGGGGCTCCGAGCGGGACCAGGTCGCCAAGGAATGGGTGCAGCGGTACCACCGCACGCGCGACGACATCCAACGGGAGCGCAAGCGCCGGGCCGACGACGAGTCCCCGGCCGCCGCGGACACCACCATCGAGACAGAGGACCAACTCTCATGACCACTGCCGCCTACCTCGACATCCACGCCCTGCAGACGCTTCCGTACAGCAACATCAACCGGGACGACATCGGCCTGCCCAAGACCGTCGAGTACGGAGGGTACGAGCGGACCCGGGTGTCCAGCCAGAGCTGGAAGCGCGCGGTCCGCCACGAGGTCGAAACCCGTCTCGGCGACCGCGCGGTGCGGACCCGGCGCCTCGCCGCCGGCATCGCGGCACGGCTCGAAGAGCAGGGCTGGGACCCCTACCTCGCCCGTGAGGCGGGCCGGCAGGTCGTCGCCGCGGCGGGCAAGGGCATCAAGCTGGAGAAGGAGCAGGACGGGCAGGCCGTCGCCACCTCGGTCCTGCTGTACCTCCCCGCGCCGGGGATCGACCAGTTGGTCGAGGTCGCCGCCCGGCACCGCGAGGAGATCGCGAAGGAGGCCGCCAAGAAGAAGCCCGGCACGGCGGTCCCCTCCGACGAGGTCAGCGAGATCCTGCGCTCGCGCAGCGGCACCATCAACCTGTTCGGTCGGATGCTCGCCGAACTGCCCGGGGCCGACGTCGACGGCGCCGTCCAGTTCGCGCACGCCTTCACCGTGCACGGGACCGAGGTGGAGACCGACTTCTTCACGGCCGTCGACGACATCCCCAGTGCGGCCGGGGACCGGGGGAGCGGCCACATGAACGTCGGGCAGTTCAGCGCCGGCACCTTCTACCGGTACGCCAACGTCAACGTCGCCGGGCTGCTCCGCAACCTCGACGGCGACGCCGGCAGCGCCCGGGAGCTCGTCGGGGAGTTCCTGACGGCGTTCCTGCGCACCGTGCCCACCGGCAAGCAGAACGCGACCGCCGCGATGACGCTGCCGGACCTCGTCTACGTGGCGGTGCGCGGCGACCGCCCCGTCTCCTTCGCCCCCGCCTTCGAGCAGCCGGTCGCCGGCAACCGCGGATACGCGGCGGCGGCGCGCTCGGCGCTGTCCGGTTACGCGACCAACCTGCACGCCCTGTGGGGCCGGGAGGAGATCCGGTTCGACGGGCACGCCGGCATCGACGGCGAGTCGGCTAAGCTCACCGGCCTCGGCGACCGGCACGACTCCGTCGGCAGCGTGCTGTCCGGAGCGCTCGGCGCCGCCTTCGGGCCGGCCGAATGAGCGGATTCCTGCTCCGCCTCGCCGGCCCGCTGCAGAGCTGGGGCGAGCACAGCGCCTACGGGCTGCGGGACACCGTCATCTTCCCCACGAGATCCGGACTGGTCGGGATGTTCGCGGCGGCGCAGGGCGTCGAGCGCGGCGCCGACCTCAGCCACTACGACACCCTGGGGATCACCGTGCGGATCGACCGGCCCGGAACCCGGACGGTCGACTTCCACACGGTCGGCGGGGGAATGCCGGCCAGCCGCACCGTCCCCACCGCGGAGGGCAAGCGGAGGGGTGCCGAGGCGGGCACGATCGTCACCCACCGCGCCTACCTCGCGGGCGCGGTGTTCACGGTCGCCGTCACCGCGCCCGAGGAGGTCGCGGAGCCGATCGCGGCCGCGCTCCTCGCCCCGCACTGGCAGCCCTACCTCGGGCGCCGCGCCTGCGTACCGGACCAGCCGCTCGTCCTGGGCCGAAGGGTGGCGGATCCCGTCGCGGAGCTGCGGAAGGTCCCGCTACCGCCACCGCTGCCCGGTCAGCGGGACGGGAGTGCGGGCGAGACGGTGAGCGTGGAATTCGTGTACGAGGGCGACCACGTGCCGTCCGGGCGGAGGGGGGAACGCACCGTCCTCAGCGACGTCCCGCGGTCCTTCAGCGGCGCGCGGCGGGCGTACGCGACGCGGCCGGTCACCGTGCTCCCCGAGGATCTGCCGGCGGCGCTGGAGCGCTGGCGGGACCACAGCGGCTACCTCGCGGCGCTGTACGACTACGTGCGGGGAAGGTCATGATGCTCGGACTGACCAGGATCGTCCCGAACCCCCGTTGCGCCGAGGCGCGGGCCGACCTCGGGGACATGGGCGCGCTGCACCGGCGGCTCATGCGGCTGCTGCCGCCCACCGGGCTCGGGCCGCATCCGCGCCAGGCCGCGGACCTGCTCTTCCGGGTCGAGCAGACCCGCGCCGGCACGTCGGTACTCGTGCAGGCGAACCGCCCGCTCGACACCTCCGGCCTTCCGGAGGGATACGGCACGGTCGACACGCGCGACCTCGCGCCGCTGCTGGGCTACCTCGCGGCCGGGCAGCTGGTCCGGTACCGCATCGTCGCCAGTCCGACCCGCCGCACCGGGCGCTCCAAGGAGCAGGGCAAGAGCGAGGTCACGACTGCCCTGCGCGGCGCGGAGGCGGATGCGTGGTGGCGGCAGCGCGCGGAGGGCAGCGGGCTGCGGCTGCACTCCCTCGTCTCCCTCGACCGCGCGGACGCGGTCGACCGGTCCCGTGGCCGGCGCATCCGCCACAGCGCGGTGCTCTTCCAGGGGACCGCCGAGGTGACGGACGCGGACGTCCTGCGCTCGGCGGTGCGGGCCGGCATCGGACGCGGCAAGTCGCACGGATGCGGACTGCTCAGCCTCGCCGTGGTCGGAGGGGAGCCGTGAGCCTCCCGCAGACCGAGGCGCGGCGCCGGCTCGCGTCGCCCACGCTCGCGATGCTGCCCCGGGTCTCCGACGGCCTGTCCTTCCTCTACATCGACATCGCCCGCGTCGAGCAGACCGACACGGGAGTGTGCGCGGTCATCGAGACGTCGGCCGGCGGAGTGCAGCGCACGTACCTGCCGACGGCCGCGCTGGCGTGTGTCCTGCTCGGGCCGGGGACGTCCATCACGCATCGGGCGCTGTCGACCCTCATGCGGCACGGCACGACGGTGGTGTGCGTCGGCTCGGGCGGAGTCCGCTGCTACGGAGCCGTCCAGCCCGCCGACCGCACCACGGCGTGGCTGGAACGCCAGGCCCGCGCGTGGGCCGATCCGGAGGCCCGGCTCGACGTCGCCGTGCGCATGTACGAGCTCCGCTTCCAGCAGGAGATCGAGCGGGGGACGCCGCTGGAGGTGCTGCGCGGCATCGAGGGATCACGCATGAAGGCCCTCTACCGGACCCTGGCCCAGCGCCACCGACTGAAGCCCTTCAAGCGCAACTACGATCCGAGCAGCTGGGGGGAGCAGGACCCGGTCAACCTCGCGCTTTCCGCCGGGAGCCAGGCGCTGTACGGAATCGCGCACGCGGTGATCGCCCACCTCGGCTGCTCACCCGCCCTGGGGTTCGTGCACTCGGGCAAGCAGCACTCGTTCGTGTACGACATCGCCGACCTGTACAAGGCGCAGACGACCATCCCCCTGGCCTTCTCCCTCGCCAAGTCGCACGATCCGGAGTCGGAGGTCCGCCGCCGGCTGCGGGAGGACTTCCGCCTGTACCGCCGGCTGCCGCAGATCGTCCGGGACGTCCAGTGGCTCCTCGATCCGGACCAGCCCGATCCCCAGGAGGCGGAGGAGGAGCCCGTCCGCCTCGTCGAACTGTGGGACCCGGAACGGGGCAGCGTCGCCGGGGGCGTCAACCACGGCGACGACGTGATGTGAAAGGCGACCATGGCGAACATGGTGGTCATCTCGACCTCAGCCGTCCCTGCCCACGTGCGCGGCGCCCTCACCCGCTGGATGGTCGAGCCGAGAGCGGGCCTCTACGTGGGCACGCTCTCGGCCCGCGTCCGGGAGGAGCTGTGGGACATCGTCCAGGCAACCCTCGGCGAGGGATCCGCCGTCTGCATCCACCCGGCGGACAACGAACAGCGCTTCCTGGTCCGAACGGCGGGCCCGCAACGCCGGGAGGTCGTCGACTGGGGCGGGCTCCAGTTCGTGACGATGAACCCGGTGGAGGAGGAGCAGGTGCCTATTCCGGAGGGGTGGTGAATGCGGGGAGTAATGATGTGATTACAAGCATGCTCTGAGTGGGGTGTTTTCTGGTAAAGAAATGATAACGGGCTACGTCGTTGCAGGTCGCGAAGTGTGCGCCCCACGCACGTGGGGGTGGACCGGTTTACGCGTCGCCCAGTTCATCTTTGAGATGGTGCGCCCCACGCACGTGGGGGTGGACCGATCGCGCGCATGACCGGGCTCACCGACAGGTCGTGCGCCCCACGCACGTGGGGGTGGACCGTGGCGCACCGAGCGCGAGAAGCGCCGCGCGGCGTGCGCCCCACGCACGTGGGGGTGGACCGCGCTGCGGACCATGGCGACGCCCCTGTTTCAGGTGCGCCCCACGCACGTGGGGGTGGACCGCTGGAGACCACCCGCTATTGGGACCGGCTGCAGTGCGCCCCACGCACGTGGGGGTGGACCGTCAACGCCGGTGCCGGCCAGGAGGTGCCGCCGGTGCGCCCCACGCACGTGGGGGTGGACCGGCGGTCCGCGCGCTCAGCGCGACCGTTGTTCGGTGCGCCCCACGCACGTGGGGGTGGACCGGTTCCCGGCCGCGGACTCCAGGCTGAGCAGCGGTGCGCCCCACGCACGTGGGGGTGGACCGGCCCACCCGGAGCTGACTCTGGAGCGGCACGTGTGCGCCCCACGCACGTGGGGGTGGACCGTTCGCGCGATGTTCGGCCGAACACCAACGGAAGTGCGCCCCACGCACGTGGGGGTGGACCGCGACTGATCAGAAGAGAAAGGAAGAGCGAATGGTGCGCCCCACGCACGTGGGGGTGGACCGGCGGCCTACGTAGACCTTCGAGGGTGTGAGCGGTGCGCCCCACGCACGTGGGGGTGGACCGATGCGGGTTCCTCGACCAGGCGGGAAAATCCAGTGCGCCCCACGCACGTGGGGGTGGACCGTGCTCTCGCGCGAGCCGATGCTGCGCTCGCGCGTGCGCCCCACGCACGTGGGGGTGGACCGGCGGTCGTGGGGCACGACGAGTTCATCACCTAGTGCGCCCCACGCACGTGGGGGTGGACCGGACCTGGGTGTGGTGCTGGCAGGCGGGGCAGGGTGCGCCCCACGCACGTGGGGGTGGACCGTGCCGGAGTCGTGTCGTGTCGCAGCGACACCTGTGCGCCCCACGCACGTGGGGGTGGACCGCCCCTTGGGGCGGCAACTGTGCGCAGTGTCCAGTGCGCCCCACGCACGTGGGGGTGGACCGGAGCCCGTCGGCCTTTTCCGGCGGCCGACCCAGTGCGCCCCACGCACGTGGGGGTGGACCGGGCCGCGCCTGGTGCGGCGTGCACCGGGCGGTGTGCGCCCCACGCACGTGGGGGTGGACCGGATAGGTGATGCGGGGGACAACGTCATAAGCTGTGCGCCCCACGCACGTGGGGGTGGACCGCCGGCCGCGCGCCCGGCCAGCATCCCCGGCAGGTGCGCCCCCCGCACGTGGGGGTGGACCCCCCCGACGGGTGTGCGACCACCCTCGGGGCGTGTGTGCCCCACGCACGTGGGGGTGACCCGGGGGAACGTGGACCCGCAGATTCAGACCCTAGCCCGCTCCACGCCCATGGGGGTGAACCGAACGCGACGGGCTCGTAGAGCTCGAACGCGGCGCCCGCCCCACGCACGTGGGGGACCGCGCAAGGGCTAGGATTCCTGGCCGTAAACGACCGTGCCCCCCATGTGCGGAGGGAACAGCTCAGGCCGCCGCCGGCAACCCGGTGTAGCGTTCGACGCAGGTGACACAGCCCCGCCCACGCCCCCGCTGTGGGCTACCTCGTTCTCCCCGGGTGGATTCGGCCGCCCGTGGCGCGGTAGATCGTGCGGGGGACCGGTGACGTCGGGAGGCCGGTCACGGAGCGGAGGCGGTGTTCGTAGGAGCCGTCCTCGGCGGGTGGGGGCGCCGGGGACGGCTCCTACGAACAC